>NZ_CP024621.1:2251711-2573384 GCF_009846525.1 Halomonas meridiana | reverse complement strand
CGCCAATGGTGCTCTGGTAGTAAACACCGGCCTGCGCACTGGGCGTTCGCCGAAAGATCGTTATATTGTCGATGAACCCACGACCCGCGACAGCATCGACTGGGGTAGTGTCAACCGCCCCTTCGACGCGGAAAAGTTTTCAGCCCTGTGGGCGCGCGTGGAAGAGCACCTGGGCGGCGTCGAGCATTTCGTCTCTGAACTGCATGTCGGCAGCGATGCCACTCACTACCTGCCGGTACGCGTGACCACGGAAACCGCCTGGCAGAACCTGTTTGGTCGCACCATGTTCGTCCGCCCGCAGGCCTACAACCAGGCGGCCAAAGAGGAGTGGACGATTCTTAACGCCGCTGGCTTCGAGTGTGACCCGAACCGCGACGGCACCAATTCCGATGGCTGCGTCATCATCAATTTCGCCGAGCGTAAAGTGCTGATCGCTGGCATGCGCTACGCAGGCGAAATGAAGAAAGCCATGTTCTCCGTTCAAAACTTCCTGCTGCCCGCTTCCGACGTGCTGCCGATGCACTGCTCGGCCAACGTGGGCGAAGATGGTGAGACCTGCCTGTTCTTCGGTCTCTCTGGCACCGGTAAAACCACGCTGTCTGCCGACCAGGCGCGCTTCTTGATTGGTGATGACGAACACGCCTGGGGCGACGGTATCGTCTTCAACATGGAAGGCGGCTGCTACGCCAAGTGCATCGACCTGTCTGAGAAGAACGAGCCGGTCATCTGGAACGCGATCAAGTTCGGCACCGTGCTGGAAAACGTCGTACTCGACGACCGCCGCGAGCCGGATTACGCCGACGACAGCCTGACTCAGAACTCCCGCGCGGCTTACCCGCTGGAGCACGTCGAAAAACGTGTCGCGGAAAATCTGGCAGGCGAGCCGAACGCCATCGTCTTTCTGACCTGCGATATGTCCGGTGTGCTGCCGCCGGTTTCCGTGCTGTCCAAAGAAGCAGCGGCTTACCACTTCCTGTCAGGCTACACGGCCAAAGTCGGCTCCACCGAAATGGGCTCGTCCGAAGGCTTGGCGGCGACGTTCTCCACCTGCTTCGGGGCACCATTCTTCCCGCGCCCGGCCCGTGAGTACGCGGACCTGCTCATCAAGCGCGTCGAGAAAAAAGACGCTCAGGTTTACTTGGTCAATACTGGCTGGACCGGCGGTGCTTATGGTGAAGGCGGCTCGCGTTTCTCCATTCCAACCACCCGCGCGATCATTAGCGCCATCCAGTCGGGCATTCTTCGTGATGTGGACACCAAGCACATCGATGGCCTGAACTTGAATGTGCCGGTCGCCGTACCGGGTGTCGATTCCAGCCTGCTCGACCCGCGTGAAACATGGGCAGACCGCGACGCCTACGACCGCCACTTGCAAGAGCTGGCCACGAAATTCGTCGATAACTTCAAGAAGTTTGAGGGCGTTAACGAAGCAATCATTCAAGCGGGCCCGCAGTTGACGTAATTTTTTACGCCTCGCTGTAAGTTGTCGAACGTACGGACAACTAAGTAGTCAGAAAGGGACGGTGCCACGGCACTGTCCCTTTTTCATATCTGCTTGTTTCTCTTTGCTATTCGACCGTTGTCGATGGGAGTCACGCCAATGAAACGTCGCCACTTTTTAGGCTTGGCAGGGTTGACCGGTTTAGCCGGTGTGCTGCCAGGGGTCTCGTTCGGTTTTCCTCGTCTCGATCTCGAAGCCGCGCCTGGGTTGGAAAAACTGGAACTGAGTGAAGAGGCGTGGCGGGAGCGCCTCTCGGACGACGCCTTTTACGTACTGCGTGAAGAGGGCACCGAAGCGGCGTTCTCGAGCCCTTTGGATAAACAGTACGGTGAGGGCGAGTACCGTTGTGCAGGCTGTGATTTGCTGCTGTTCACCAGTGCTATGAAGTACGACTCGGGCACGGGTTGGCCGAGTTTCTTCGAACATGTCGAAGGTCACTTGCTGACCAAGCTGGATTTCAAACTGGTTTGGCCGCGCACCGAGTACCACTGCGCACGCTGCGGTGGGCACCAAGGCCACGTCTTCGAAGATGGTCCCGAGCCTACCGGCCTGCGCTGGTGCAACAACGGCGTAGCGCTGCGTTTCGTGCCCGCCTAGCAGTATGGGGTGTCGGCCACTCAGTCCATGCGACCCAAGCCATGCCACCCCAGGTGGTTTGTGGTACCTTGTCGGCACCTCGAATGCTGCATGAGTTAGTTGCACGTTATGGATGTCAAACAACGCATTACTGCACGCTTGGCTGAAGAGCTAAGCGTCCGGCCTGAACAGGTCGCCGCCACGGTAGAGCTTCTGGATGGGGGCGCTACCGTGCCTTTTATTGCCCGTTACCGTAAAGAAGTCACCGGCGCGCTGGATGATACGCAGCTTCGCCAGTTGGACGAACGCCTGCGCTACCTGCGCGAGCTGGAAGAGCGTCGTGAGGCGGTACTCGCCGCCATCGATGAGCAGGGCAAGCTGGATTCGACCCTCAGAGCGACCATTCAAGCCGCCGATACCAAGCAGCGTTTGGAAGATTTATACCTCCCCTTCAAGAAAAAGCGCCGCACTAAAGCGCAAATTGCCCGTGAAGCGGGGCTGGAGCCGCTGGCGGATGCGCTGCTGGCAAATCCAACGCTTGAGCCCGAAAGCGAAGCCGCCCAATACCTGCGCGAAGCCGAAGGGGATATCCCCGCCATTGAAGATGCCAAGGCGGCGCTGGATGGTGCCAAGCAGATTCTGATGGAGCGCTTTGCAGAAGACCCCGAGCTGATTGGTCAACTGCGGGAGCGGCTATGGCAAGAAGGCGAACTCAGTGCGCGCGTGCTGGATGGCAAACAGCAGGAGGGCGCTAAGTTCTCCGACTACTTCGAGCACGATGAAAAGCTGGCGAAAGTGCCCTCGCACCGGGCGCTGGCCATGTTCCGTGGCCGCAATGAAGGCGTCTTGAGCCTAGCGATCCGTTTGCCGGGTGAAGACGACGCGCCGATTCATCCTGCGCAAGTGGCGATTGCCAAGCAGGTGGGCATTAGCGATGAGGGGCGCGCGGCGGATAAGTGGCTGAGCGAAGTGGTGCGCTGGACCTGGCGTGTGAAACTTTACACTGCGCTGGAAACCGAGCTGCTGGGCCGCCTGCGTGACCAGGCCGAACAGACTGCCATCGACGTGTTTGCCGCCAACCTCAAAGACCTGCTCCTGGCAGCGCCTGCCGGGCAGAAAGTGACTCTGGCACTCGACCCCGGCCTGCGTACCGGCTGTAAAGTAGCAGTGATCGATGCCACCGGCCAGTTCGTCGACCAAGCCACCATTTATCCCCATGCGCCGCAAAACCGTTGGGACGAGTCGCTCAACGTGCTCGCTAAGCTGGTCAAGCAGCATGGCGTTGAGTTGATCGCCGTGGGTAACGGCACCGCCAGCCGAGAAACCGACAAACTAGCGGGTGAGCTGGTAAAAGCGCTGGCGCCTGCCCACCGGCTGAGCAAGGTGATGGTGTCCGAGGCGGGCGCATCGGTGTACTCGGCATCCGAGTACGCTGCGCGCGAACTGCCGGATCTCGACGTGACCATTCGCGGTGCCGTCTCGATTGCCCGGCGTTTGCAAGACCCCTTGGCCGAGCTGGTGAAGATCGAACCCAAATCCATCGGCGTTGGCCAATATCAGCACGATGTTTCCCAAGTGCAGCTCTCGCGTAGCTTGGAAGCGGTCATCGAAGACTGTGTGAACGCCGTGGGCGTGGATCTCAACACCGCCTCCAGCGCGCTGCTGTCTCGTGTCGCAGGGCTAAGCGCCGCCATCGCCGAAAATATCGTGGCCCAGCGTAACGTGCAGGGGGCATTCAAGAGCCGTAAAGAGCTGCTGGAAGTGAGCCGTCTAGGCCCGAAAACCTTCGAGCAGTGCGCAGGCTTTCTACGCATTAGCAATGCCGATAACCCGCTGGATGCCAGTGCTGTTCACCCCGAGGCCTATACGCTGGTGGAGCGTATCGCCAAGCAGAATAGTCGTGATGTGAAAGGCCTGATTGGCGACAGCGCCACTCTGAAAGCGCTCAAGCCCGCCGACTTCGCCGACGAGCGTTTTGGTGTGCCTACGGTTAGCGACATTCTCAAAGAGCTGGACAAGCCCGGTCGCGACCCGCGGCCCGAATTCAAAGCTGCCGAATTCCGTGAGGGCGTCGAAACCCTCAAAGACCTCAAGCTGGGCATGGTGCTGGAAGGCACCGTCACCAACGTGACCCACTTCGGGGCGTTTGTGGATATTGGCGTTCATCAAGACGGCTTGGTGCATATCTCGGCGCTGTCCGACCGCTTCATCGATGACCCGCGCAGCGTCGTCAAAGCGGGCGATATCGTCACGGTCAAAGTGATGAGCGTGGACATTCCGCGGAAACGGGTAGGGCTATCCATGCGCCTGGATGACGAACCGGAACAGCCCGATGCGCCGGGCACCACGGCCTCGGCAGCGCCGCGTAAACCTGCTCGCAGCCAGCGCCAAGGTGGTCAGCGTCAGGGAGGTCAAGCCAATGAAGCCCCAGCCGCCATGGGCGCGCTGGGGGCTGCGTTACTCAAGGCCAAGCGGGGCAAATAGTCGCGTGTCTTGAATATTTAACCATTGCCGCCATATCCTGCTGTCTATTCTCGATTAGAAAGCAGGGTAATGGTTATGGCAATGCCAGCTGACGTCAACAAGGCCTGCTCGATGCAGGCCTTACTAACAAGGAGTGTTCACCTTGTCTGAACCACTCACTGTGCCACCTTCGCTCACCGCCCAGGTAGAGCGGCTGCTGCCGAGTGCACGGCTAGGGCGTTTAAGGCGCTTGCGTCGCGGGCTAGAGAAAGAGGGGCTGCGTGTCGATGCCAACGGCCATATTGCGCAAACGGCGCATCCCCATGCGCTCGGGTCGAAGCTGACTCACCCGCATATCACCACCGATTACTCCGAGGCGCTACTAGAGTACATCACCCCGGTGTACTCCGAGCCGAAAGAGGCGCTGGCCTTTTTATCCGACCTGCACACCTTTACCTATCACCACTTGGAAAACGAGTGGATTTGGCCGGGTAGCATGCCCTCAAGGCTGTCAGGTAACGATAGCGTTCCCATTGCGGATTACGGCAGCTCCAACGTGGGCACCATGAAGCATGTCTATCGCAAGGGACTGGATGTGCGCTACGGGCGTATCATGCAGGCCATCGCCGGCGTGCATTACAACGTATCGTTGCCGGAGGATATGTGGCACGCCCTGCGGGAAATGGAAAAAGCCACCAATATTCCCTTCAACGACTACCGCTCGACTCGTTATTTCGGAATGATTCGTCACTTCCGCCGCCATAGCTGGCTGTTGCTCTATTTGTTTGGTGCCTCTCCGGCCATCGACAAGAGCTTCCTGCCCCATGGCCAAGTGCCGGATAAGCTCCAGCCGCTGAGTGACGACACCTACTACGCGCCTTATGCCACGACGCTACGCATGTCGGATCTCGGCTACCAAAACAAGGTGCAGTCGCAGCTCAAAATTTGCTTCAACTCGCTGTCGAATTACGTCAATACGCTGCGTCACGCCATCTCCACGCCCTGGCCCGATTACGAGGCGCTGGGCGTTAGAAACGGCGATGAGTGGCAGCAGCTCAACGCCAATATCCTGCAGATCGAAAACGAGTACTACAGCGACATTCGGCCCAAGCGCGTCGCCAAGCACAACGAAACGCCAAGCCAAGCGCTGGAAGCTCGGGGCGTCGAGTACATCGAAGTGCGCTGCCTGGACCTCAACCCGTTCGACCCGCTGGGCGTGACCGAAACCCAGATGCGCTTTGTCGATACGTTCTTGATGTGGTGTTTGCTCAGCGATAGCCCTTGGATCTCCGACGAAGAGTGTGATCGTTTAGACGATAACCGCCGTTTGGTGGTGGAGCGGGGGCGCGACCCGGACCTGCGCCTAATGCGGGATGGTGAGTCGGTCACGCTGCCTGAGTGGAGTGAGCAAATCTTTGCGGAAATGAGGGAAGTGGCGCGATTGCTCGATGCGGTCGAAGAGGGTGCGCCTCATGCCGCTGCGCTCGACGACCTGGCACCGCGTCTCGAAGACCCATCGCTAACGCCGTCAGGAAAGATGCTGGCGCGTTTACAGGAAGGTAATGGCTCGCTTAGCGACACGCTGCTTGAGATGGCCCAGGCACAAGCGGATAAGCTGAAAGCTACGCCGATGCTGCGCTCACGCGAAGCGCTGTTGGCGCAGTTGATCGATACCTCGCATCAGCAGCAGCGGGATATCGAAGAGGCCGATCAAGAGAGCTTTAGCGCGTTTCTTGAAAGCTATTTTGCCAAAGCGCGTGAGTCACGGGCACTGTCTGCACTCCCCTCCGAGGACGCTCAATGATTACACCCGCCATTCGTCCGGCAGCGCTCGCCGGTGTTGCCTTTTGCGTACTGATGATGGCCGTCGCCTTGAGCCTCGAACACATCGTCGGTTTGGAACCTTGCCCGCTGTGTATCTTTCAGCGCGTTGCGGTCATTGCGGCAGGGTTGGTGTTGGCGGTAGCGGCCATTCATAACCCCAAAGGCGGTGTAGGCAAAGGCATCTACGGCGTATTAGGGCTTGCGGCCGTGGGCACTGGCGCGTTCATTGCCGGTCGCCACGTATGGCTACAAGGTCTGCCTGCCGATGAAGTGCCGAGCTGCGGCCCGGGGCTCGATTACATGATGGACATTCTGCCCATGCAGGAGGTCGTGGCGAGGGTGCTGACAGGGTCAGGCGAGTGCGCCGAGATCGACTTCATGCTGTTAGGCCTCTCGTTGCCCGCCTGGACGCTGATTGGCTTTTTAGTGCTCGCGCTGGTGCCACTGCGTATTCTATGGCTGGCCATTAAGCGCTAGGATAGGCGTCAGGCGGTCGAGTTAGTCGCGGCTGCCTGACGTAATCGTTGACTATCGAAGGCACACTATCCAGTATCAAGGAAATCATCTCCGCCACGATTGACAGAGGTAGAAGGAAAGGCGAGTCTAGCCCTGTTCAAGGCGGCTATCTGCAAGGAGAAAGCCCCATGCTCGAAGATTGCAAAAATGCCCTGGAGCGCTGGGGGGGCGTGCACAGCCTGATCGACCGCTGGCTGGACCAACGCCGTGCGCTGCTGGTGAGCTTCATTGAGCTAAAAGATGCCTGCGACGTAGAGCTAGAGGCCGTCAGCAAGGCGCGCATCGATACCTTTAGCGAACTGCTGATGGATTACATCAGCGCCGGACACTTCGAGGTGTATCCGCAGCTAGCGGAAGAAGCCAAAGCGTTCGACGACGACAGCGCACTCCAGATCGCCGCTAAACTGCTCGAACGGCTAGAGATGTCCACGGCCATGGTGCTGGAGTTCGACGAGGATTTCGCCTCTCCGGTGCGTTGCCAGCAGAACCTGGCGCGGCTTCCCGCTTGGATCGACCGCCTCGCCAAAGGGCTGACTGAGCGCTTTGCATTGGAAGACCAGCTCATCGCCCGGCTACACGCTGCCCACAGCCCTCAGCAGGCCAAGTCTCCCGCTTGACACCTCCTCCTCAGGCAGCGCACGTCGCTGCCTGAATCACAACGGTTCACCGCCCAGCCTTTACTTGTTACGCCTCAACGCCCCGCCAATCACCAGCATGCAGGGAGTGAGCAGCAGGGTAAGGGCGGTGGCAAAGGTGAGGCCGCCAGCGATCGCGCTGGACATCTGTGTCCACCACTGGGCGGAAGGGGCGTTGAACCCAAGCGCCGGGGCGAAGAGGTTCACGTTCACCCCTAATACCATCGGCATCAAACCTAGCACCGTGGTAATGGCCGTGAGCAACACGGGCCGCAGGCGTAAGCAACCCGCTTCCAACGCCGCCTGCGCAGGTGGCATGCCATCGGCGCGTAGCTCGTTATAGGTATCGATCAGCACGATATTGTTGTTCACCACGATGCCTGCCAGCGCGATGACCCCCATACCCACCATGACGATGCCAAAAGCCTGCCCGGTAATGAGCAAGCCCATCAACACTCCGGCGGTGGAAAACACAATCGCCGAGAGCACCAGCGCTGCTTGGTAGTAGCTATTGAACTGCGTCACCAGAATCAGTGCCATCAAGCCAATTGCAATCAAGAAAGCACCGACCAGAAACTGCATCGACTCCTGCTGATCCTCCTGTTCACCGGCGACGTTGACCATCAAGCCGTCGGGCAATTGACCTTGGCCTGCGTCTAATAGCGCGCGCAGCCGCTCATCGGCTAAGAACCCTGGCGCTAAGTCAGCCTCTACCGTAATGGCACGGCGACCATCGATACGGTTGAGCGTGCCCACTTTCGGCGCAGGGGTGATCTCTACAAAGTGTGAAATCGGTACCTGACCGCGCGGGGTATTAATCGTCAAACGCTCGAGCTGATTCAGCGTGCGCCAGTTCTCCGGCAGTCGCACCCGAATATCCACCTCGTCGTTTACCGTGGGCGGGCGGTAAGACGCTACTTGCAGCCCGGTCGTGAGTAGCTGCACGGCGCTACCAATCGTGGTGATGTCGGTTCCCATGCGGGCGGCGGCTTCACGATCCACGTTCACCTGCCACTCGACCCCCGGCAAGCTGCGGTTATCCTGAATATCGGTGAAACCGCCCAGTTGGCGCATCATGGCCGTCAGTTGGTCGACCCCCGCATCGGCAACCTCTGGGTCGGTCGCACTGACCTCCAGCACGATAGGTTTACCACCGCCGGGGCCCATCTCCTGCTCTTGGAACTCCAAGGTAATACCCGGGATATCCTGCGTACGTTCGGCCATATCCGCCAGAATAGTGCGCGCGGGGCGGCGCTGGTGCCAGTCGATGAACTGAAACTGCAGCATGCCAATCACATCGCTGCCCATCTGTTGATCGGGCACGGCATAAGAGCGCGCATAGAGCGCTTCCACTTCGCTCAGTCCGCCCAGCCGCTGCTCCACGCGCTGCAAAATGGCATCGGTTTCCTCCGCCGAAAAATCACCGCGGGCGCGCACCAGTACTTGAGCGCTGTCCGGCTCGACGTTAGGGAAGAAATCCACGCCATGATTGAAGCGCGCATAGCCGGTGTAGAGTAGGGCAATCAGCAGTACCGCAAACAGCAATACCCAGGCAGGATGCTGAAGCAGGCGGCTCAAGATCCGACGATACCCACGCCCAAGCGCTGTACTTTCATCTATCGGCCCGGTGCCACTCGCCTGCGAGGTGCGGGTGAACAGGCGGCCAAGGGTGGGCAGAAATACCAGCGCCATGGCCAGCGAGGCTAGCAGGCACAAAATCACCGTGGCGGGTAGGTACTTCATGAATTGGCCCACCACGCCGGGCCAGAACAGTAGCGGGATGAATACGGCGAGTGTCGTTGCCGTGGAAGCAATCACCGGCCAGCTCATGCGCGAGGCCGCGTTGAGCCATGCTTGATGCGGCGCTTGGCCTTCGTGCAGGTAGCGGTCCGCCAACTCGCTGACCACGATGGCCCCATCCACCAGCATGCCCGCCACGAGAATCAGCGCAAACAGCACCACGATATTGAGCGTAAAACCAAACGCCCACACCAGCAGAATACCGGTGAGAAATGCCCCCGGAATCGTCAGCCCCACCAGCAGCGCCATCCGCCAGCCCATCACAGCGACCACCACGACCAGCACCAGCACCACGGCGGTCAACACGTTATTGAGCAGCTCAGACAGCATGCTCTGGACCGTGACGGACTCGTCCAAGATGGTCGTGACGCGCAGCTGCTCGGGCAAAAGGTCCTCGGCTTGGGCAAAGGTCGCGCGCACCGCCTCGATGGTGGCGATGATATTGGCCCCCGCGCGTTTGGAAATTTCCAGCACCACGGCGGGCTGACCATCAATGCGGGCGAACCCTTCGGCCTCTTTGTAGGTAGGGTGAATCCAAGCCACGTCGCCAAAGGTGACGACTTGATCACCCTCGACCTTTACAGGCATGTTCATCACATCGTTCAGCGACTCGATAATGCCGGGCACTTTGAGTGCCAGCCGCCCCGCGCCGGTATCCAGGCTACCGGCTGCCACCAAACGGTTATTGCGGGAAACTTGGTTGAAGAGGGTATCAAAATCGACGCCGTAGCTCTCTAGCACCAGTGGGTCGACGACAATTTCTAAAAGGTCCTCACGCTCCCCGGCGATGTCCACTTCCAGCACGTCGGCGATGCCTTCGATTTCCTCTTTCAGTCGCCGAGCGATGGTCATACGCTCGCGGGTATCCAGGTCGCCGGAGAGGCCGATACTCAGAACGGGGAACTCCGAGACATTCACCTCCATCACCCGAGGCTCTTCAGCTTCATCGGGCAGGCTGCTGCGGGCAATATCCACGCGCTCGCGCACATCGGCCAGCGCGGTGTCTGGGTCAAAACCGGGGTCGAACTCCAGTGTCACCGAGCCATGCCCTTCGCTGGATTGCGCAGTAAATTTACGCAGCCCTTCGATGCCGCGCAGTTCTTGCTCCATGGGGCGGACCAGCAGCCGCTCGCCATCTTCGGGGCTGACACCTTCCAGGGCGAGGGAGACGTAGATGATCGGAATCGTCACGTCCGGGTTCGCCTCCTTGGGAATCATCTGCCATGCAGCAGTGCCCGCCAGCAGAAGCCCTACCAGCAGCAGCAGCGTAGTACGCGTATGGGTGAGGGCGGCATTAATCAGCTGTCGCATGTCCACCTTCCTGGGCAGGCACCGGCGTTACCGCGTCGCCGGGGTTCACCAAACCAGCCCCTAACGTAATGAGGGTGACCGGGTTGGGGAGTCCGCTGACGTAGGCGCGCTCGGTGTCGGCGCTCACCAGCTCGACGGCGGTTTGCACCACACGATCCTCGTCATCCAAGTGCTTGATGGCTAGCTGGCCCCGATCATCCAGGCTAAACAGCGCCGGGGAGAGCGTGTGGACCTGACGAGGCGGCAAAGTAATGGTGAACTCGGCGCTGCCGCCCGCCAGGCGCAGGCGCTCGGGGTTATCGAGCGCTACTTCGATATAGAAGGAGCGGGTAGCTTCTTCTGCCCGGCTGCTGATATAGCTGACTTCGCCGGTGAGCGAGCCGCCGTTGAGCAAGCGCGCCGTCACGGGCAAGCCAACGGCCAATTCGCCTACCTGCTGCTGAGATACCCAGGCGGTGCCGGTCAAGCGGCGGTCATCGATCAAGCGCGCCCACTCTTCGCCAGGCTGGAGCAGATCGCCAAGCTCCACCTGTACGCGGTCTAATACGCCCTCGAACGGGGCCGTAGGGCGAGTGTCTTGTAGTTGCTTCTCGAGCTGAGCTACTTGGGCCGCGCTGCCGCTGAGCGCACTCTGTAAGCGCAGCAGTTCCGGTTGTGAAATTAGCTCGCGACGGCGCAAGTTCTGGGCGCCAGCGTACTCGGCTTCGGCCAGCGCTAGCTCGTCTCTGGCCTGCTGCAAGCGCTCGGGCAGGGCATCGTTATCCAGCACGAGTAGCGTTTCGCCCTGGCGCACGCTTTCTCCTTGCTCAATCGGCTTCTCTGCTACATACCCCCCGACGTTGGCACGCAGCACCGTTTCGCGCTCGGCGGTCAGCTGGCCCTGCAGCACCTGCTGGGGAATATAGGGCGTGCTCTGCTGAGTGTTTACCTCGACGCGGGGAAGGGTCTCGGCTTCCTCTGCTGCACTTTCAGGAGGTGACGATTGAAACTGCTGAAAATCGCCAACGGCCAGCCATACCACTAACGCCAGCACCAGAAGGCTTGCCAGCGCGTAAGAGGGGGGAATTCGTCGCATGGGAAGTCACGGTTCCAAATAGGATGACAAAAGATAAAGAGTGCGGTAAGGAAGGTGCCGCAGCCCGTCACACCATAGCGTAACTGGCCGTTTTCAGCGAGTACCAAGCCCGCGGGCAAATGGGTAGTCGTCTCATGTCTGATTGAGTTTTTGAGCATCTGGGCATAACATCGTGGCGCTATTCTTTACCAGGCGAACCTCCATTAGGCGAACCATCAAGGAGCAATGATGAAAGATCCAGTACGTATTGCGATTACCGGCGGTGCCGGCCAGATCAGCTACTCTCTTATTTTCCGTATTGCCGCTGGCGACATGCTGGGGCCGGATCAGCCCGTCATTCTCCAGCTTCTCGAAATTCCTCAAGCGATGGACGCGCTGAACGGCGTCGTGATGGAAGTCAACGACTGTGCGTTCCCGCTGGTACAAGACATCGTTGCCACCGACGACCCGAACGTTGCCTTCAAAGATGCCGATTTCGCCCTGCTGGTAGGTGCGCGTCCGCGTGGCCCGGGTATGGAGCGTAAAGATCTGCTGGAAGCCAACGCCGCGATCTTCTCTGTACAAGGCAAAGCGCTGAACGACCACGCCAGCCGTGACGTCAAAGTGTTGGTCGTCGGTAACCCGGCCAACACCAACGCGCTGATTGCTTCTTGCAACGCGCCGGATCTGGACGCAGGCCAGTTCACTGCCATGACGCGTCTGGACCACAACCGCGCGCTGACGCAGCTGGCTCAAAAAACTGGCAAGCACGTCACGGACGTCGAAAACATGATCATCTGGGGCAACCACAGTGCCACCCAGTACCCGGATCTGGCCCAGTGCAAAGTCGACGGCAAAGCCGCTTTCGATCTGGTCGAGCGTGACTGGTACGAAAACGACTTCATCCCGACCGTTCAACAGCGCGGTGCCGCCATCATCAAAGCGCGCGGTGCGTCCTCTGCCGCTTCTGCTGCGTCTTCTGCCATCGACCACATGCGCGATTGGGCGCTGGGTTGCGACGGCATCGTCAGCATGGCGATTCCTTCCGACGGCAGCTACGGCATCGCCGAAGGCATCATCTACTCCTACCCGGTTCGTTGCCAGGGTGGCAAATACGAAATCGTACAAGGTTTCGAGCTGGATGCATTCAGCAAAGAGAAGATGCAAGCCACCGAGAAAGAACTGCGCGAAGAGCGTGCTGCCGTCGAGCATCTGCTTGGCTAAGCGCGCCTGCTAAGCGCTTTTAACAAGCGGTTAGTCACGCAAAACCCCGCAAGATGTCTTGCGGGGTTTTTTGTATCTATTCACTCATCCTGTCGCGCGGCGTAAGCGGAGCACACCCGCGAAGCACCACGTTAGGGGGGACGATGGAGTCACCAAGATTTGATGGTTCATGGTGGCTCCATCCGGGCGGCTAATCGCCGCCTTCGCGGGTGCCTCATTTGCTCGTTACCTCGCAAGATTCGTTACGCCGCGCTACGGAGTGTCACGTACTGACGGTGGGCACCTTGTAGCGCGTGGTAAGCGGAGCGCACCCGCGAAGCACCCCGCTAGGGGTGCCGATGGTGGCATTAGGTTGGATGAATTACGGCGGTAATATCGAGGCGGCTGTCGCCATCTCAAGAAATGCGTGACACTTACCTTAATCCCGCAGGCTCATAATTCGCCAGTTTCGCTCTTCAGCCACTTGGCGTAGGGTGTCGTCGGGGTCGACGGCGACGGGGTGCTCGACTTTTTCCAACAGCGGGAGGTCGTTGTGGGAGTCGCTGTAGAACCACGCGCCGTCCATCGTGAGGTCTTGGGCTTCCAGCCACGCTTGTAAACGAGTGACTTTGCCTTCGCGGTAGCTGGGTACGCCATCGACACGTCCGGTATAGCGGCCGTCGATCATTTCGGGTTCTACGGCGATTAAATCATCTACGCCCAGGCGCTCGGCGATGGGGCCGGTGATGAAACGGTTGGTGGCGGTAATGATCAGCAGCGTATCGCCTTTGGTACGGTGCCGAGCCAGCAGCTCTTCGGCTTTGGGTAGAATGTGCGGCTCGATCTTGCTGGCCATGAACTGCTGGTGCCACGCCACTAGCTGTTCGGGGCTGTTATCGGCCAACGGCTTGAGCGCCATTTCCAAAAACGCCGCCATGTCCAGCGTGCCCGCATTGTAATCAGCCATGAAACGTTCGTTGGCTTCGCGGTACGCCACGGGGTCCACCGCCCCCTGTTCAAGCAAGAACTCTCCCCAGGCGTGATCGCTGTCGATGGATAGCAGCGTATTGTCCAAATCGAAAATGGCCAGACTCACGGCGCTCCCCTTATGGTTACGGTTGGTGGTGAATAGTGGACGTTGGTCGTGGGACACAAAGCGCCGGATTATCGCAGAGTCACCTAGGTTTAACCACTTAGCGTTATATTGTATTGATACGGTTGTCTCCCTTGTGGAAAAATGGGGACAACTGAAAATTTATGAAGGTGATGTCCGTGATCGACGCTGACGGCTTTCGCCCCAATGTTGGCATCATCATTGCCAATAGCCAGGGGCAGCTGCTTTGGGCGCGTCGTGTAGGGCAAAATGCGTGGCAGTTTCCCCAGGGAGGCATCAAAGCAAGCGAGACTCCACAACAAGCGCTTTTTCGTGAACTTCACGAAGAGATCGGCTTAACCGCCGACGATGTTGATATTGTCGCCTGCACCCGGGGCTGGCTGCGCTACCGTCTGCCACGACGCATGATTCGTACCCACTCACGGCCGGTCTGTATCGGCCAGAAGCAGAAGTGGTTTTTACTCAAAATTCGTTGCCAAGAAAACCGGATCTGTATGACGGCCACGCCCAAGCCGGAATTCGACGGTTGGCGATGGGTGAGCTACTGGTACCCGCTTGGGCAAGTAGTGCCGTTCAAACGCGAGGTTTATCGGCGCGCACTCAGGGAGCTTTCTCCGCGCGTGCAGCGCTTGGCACAAGATGACGAAGGATAACGCGCGTATCACTGCAGGGTAAGTGCAGTGGTAGCCAGCCGGACAATCCCTCAGCGAGGCAGATAATAGTGAATAGTAAAACGTCCATGCTTGAGGTGCTGCGACGCGTTATTCAAGAAGTGAATGGCGCACGAAACCTCGACGCCGCGCTGTCGACCATGGTTCGCCGCATACGCAAAGCCATGCAGACCGATGTGTGCTCCTTTTATCTCTACGATAAAGAGCTGGAGTCGCTCGTGCTCATGGAAACCATCGGCTTGCGTACCCAAGCGGTTGGGCGTGTGGTACTTCCTTTGGGCGAGGGTTTGGTGGGCCTGGTTGCCAAGCGAAGCGAACCGCTCAACCTGGAAGATGCCCAATCGCACTCCCATTTCCGTTACTTCGAAGCCACCGGTGAGGAGCGCTACTCCAGCTTTCTAGGCGTGCCCATCATCCACCAGCGCCACATGCTCGGCGTGCTGGTGGTTCAACAGGCGGAAAAGCGTCGCTACGACGATGAAGACGAAGCCTTTTTGGTGACCATGGCCGCCCAACTGGCGGGTGTGCTGGCACATGCGTTAGCCACGGGCAACCTGTCGCGCCCGGCGCTGCCCGGCGGGCAAGCCATGTTCAAAGGTGTCGCGGCGTCACCCGGTATGGCCATGGGCGAAGCCGTGGTAATCACACCGCCTGCCGACCTTAACAGCGTTCCTGACCTGATTCCCAGCGATCAAGAGTACGAAATTGCTCGCCTAAAAGAGGCCATCGGCAAAACCCGCGATGAAATTCGTGCGGCAGCGGAGCGCTTGGTCAACCGGATCTCCTCCCAGGAGCTGGCGCTGTTTGACGTATACCAGCAAATGCTGGGCGAAGCCGCGCTCTCCGAAGAGGTAGAGAAGCGTATTCGTGAAGGGCAGTGGGCGCCGGGGGCGCTCGCCGATGTCGTCCGCCGCCATGTGCAGTATCTTGAACGCGTCGATGACGACTACCTGCGCGAGCGGGCGGCAGATATCCGTGACCTGGGCCGCCGCGTGCTGGCGCACCTGCAGGAGGATACGCCCTCCACGCCGGAAACCTATCCGGATAATGCCATCCTGGTCGGTGATGAAATCAGTGTGGCCATGCTGGGGGAAGTACCCCGCGACAAGCTCAAAGGCCTCGTCTCAGTTCGCGGCTCTAGTACGTCTCACGTGGCGATCGTGGCCCGTGCCATGGGTATTCCCACCGTATTGGGCATGGTCGATTTGCCGCTGCCGCGTCTTAATGGCGCGCCCGTGGTGCTCGATGGGCATCGGGGGCGCTTGTTCGTTCGCCCCGCTGCCGAGCTGCAAACCCGCTACGCCAGCTTGATTGCCGAAGAGAAAGTGCTCAGCGAAGTACTGGAGCACGAGCAAGACCTCCCCAGCGAAACCCCCGACGGCCATGAGATGCCGCTGATGGTGAACACCGGATTGGCAGTGGACGCCTCTGCACTGCTCAAGAGCCGGATTGGGGGAGTAGGGCTCTACCGCACCGAAGTGCCGTTCATGATCACCGAGCGCTTCCCCGGTGAGAAAGAGCAAATGCGTATGTACCGCGAGCAGTTGGAGGGCTTTGCGCCTCTGCCTGTCGTGATGCGTACGCTGGATATCGGTGGCGACAAAGACTTGCCCTACTTTCCCATCGAGGAAGCCAACCCGTTCCTGGGCTGGCGGGGCATGCGGGTAACCCTGGATCACCCCGAAGTACTGATGGTGCAGCTACGCGCCATGCTCAAAGCGTCTCACGATTTGGGCAATCTCTATGTCCTGTTCCCCATGATCACCAACGTCGAGGAAGTGGATGAAGCCATTCGTCTCCTCGACCGAGCTATCTTGGAGTTGGGCGAGGAGGGCATTAGCGTCGAGCGCCCCAAAGTGGGCGTGATGATCGAGGTCCCGGCCACCATCTACCAGATGGACGCGCTGGCCAAGCGTGTCGATTTCTTCTCGGTGGGGAGTAACGATTTAACGCAGTACCTGCTGGCGGTCGACCGTAACAACCCACGCGTCTCCAGCTTGTACGATGCGCTTCACCCAGCGCTGCTGGGGGCGCTGCAAGAACTCGCCCAAGATGCCAAACGGCTCGACAAACCCATATCGCTGTGTGGTGAACTAGCGGGTGACCCGGCGGGTGCACTGCTCTTGATGGCCATGGGCTTCACCAGCCTCTCCATGAACGCCCCCAGCCTGCCAAAAGTGCGTGCCGCAATTCGTCGGGTCTCCCTGACGGATGCGCAAACGCTGCTGAAAGAGATCATGCAGCTAGATACGCCTGCCCGAGTCCACGAGCATCTGAATAAACGACTGGATGAGTGGCAGCTGTCGCATCTGTTGCCTCCTCGGGATTAGGGCACGGCTCGCTCGTTCAAGGCCGTCAATGTGGTATCGCCCAGAAAGCGGCCGAGCGGTCCAAAGCGCTGCTCGGTGAGAGTGGCATTGCCCAGGGCGTTCAGCGTCAGCCATGTGGTGGCGCGCGTACCATACTGCTCGCCCACGATGAACGCCGCCGACAGCTGGTGTTCGAGTGCGAGCCCAACGCCGGTATCTGGTAAGAGAGCTGGCTCGGCCAAAGCAGGATCGTGTAGTGCGTGACCGGTGTGACGCCGCCAGTGACGCGCCTCGTTCCCTGCAAGCGCCTGCCGCACGGCCTCGAGCTTAGGCCATGGCGTGTTCAAGCTAGCATTCGAAAGCCCATGAACCCCAGGGGCAACTTGCGACAGCGACACGCCCTCGTAACCTCGATGCAGGTGCCAGCAGTGGCGGGTCGTGGCGACCAGTAAATTGAAGCCTGCGTAGCGCTCGGCATGGTGACCAGCCAGCGCCTTGAGCCACTCTGCCGGATCGTCGGCGGTGAGCACGCCCGCAACTAATTCGCCCCGGCTGGGAGCGCTGTCGGGCGTCTTCAAGCGCGTGTCGCGGACGTTGGTGAGCGCTGCTATCACGCCACGCCGATTGGCTGCCAGCCACGTACCCCCCGCCTCCAAATCGCGGCCTCCGCATAGAGGGAGGTCCTGCCAAGCGCTTAGCGGAGCCGTGGCGCGCGCATGAAACTCATCGCGATTGCCTGCTAAGCGGAGCGGAGTCGCGCTACCGGGCGCCCAATGAAAGGTCATTAAACACATACATAGCCCTTGATCGGCAGTCGTCGTGCCGCCTGGTTGAAGTGGTGGGAGCGCGTGGCATGACAGGGGTGCGGTGTCGACGTACACTTAGCAGTGAAACGCGGGTCATCCACGTGAACCACCTACACGTAAGGGGCATGCTGCCTTCTGCCAACTAGGAAGTCGAGAATGATGCAACGCTATCAGCGAGAGCACTTCTGGAATGCCGTCATTTGGCCGGTGTTATGGCCCCTGCTTCTTGTTCAAGCCGCATTGGTGTTGCTGTGCGTGTCGGTGGGGGCCGTGATTTGGCTGATGTCACCGGGTCAAGCGTCATGGACCACCACGCTGTGGCTCACGCTGACGCTGCTATTGGGTAGCTGCCTCAACGTCGGCGCGTTTTTAATGTTAATCAAAGCGCGCGCCAAGTTTAAAGACGCGCTGTTCGTGCAAGGTCTCAACGAGCTGGAGCGCCATATCGATACGCTTCAACAGGGGATGATGCCCCATGCCCCGCTGTTGTTGAACGAAGAGAGCCACGAGCGCCCGCTCAAACGGCTGACTCGCGCCAACGATCAATTGGCGAGCTTGGTGAGCGCGTTAGAGAAAAATGGCCATGTGGCTGGGGAAGCCACTGAGCAGCCCAAGTCCGATCAGGCCCTCTTGGAAGACTTACACCACCAGCAA
This sequence comes from Halomonas meridiana, assembly GCF_009846525.1. Taxonomy (NCBI): domain Bacteria; kingdom Pseudomonadati; phylum Pseudomonadota; class Gammaproteobacteria; order Oceanospirillales; family Halomonadaceae; genus Vreelandella; species Vreelandella aquamarina. The sequence continues at coordinate 2,554,947 of NZ_CP024621.1, read as the reverse complement.
AAGCAGCTAAAGCACCTCATGGCGGGAAGAGAGCGCGCCCGAGAGGAGTCGCGTCTAAAGTCTGGCTACCTGACGCTCATGCAGCGTGAAGCCGACAGCCTGTTCGATCATCTGGGCACCATGCTGACCGACGAGGCGTCCGATGCCTGTCGACAGAACGTCACCCACGTTCGCGAGCGGCTGGCGGATATTCGCTCGCTGTTGGCGAATTTCGTGCAACAGAGCGTGAACGAGGCCAATACCTACGACCTACCCATTTCTGATGAGCAAAGTCCGCGGGTGTTGGTGGTCGATGATGGCCCCGTAAACCTGATGCTGGCGCGGCAAATGCTGGAGTCGCAAGGGCTTCAGGTAGAGGGAGTCAGTAGCGGCGAGCAGGCACTGGAGCGTCAGCAGTCGGCTTTCTATGACTTGGTGTTCATGGATATCTTCATGCCCACCCTGGATGGGTTGGAAACCACCCGCCGCTGGCGACAGTACGAAGCGCAGCACTCCTCCAAGCGCAGCGTCATGATCGCCCTGACGGCCAATGCCGATAACGCGGGCAAAGACACCTGTGCGAACGCAGGGCTCGACGATATCCTCGCCAAACCTTATCAGCCCGATACCCTGCACGGCATGATCAAAAAATGGCTGCCTAACGCCCTGGAGAAGCCCAACGAATGACCTTTGCAGCCATTTTGGCCAGTTACTTATTGCTAGGTGCCGCGGCTGGCACCATGGCCGGTTTGTTCGGTGTGGGTGGGGGCATCATCATTGTGCCCGTCTTGGTATTTGCTTTCGGCTTACAGGGCATTTCCCCCGAGATCACCATGCACCTAGCAGTGGGCACCTCGCTGGCCACCATTGTCGTGACGGGGGCGTCCTCTGCGCTAGGCCACTTTCGTAAAGGCAGCGTACATCGTGCGTGGTTTTTAGCGCTGCTACCCGGGTTGATGTTGGGGGCCATTGCGGGCGTTTTCATCGCCGGTAATTTGTCGGGCACCGTGCTAGGCACCTTATTCGGCGTGTTCGTGCTCCTGCTCGCCACCAAAATGCTCATGGGGCTGACGCCCAAGCCGGGCACATTGGCCCCTGGCAAGGTCGCCATGACCGTGGCGGGAGGCGTGGTGGGAGCCATTTCTGCGCTATTTGGTATCGGCGGTGGCGCGATGACCGTGCCCTGGCTTTCACGCTGTGGTGCCACCATGACACAAGCGGTGGGAACCTCTGCCGCCTGTGGCTTACCAATAGCGGCGGTGGGGGCCGTCACGTTCGTCGTGGTGGGTTGGGGCAACCCCTTATTGCCGCCCTGGGCTACCGGGTTCGTGATGTGGCCTGCGTTCATTGGCATCGTCGTCACCAGTGTACCCTTCGCCCGCCTCGGCGTGCGTTTGGCGCACGTGCTGCCCGCCCATGTGCTTCGTTACTGCTTTGCTGCACTGCTCGCCGTGGTGGGGTTACGCTTCATACTGGCGTAACCCGCTGTGGCAAGTGGTGGCATTTCTTTTATTCGAATAGAGAAAGTGAATGATCAACTACCCAACGATAGATCCTGTCGCGATTTCCCTCGGCCCGTTGCAGGTACATTGGTACGGCCTCATGTACGTCGTCGGCTTCGTGGCCGCTTGGTGGCTAGGGTGCAAACGCGCCCCACGGCTTGGGCTGACCAAAGACGATATCGGCGATCTGCTTTTCTACTGTGCCATTGGCGTGGTCGCCGGTGGGCGCTTAGGGTATGCCCTGTTCTACGGCTTAGAGCAGTGGCTGGCCGACCCGCTCTGGATCTTCCGCGTTTGGGACGGTGGTATGAGTTTCCACGGTGGCTTGATGGGCGTACTGCTAGCTGCTTGGCTCTTCGCGCGTCGCAAACAGTTGGCATTCATCGCGCTGACCGATTTTATCGCACCGCTCGTGCCCATTGGCCTGGGGGCGGGACGTATCGGTAACTTCATCAACCATGAGCTGCCGGGGCGCATCACCTCGCTACCCTGGGGTATGCCCTTTCCCGGCATGGGGCCAGAACCACGACATCCCTCGGCCCTCTATGAGGCGCTGTTAGAGGGGGTGGTGCTATTCGCCATTCTCTGGTGGGTTTCCGCCAAGCCGCGCTCGCGTGGCTTCATCTCCGGCCTCTTCCTGCTGGGGTACGGTGTGTTCCGCTTCTTGGTCGAGTTCGTTCGTATGCCTGATGCCCATATCGGCTTCATCGCCTTCGGCTGGGTCACCATGGGCATGCTGCTTACGTTACCCATGATTGCATTAGGAGTGGTGTTCATGGCGTGGTCGCGTCATCAGTCTGTGGATGCGAAGTGGTAATTGGTAATTGGTAAATGGTGAATGGTGGGGACGCGCTCTCGTTGGTAGCCAATCAGCGGCCAGCGGCCTAGAATACAGCCCCACATTCGCTGTTAATCTGGAACTTCTGTGACTGCAACAACGCCCACGCCTGCCATGACATCAACGTTACCTGCGCTTGAACAGCCTTACCTAGATCTGATGCGTACCGTGCTGGAGCAGGGCGTTGACCGTGGCGACCGCACCGGCACGGGGACGCGCTCGGTGTTTGGGCATCAAATGCGCTTTGACCTCTCACGCGGCTTCCCGCTGCTGACGACGAAAAAGCTGCATTTGCGCTCCATCATCCACGAGCTTTTGTGGTTTCTGAAAGGGGATACCAACATTGGGTATCTTAAAGAGAACGGCGTGCGTATTTGGGACGAGTGGGCCGACGAAAACGGCAATCTGGGGCCCGTGTATGGCTATCAGTGGCGTAGCTGGCCAAATCCCAACGGCGGCAGTGTCGATCAAATTACCAATGTGCTCGAACAGATTCGCACGAATCCGCAGTCGCGTCGGTTGATCGTATCCGCATGGAACCCCGGCCAAGTCGATGAAATGAAGCTGCCTCCGTGCCACTGCCTGTTTCAGTTCTACGTCGCCAACGGTCGGCTCTCGTGCCAGCTATACCAGCGCAGTGCCGATATCTTCTTGGGCGTGCCCTTCAATATCGCCAGTTATGCGCTGCTTCTTAGCATGGTGGCCCAGGTCACGGGGCTAAAACCGGGTGAATTCGTGCACACGCTAGGGGATGCGCACCTGTACAGCAATCATCTCGAACAGGCTCAAGAGCAGCTCAGCCGTACGCCCATGGCGCCACCTACGCTGGCGCTCAATCCCGATATCAAAAACCTCTTCGACTTCACTTTCGATGATATTCAGATCGAAGGCTATGAGTCACATCCGCATATCAAAGCAAAGGTAGCCGTATGAGTCAGCAAGCCACCGCTTATGAATCGCTGGTGCCCGTCGCGATGATCGTCGCCATGGCCAAGAATCGCGTCATCGGCGTCGATGGCAAGCTACCCTGGTACTTGCCCGAAGATTTGAAGTTTTTCAAACGCATGACACAGGCCAAGCCGCTGGTTATGGGACGCAAAACCTATGCTTCCATCGGTAAGCCGCTGCCTAACCGACTCAATATCGTGGTCACTCGGGATACCCATTTTAGCGCCGAAGGTACGCGCGTGTGCCACGAACTGCCCGCTGCGTTAGCGCTGGCCGATCAGCAGGCGACCATCGAGGCGGCGGAAGAAGTCATGGTCATGGGTGGCGGCGAGATTTATCGTCAAGCTTTACCGTTTGCACAACGTCTCTACATCACGGAAGTCGATATCGAGGTCGAGGGCGACGCCCACTTCCCCGAGTTTTCCATGGACGAGTGGCAAGAAGTCCAGCGTGTACCCGGCCAGCCAGCGGAAGGGCAGCCGAACTACGACTTCGTTGTGTACGAGCGCGTCAGCGACTGATCAGGTCAAAGGAGGGGGTTATGGCCGCCAGCGTACTGCATCTATTAGAAACGTTAGAAACACGGCTCGAACAAAAAAATGCCGAACTCACTGCGCTGCGCGAGGAGAATCAGCAGTTAAAGCAACAACTCGCGGCACTGACGGCTCACGCTCCAGAAACGCCTGCCCCTATGCACGCCGCTGAAACAGAGCGCTCGGCAGCGGATAGTCATGCTTCCCAATCACTGCCTCAGCCAGCGCCGAGCGTTACCAGCTCGGCAGAGCCAGATGCGCCTGACACGCCCGCCGCACCACCTTCGCCGCAAGCGCTGCTGAAACAGTGGTATCAGCGCTACCCGAATGCTTTCTTTAAAGGGCATACCAAGCCCTTGAAGGTAGGCATTCACCAAGATTTGGCCGAACGCGAACCTTGGTCTGGCAAGTTGATTCGCCGCGCGCTGGCCAACTACGTCAATTTACCGCGCTATATCAAATCCATGCGCGAAGGGGCCGAACGTGTCGATTTAGACGGTCAGCCTGCGGGTAAAGTGGATAAAGAAGCTGCGCAACATGCCAGTGAGCGTCGACACGAGTCGCCCACGAAAAATGCGTCTGACCGCTCGGCCACCCCTGCAAAAAGCAGCGCTAATAAAACGAAGGCCAGGGCTGACAAGCTACATCGACGCGACCAACAGCCTGCTTCAAAACCAGTAACGTCCGAAAAAATCGAGCAGAAAAAGCCGCTTAGCATGGAAGAGAAACTAAAAGGCTTGCAGCAAAAATTCGAAGGCCGCTGAGACCCGAGGCCGTGCTGTGGGTTCCATAAAAAAACACAAATCGTAAAAAAACACTGTTTTTTTCTATTGCGTTCCCTGGAATCCCGGTATAGAGTTTGACCTGCGAGCATTGGACTATAACAAGGCTTTGTTGAGGACATGTCGCATACCACCGGGAAAAACCGGTGGATGAGAAAAAGAGCATGGCCCGCAAGCCACTTACTGGCTTCTTTGAAGGCCAGTAATAACGATCGAAACAGTAAGCTAGTTAAGGAACCTACATCATGAAAAAGACACTTTTAGCGACTGCTATTGTTGGTGCCCTGGGCGCCTCCGCTGCCGCTCAAGCGGCGACCGTTTATGACCAAGACGGCACCAAACTGGACGTTTATGGCCGTATCGCCATGGGCGTTGCTGGTGGCGGCCCGGAGTATGACTCCAACGGCAACTTCCAAGACAACGGCGAAGAGTTCGTAGACGTTTTTTCTCGTCTGGGCTTCCGCATGAGCCAGGAAGTAACTTCCGACCTGACCGCTTTCGGTCGTCTGGAGTGGCGCTTCACTGGTGACGAGAACGACACCGACGGTGGCTTCAACGAAATTCGCCAGAGCTACATCGGTCTGCAGAGCAAGCAGTACGGTACGTTCCAAGCTGGTAACTTTGACAGCTTCTACAACCAGTTCGTATCTCTGCCGTTCGACGTGTACATCGACCGTGGTCTAGAGTTTGCTGGCCACCGCAAACAGTCACGTGGTGACTCCATCGGTTACTACACGCCTGACCTGCAAGGCTTCACTGCATTCCTGCAGCTGAAACACTACAGCGTACGTGGCGAGTCTGCCCCGAATGCTGAAGGTACCGTCATTGCACCGCAAGGTGGTGTTCGTTACCAGCAAGGTCCGTTCACTGTAGGTCTGGGCTTCGTTGAAGACGTACGTCGCGTTGACCCGAACAACTCCGGTAACGGCGGCGGCAACGGCGAACTGCTGGGCGGCTTGATCGGTTCTTACGACGTGAACGATCAGTTCTCTGTACGTCTGGGCTACGAAGGTCGTGAGCACAGCGATGAAGTTGGCGGTGGTTTCGACAAAGTTGGTCTGGGTGCTACTTACACCACTGGTCCCTGGGCCTTCACTGGTGACATCTACGACGTAGATCCGGATGGCCAAGGTGCTGACAGCCGTACTTCTTGGGCCCTGGGTTCTTACTACAAAGTTTCCAGCAACTTTGACGTATTCCTAGAGCTGCAGCAGCCTGATCAGCAGTCCATCAACGTAACACTGGATGGCACTAACTCTGAAATCAATGCTGACGGCGATGACCTGTACTACCTGACAGGTGCTCGTTACCACTTCTAAGCCTTGGTTAAACCAAGCTTAAAGTTGTAACTCCTGTAGTAGATAATGAACCGGCCCCTCATGGGGCCGGTTTTTTATGCTTAAAAACTAGAAAATTCATCTCGCTGGCGAGATGTCTGTGCCTGACAATCAAGCTGTACCATCACAAAAGTTGGCATAGCATTACAGCGTTGCTGATAAACAGTATGATAGTCAACGTTTATCGCTGCCAGCCGATGTTTGAAAACACCGCGTCCGGCTGTGTTCATTAACGAACTATGTGAGTTGATAGGGAAAGTATGAACGTAACCGTGTTTGGAACAGGCTATGTAGGGCTGGTGCAAGGTGCCGTTCTGGCGGATGTGGGTCACAACGTCGTGTGTGTCGATGTCGATGCTGAAAAAGTCGCGCGTTTAGAGCAGGGTGTCATTCCTATTTATGAGCCAGGGCTCGAAGCTCTCGTCAAAGAGAACTACGCAGCAGGCAGGCTGACGTTTACCACCCAGGCTGAAGAAGGCGTCAAGCACGGAGAGGTACAGTTCATCGCGGTTGGCACGCCACCAGACGAAGATGGCAGCGCCGATTTGAAATACGTTCTGAAGGTAGCCGAGACCATCGCGACGCATATTGAAAAACCGGTGGTCATCGTCAACAAGTCCACGGTGCCCGTCGGCACGGCGGATAAAGTGACTGCCGTGGTAGAAGAAGTGTTAGCCAAACGGCAAACAAATCTGTCGTTCGACGTGGTATCCAACCCCGAGTTTTTGAAAGAGGGAAGTGCGGTATCCGATTGCAAGAAGCCTGACCGTATCATCATTGGCACTACGAACGATGCAACCATCGATATCATGCGTGAGCTCTACGCACCGTTTAACCGTAACCATGACAAAATCATCACCATGGACGTGCGTAGTGCCGAGCTAACGAAGTACGCGGCTAACTGTATGCTGGCTACGAAGATCAGCTTCATGAACGAGATGGCGAATCTTGCCGAGCGCTTGGACGCCGACATTGAAATGGTACGCCAAGGCATTGGCAGCGACCCTCGTATTGGCTACCACTTTATATATCCTGGCGCGGGCTACGGAGGCTCCTGTTTCCCAAAAGACGTGCAGGCGCTGATACGCACGGCTGAAAGTATCGCCTTCGACGCCAAAGTGCTAAAAGCGGTCGAAGAGCGCAATCAGCTGCAAAAAAATACCCTGTTCGAAAAAATTAACCGCCACTTCGACGGCGCACTGGAAGGTAAAGTCGTGGCGTTGTGGGGACTGGCCTTCAAGCCGAATACCGACGATATGCGAGAAGCCCCCAGCCGTGTAGTCATGGAATCTTTATGGCAGGCGGGCGCTAAAGTACAAGCGTACGATCCTGAAGCCATGGAAGAAGCGCAGCGAATTTATGGCCATCGTGATGATTTAACCTTGTGTGGAACGAAAGAAGGCGCGCTAAAAAATGCCGATGTTCTAGTGATCGTGACCGACTGGCAATCTTTCAAAGCGCCAGATTTTGAGTTGATCAAAGCAACGCTATCTCAACCGGTGATCGTCGACGGTCGCAACTTGTTCGATCCAAAACGTATGTCGAAAAGAGGCATTACGTATTACGGTGTGGGACGCTAACCCAAGATAATAAAGCCGAGTGCCTGAAGGGAATACTCGGCAATAAAACGCAAAAGACCGACTGTAATCATATCGATGCGATGAATGGAGAGTAGGAATGAGGGGGAAAGGAATGGACTCACAGGAAAGTGGGGCGACCACGCCAGAAGACATGACGCTGGTAGGGTTCGTCGTGCTTCTGCTGAAACAGTGGAAGATCATGCTAGCCTGCATAGCGTGTGTCATGCTGCTGACGCTGGCCGCTCTTTGGTTAAAACCGGTCAAATATGGTTTTGCCACCATGTATGCGGTGGCGTCTTATGAAACGTTGGAGGGCGAGCGAGAAGGGCTCGAAACGCCTGAAGAAGTCATCGCCAAATTAGAAAACGTCTTCATCGAGCAGCAACGTAGACAACTACTGGAAGATGAAAGCGTAGAAGGGATTCCATTCGATATCGACGTGACGAACCCCAGCAATACGTTGTTGCTACGTATTCTCAGCGAATCGGAAGAGGTCCACCAGCCCATGATCGAACAATTTCACGAAGGGCTGGTAAACGCTATCAAGCAAGATCAGCAGCAACTGGTAGAAGAATTAATGGCGGGGCTCGACGCCCAACAGCAAGCGTACTCGCAAGCACTAGAGGCTGCTCGGGCCTCCAGCAGCGAAAGCGCACGCGAGCTGGAAGCTTCTTTCTTCGAGAAAACGCTGCAACTCGAACGTCGTATCGAGAGCATCAATCCTGGTGACTCCACCCAACTCGCCGTGCAAAGTCTCGAACCGGTGGGGATCGGCAAAACTTTTATTCTGGCATTCGGTGTGCTCGTGGCACTGCTATTGGCACCTTTAGCCGCCGTCTTCAGCGTATTCGTCACGCAAGTGGCAGCTGCTTATCGGCGCGCCCAGTAATGAGAGGGCGTTAACGCACTCATTGCCGCCGGAGCCAGCGATGGATATGAAACTAAAACGGTGTATCGACTTGCTGTTGCTATGTTTTCTCATGGCATGGCCGTTGGTCGATACACTCAACGGCTACCTCTATTACCAAAGCGTATCTCTGCCCAGCATCTCCGCGCCATACAAAACGCTGGGGTTCGTTGCGCTATTGGTCGTGCTGATGATCTATCACGTGAAGCAGTTTTTATATCTACTGCTTTGCGCAGCGCTAATGGCCCTGTGTTTGTTCTATCAGGTAATGAACTATGGGCACGCGATAGAAAGCGTTACCTGGGCGGTGCGGGGATTGCTGACCTTAGCGCTGCTGTTCTATCTGGTAGGCGAGGCTAAGCAGCCAGAGGGCTTTTGGAGCCTGCAAAAACTGGCAGGACTGATGCTGTTTTACTTCATCGTCATGTCTGTGAACGTCTCGTTGGGCGTGTTAGGCGTTGGCGAATCGCAGTATGCCGGTGGGATCGGTGGAAAAGGTTTCATCATCGCAGGCAATGAAATGAGCTATTTGATGCTCGCGTCGGCCAGTATCGTGCTGTTTCGCTTGGCCGAAACGCGTGGCGCTGGAAGCCTGACGTTGGTGTTCGGTCTATTCCTGCTGTTTTTCCTGATGAAAGCCACCAAAGTAGCCATGCTGGGGATCTGCATGGTGTTCGTATTCGCACTGATCCACAATGGCTACTTCAAAGTAAGGCGCATCCCCACCGTGTACTTGATCACGTTGGTGGGTGGCGCGGCGGTCATCGTCTTCGGCTACCAGTTCATTCAAGCCGCCGGGCTGTTGGATCGAATGCTTTTTCTCTACAAGCTGCATGGCGGCTTTTGGGGAGCTTTGCTGAGCGGACGACTCTCGTTTTTAGGTGAAGCCGTCGAGCTGGTCGTCGTACCCTTTGGGTTTTGGGATGTGCTGTTTGGTGTAGGCGTCGATCACCTGCTGGCCGTGCGGGGCTCTCTGGTAGAGATAGATCTGATCGATGTCTTCATCAGCTTTGGCGTCATAGGTGGCGTACTCTTTTACCTGCCTTGGCTGCTAGGGGCCGTCTGGGCTACACAGCTACTCAAGCGGCAGCCAAGGTACGGCATGAGCTTTTGGCTGCTCATCATCACGGTCATTGGGGTGAGTCTTGCGGCGGGACACGTCGTCAATTCAGGTATTGCCTCAAGCGCAACAGCGCTACTGATCGGCTACCTCTATCAACTCAAAACCCGGCTGCCGACCTTCAAGGAGGAAGCGTGAACATTCTGTTAGTAGGCTCTTTTGGAGGCCATTTCATACAGCTCAAGCGGCTGTACGCCCAGCTTGCGCAAGAAACCGAGCAACATGACGTGGCGTTTAGTTTTGCCAGTACGGAGCCCGGACTCGTCGTGGAGGATACCCCGGCGCATTGTTGCCCAAACATACACCGGGGTAGCGGCATCAAGGCGCTGTGCTCTGCGCTGTGGCAATCCGTCAGAGTGTTGAGAGCGGCCAAGCCAGATGTGGTGATCTCCACTGGAGCACTGCCAGGCCTGCTGCTCTGCTTTCTCGCGAAAGTGATGGGTAAGCAGGTCATTTGGGTCGACAGCATGGCCAATTATCAGCAGCTCTCTTTTTCAGGCAAAATAGCGCGCTTTTTTTGCGATGTTTGCCTGACCCAATGGGAACATCTGGCGGCCAAGGACAAGCGCGTGCGCTACTGGGGGAAAGTCCTATGATCTTCATTACCGTCGGCACCCAGCTACCTTTCGACCGCTTGCTGGAACACTTCGCAGAGTGGCGCGACCAGCGCGGCTACTCAGGCAAAGTCGTTGCGCAAGTAGGCGAAGATAGCCGTTTTGTTCACCCTGACATGCAGCTTTTCAAAACGCTCTCGAGCGATGAGTACTATCATTGGTTTTGCCAAGCGCAGGGCATCGTCTCGCACGCTGGGATGGGCAGTATTCTGTCCTGCCTCGACCACGGCAAACGTGGCGTGTTCATGCCCCGTCAATACGCGTTAGGCGAGCATCGTAACGACCACCAGCGCGATACGGCTCAGGCATTTGCCGGCCAATACCCGTCACTGGCGTTTTGTGAGGATAAGCAGGCTCTTTTCAATGCGCTGGATACGTTGGTCCACGCGCCTGTTGGTGCCGAACCACTCGAACGAACAAGCCAAGACAACGCGCTAGGTCGGCGTATTGCCGAGCATCTTGGATTGAAAGGGCGCACCTCATGAAGCGTCTATTGTTATGGACGAACCTGTACCCCACCCACGCGGCCCCGCATTATGGCACCTTCGTCAAATCGACCGAGCAGGCGTGGCGGCAAGCGTTGGGCAGCGAAAACGTAGAGAAGGTGGCCATCCGCGAAAAGCCCACCAGTAAGCTCAGCAAAATCAGGCTGTATACCGACTTACTGGTACGCTGCGCGCTTTCGCTACGCAACAAGCCTGCAGGGACGTTGCTAGAGGTTCACTATCCGGTCTATTTTTTGCCGCTGCTCTACCTACTGGCCCTAATGAAACCCAAGCACTTTTACCTAGTGCTGCGTTTCCACGGGACGGATCTGGCGCAGATTGCCGGTTCTAGCGTGTTTCGTGGGCTGTTCGATCGGCTAAAAAGTAGCGTCGACCTGTGCGTTGCGCCTTCGGAGCATTTTCGGCATGAAATCCATGCGCGGTTGAAGGTGCCATTGGCGCGCATCATCAAAGTCTATCCAGACAGCGTTGGCGAGCTATTTGCAGCTCCGCTGCGCGCCTACGAACCAGCCCTCGACGATGCCTTCATCGTGGGCTGTGTATCTCGCTTAGAGCCAGGCAAGAACTGCCAAACGCTGCTGGAAGCCTTCGCTAAGCTGGACATCCCCAACAAGCGTTTGGTGCTAGTGGGAGATGGCTCTCAGCGAGCAGCCCTAGCGCAGTTGGCGCATAAGCTCGGCGTAGCCGATATCACCACGTTCAAAGGCGCATTACCTAGAGAGCAGTTGCCGGAGGTGCTGTCCGATTTTTCCGTCTTCGTATTTCCCTCGTTACGAGAGAGCTTTGGGTTGGTAGCTGTCGAGGCCTTGGCCTGTGGTGTCCCGGTCATTGCCAACGCGCAGTTGCACGCCGCCCAGGAGTACCTTCAAGAGGGCAAGAACGGGTACTTTTATGAAGGTGGTGTCGATGGTTTGGTCGCGGCCATTGAAACATTCCATACGCTGCCCGCAGCCGAGCGGGCAGCGTTGAGCGCGCAGGCCAAAAGCGTACGCCATCGTTTTAGCGACCAGCAGGTGTTCACTCAAGGGGTGAACGATATTTTGAGTCAGCAGCAAAGCGAATGAACATGTTGATGAATGGATGCGAAACGGGTGGCTGCAATGGGTAAGCCAAAAACCATGACATTTTCAGAACGTTTCCCGCCTCAGGTGGTGTTCCCCTTTTTTGATGTACTGGCGATTTTTGCGGGTGGCTGGTTAGCGCACTGGATGCGGTTTGGCTCATTTCACCTGCACGAGCGCTACGTGCTCGCGCTTATTTGCATCGGTTTACTGGTGCTGGTGATTAATAGCATGTCCGGTAGCTATCGTCGTTGGCGTATTACGCCCGTCGGGCAGATGTTAGGCAAACTGCTGCTGGTATGGGTGGCTGTCGGCATCACGGCTGCGTCACTCATCTACTTTGCTCACGCTGCCAACCGTTACTCTCGGCTCTGGATCGGTTTGACGCTCGCAGTTTCGTTTCTCGTCGCAGGCGGCGCGCGGTTACTGGTACAGCTTGCCTTACAGCACGTGCGTCTGAGAGGCGGTGCACGGCGCCCGGTCTTCCTGATAGGCCCAGCTACCAACGTATTGGGCGTAGCGGAGGGCATTCGTAGTGCCGCTTGGGAAGGGCATACCATTGCCGGCGTCGAGCGTATCAAAGAACAGGTCAACGAGGAGTGCATCGAGCGCATCGTCCGGCGCATCAGCCGTTCGAATGCCCGCGAAGTATGGATTTGTGTGCCCTTCGAGATGGGGCACGTCGTACGGTCGCTGTTTTTTGCGCTGCGTAACCACACCGCCGAAGTGCGTTTTATCCCAGCGTTCGAAGAAATGCATCTGCTCAACCACCGTATGAGCGAAGTGGCCGGGCATTACGCGATCGACCTGAGCGTATCGCCCATGAGCGGTATGTCGCGCTTTGTCAAACGTAGTGAAGACATCATCATTGGCACCCTCATCTCGATCATGATTTTGCCGGTGTGTCTGGGCATTGCGCTGGCTATCAAGCTCACCTCACCAGGACCGATACTCTTCAAACAGCACCGCGAGGGCTCCAACGGGCGTCGCTTCAAGGTGTATAAATTTCGCTCGATGCGTGTTCACCAAGAAGAGGCCGGCCAAGTGACCCAAGCCAAAAAGAACGACAGCCGCATCACGCCAATCGGAGCCTTTTTAAGGCGCACTTCACTGGATGAGTTGCCCCAGTTTTACAACGTGCTGCAAGGGCGCATGTCTATCGTCGGACCACGTCCACACGCACTGGCCCATAACGAGCAGTACAAAGAACTGGTGGAGTCTTACATGCGCCGTCATAAGGTGAAGCCAGGTATTACCGGCTGGGCTCAGGTCAACGGTCTGCGCGGAGAAACCGATACGCTGCAAAAGATGCAGCGGCGGGTCGAGTACGATTTGTGGTACATCGACAACTGGTCGCTTTGGCTGGATTTGAAAATCATCGTACTCACCGTCTTCAAAGGTTTCATTAACAAAAACGCTTATTAGACGGAGTTGCAACGTCGTTGAAAATGAAACGAATCCGCGTTCGTGGTAGCGAATCAGCACGTGAGTGGGGAGGGATAGTGGGTGTGATAGTATGGCACTTTTCAGGCGCTTGCCTGACTAACGTGCTTCTTCGTTGCCAGGACCCGTATTTCAATGACGTACCCTCCCCACGCTGCCACGAACAGAGCCGCCGAGCTGCCCAGTCAGCTCTCAAGTATGGCGGTTTTTCTTCTGACGGCCGTCTGCCTCATCCTTCCTAGTGGCTACTCCATCGGTGCAGTTATTCTCTTTCTGGCTGGTTGCTGGCTACTTATCACCCGTCGCCTGCCAGCGCTGAACAAGCACGATTTTTGGGTCATCGCCGCGCTGGTGGCCTACGCGTTGGTCAGCATGCTGGAGGCCTGGTGGGATGGCCAAGGCAGCCGAGGGTTCGATAAGCCCAGCCGTTTCATCCTGGCTATTCCCGCCCTGCTATGGGTGCTGCGGTACCCACCCAAGCTCGCCTATTTGTGGAGTGGCATAGCGCTGGGTGGCATCAGTGCGGGTGCTTGGGGTGGCTGGCAAAAGCTCGTCGAAGGCGTTGGGCGCGCCCAGGGCCATACCCATGTCATCCAGTTTGGCAATCTCAGCATGCTGCTAGGCGTGTTGTGCATGGCGGGCTTGGGATGGGCCGTCATTCAGCGCTATCGTGGTGTTTGGGTAGTGCTACTACTCGCTGGGGCGGCAGGCGGTGTGTTGGGGTCGCTTTTCTCAGGTAGCCGTGGCGGTTGGGTAGGGTTTCCTATCGTGCTACTGGTGCTCTACCGGGCTTATGGTACCCAGCTTTCGACCAAACTGAAGGCGGCCGCGCTAGCGGCTGTCGTGTTGGGTGGAATAACGGTGTATGCCGTACCGCAAATCGGTGTGCAAGAGCGTGTTCATCAAGCCTTTAGTGATGTGGCGCTGTACGCTTCCGGCGAAAACCGCTCGACCTCGGTAGGCTCACGGTTCGAAATGTGGCGCGGTGCTTCCCAGCTCATTCAAGAAAAACCCCTGACCGGCTGGGGGAGCAATGGTTACGCCCAAGCAATGGCCGACTTCGGCGAGGCGGGGGTTATCAGCGCCGAAGCCGCCCAGTATGGGCATGCCCATAACGAGTTCATCGATGCGTTCGCCAAGCGGGGGGTAGTAGGGCTGGCCGTGCTGCTGGCGCTTTATCTCGTGCCCATGCGTCTGTTTGCACGCCACTTGCAGGCTAACCACCTAGCCACGCGAGCCGTAGCCACTGCAGGGGTGCTGCTTCCCGTGACGTTCATGGACTTTGGTTTGACTCAAGTGTTCTTGGAGCACAACAGCGGCGTGATGATGTATGCCTTCATGCTGGCAGTGCTTTGGGGCATTTATGCACAGCAAATATCTCATAAAACTAACTAACTGTTTTAACGATAGATTAAGAATCGGCTGCACGGCCGATTTTTTATTGCTGGTAAGCAAAAATCAGTGACACTAATTAGAGTTAATTGAATGTACAAGGTTTGTCAACGTAGAGCCTCAGCAGTTAATCCCTTACAATGCTGGGTGCTTTTTAATAGCGCAGGTTAATTACATTTCATCCGCACAGCGTAGGGCAAGGGAATGCGCCCGTTACAATCCCTGGGCGGTAGCGTGCCTTTTTATTGGAAATCACCATGTCAAACTCCCCATTTTTTATAGCGCGGCCAGCTCGCATGCTGCTGGCCGCCTTGAGCGTTGCCGTGGTTAGCGGCTGCGCCACCTATCCTAGCGGCAACCAGCAGCAGGTGCAGTACGTGCTAGGCAACGACTCCGCCAAGCCGCTGCAAGACGAAAACCTCAACGGCTTTCTTGCCCAAGCGCCTGCCGGTGCCGTACTCAACCTGGTGCAAAGCCCCTGGGGCGATAACGTCGAGATCGTGGCAGATGCGCCCTATTTGGCCGCCAGCGGTAGAGAATGCCGTAAGCTGCGGGTCATCGAGCAGGGCAGCGGAGCGGCCCGTACGGCGCTGACGTGCGCTACCCCCAACGGGTGGGTAAACCAGCGCATGCTGCTGCCAGAAAGCCAGCAAGGGGCGATGTCGTTGACAGCGCCATCCTCCATGTCTCAAGGGACCTCTCAAGGGCGCTACTAATGAGTGTACAACGCGTAATGAAACGGCTTTCTCTCACGCGCCCGGTAGCGGTGTTATCCCTAGCTTTGTTGGGCACCGCTGCCAGCAGCGCAACCTGGGCACAAAGCATTAGCCTGCCCAATACCATCCTGCCGGAAGACCAATCCAACCAGCAGCCCGTCGAGCAAGTGAACGACACCCCCCGCGCCGACTGGCGTAGCGGCACCTACGGCCCCGTTAGCCAACCGCAGCAAAACCCCGATGCGTTGCCGCCCTTTGGTGCCAACCTGTTTACCGGCGGCTTTCGCGGGGCGATGGGCGATGGCCTAAACGCCGACTACCAAGTAAAACCCGGCGACCAGATCACCGTGCGTGCCTGGGGCGCGTTCGAGTTTGACCGCGTGCTGCCGGTGGATGCCCAGGGCAACATCTTTATTCCCGGCTCAGGCCCGCTCAATGTAGAAGGCCAAAACAGCCAGCAGGTCGATAGCCGCGTGCGGGGTGCGATTACCTCGGTGTACCCCGAAAACGTACAGGTATACACCAATGTACAGGGCGTGCAGCCCGTGGCAGTGTTCGTCACCGGTTACGTAGAAAACCCCGGCCGCTACGCGGGCACCCCCAACGACTCCGTGCTCTACTTCCTGGACCAAGCCGGCGGTATCGATCAAGACCTAGGCAGCTATCGCCAAATCCGCGTGATTCGCAACGACCAAACCGTCGCCACGGTGGATCTCTACGACTTCCTGATCAACGGCAGCATTGCCCGCCCGCAGTTCCAGGATGGCGACACCATCGTAGTGGAAGAGCGCGGCCCGGCCATTGCCGTAGTAGGCGATGTTCACCGTGAACATCGCTACGAGCTTATTGGCAACCAGCTCAGCGGTGCGGAACTGGTAAAGCTTGCCCGCCTTAGAAGCGGTGTCTCCCACGTGCTGCTGCGAGGCAACCGTTCCGATGGCCCCATGGCCCAGTACTTCCCGCTGAACGAGTTCTACACTCAAACCATTCGTAGCGGCGATGAAGTGGTGTTTAGTGCCGACCAGCGCAGTGAAACCATCGTGGTAGAAGTAGAGGGCAGCTACTACGGCCCGTCACGCTTTGCGTTACCCCGAGATGCGCGCCTGAGCGAACTGCTGGATGCCATTCCCGTGCCGGAAAACATGACCGCCGTGGAAAGCATTTCGCTACAGCGTGAAAGCGTGAAACAGCAGCAACAGCAATCGATGGAAGATAGCCTGCGCCGCCTGGAAACCACCTACCTAAGCGCAGAATCCAGTACCAACGAAGAAGCGCAAATTCGCGCCCAAGAAGCTGAGCTGATCCAAAACTTCGTGCAACGCGCCCGCGAGCTAGAGCCCAGCGGCCGATTGGTAGTGGCCTACAACGACCGCATTGCCGATGTTCGCCTACAAGATGGCGATGTGATCACCATTCCTGAAATCAGCGACTCCATCCTCATCAGCGGCGAAGTGCTTGTGCCCCAAGCAGCAGTCTATCGCCCCGGTATGAGCGTGATCGACTACGTGGAAAGTGCCGGTGGTTTCACCCAGCGTGCCGACGACGACCACATCCTGCTGGTTCGCCAAAACGGCGCGGTGGAAAACGCCCGCAACACCCCGCTACGCGCAGGTGATGAAATCCTCGTGATGCCAGAAGCGCCCACCCACAACCTGCAGCTAGCCGCCACGCTCACGCAAATCCTCTACCAAGTGGCTGTAGCTACTCGTGTTGCAGTGGATCTGTGATGGGTGGTTGGTAAATAGTGAGTGGTGTAAGCAGTATCTCGTAGCGCGGCGTAACGAAAGAGCGAGAACAACGAGCGAAAGAGGCACCGCAGCGGCGGACCTGCCCTAGGCGGCGCCAGCCGCCCTGGCCACGTACTGTTATAGACCCTTCATGTAAGTTCTCGACCTCAAAAGAAACGGCATCATGAATAACTCACACAGCGCCCCGAAAGGGGCGCGCACCCCTTGGCAAGTCACCCGCAGCGTGTGGTATGCCATGTTCATGCGGGAAGCGATTTCCCGCACCATGAGCGACCGCATGGGCTGGTTCTGGATGATTTTCGAACCTTTTGCGCTTGTTGCCTTAATGGTCGGTATTCGCAGTTTTATCAGCGGCGATAATTTGATTGCTAATGCCCCCTTCATTCCCTGGATGATTGTCGGAATGATGGGCTTTTTCTTAGTACGCGAAGGCATGCTCCGGGGCATGGGGGCGATTGAAGGTAACAGCGCTTTGTTTGCATACCGTCAAGTGCATCCTGTTGACCCTGTCGTAGTACGCAATTTCTTGGAAGGTACACTGCGTACTTTTGTATTTCTGATTTTTATTGCGGGCGGCTTACTGCTTGGTTTAGAGCTATTCCCCGATAATGCTGTTCGTGCAATATCAGCTTGGCTGGCGTTATGGGGGCTAGGCATAGGGTTGGGGTTAGTCGTTTCTGTAGCTTCGACGCTAGTGCCTGAAGTGGGTAAAATTATTCGTATAACGTCTCTTCCCTTGCTCATCTTGTCTGGAGTTCTGTTTCCCTTGAATCAGCTCCCTCATCGGATGCTGGAGTATTTAATGCTGAACCCTATTCCTCATGGGTTGGAAACGTTACGGTTAGGCTTTTTTGAAAATTATAAAGCTACTCATGGCACCAGTATGACGTATTTTTGGCTGGTAACACTTTCGCTGAATGCGCTGGGGCTGCTTATGCACCTCCGTTTTGTTGACCGGTTAAAGGCTAAATAATTAATGTTTATATCGTTCACTCGTTTTGTTAAGAAATCGCCGCATTGGGCGTTTGCATTAGTGGCAATTGCCCTTGTCAGCTTTTACTGGTTTGTATGGGCGCAAGAGCGTTATGTTTCCCGTGCTACCGTGGTGCTCGAAAGCTCGCAGGTGGCAACGCCTGATTTTAGCCTTTCTTCACTTATGGGAAGTGGTGCGGGCAATACCGCCGACCTTCTACTACTGCGTGAGCACTTACTGTCGGTCGATATGCTGCGTCTGCTAGACGAGCAATTAGGCATCCGCCAACACTACAGCGAACACGGCGACTTCTTCGCCAAGCTGCGTGATCCTAATGTACCCATCGAAGACCTGCACCAATACTATCTTCGCCGAGTCGAAGTGGAGATAGATGAGTATGCTGGTGTCTTGAATATCAGCGTGCAAGGCTATACACCTGAATTCGCCCATGACATGACATCGCTGCTACTAGAAGCGGGCGAAAACCACATGAACGAAATGGGGCACCGTCTAGCCGATGAGCAGGTGGTTTTCTTGGAACGGCAAATGATTCGCCTGGAAGAGCGTTTTGAAGAAACCCGCGCCCAGCTACTCGCCTTCCAAAACGAATACGGCTTGGTATCGCCCACCGCCACAGTAGAAAGCATTAACCAAGTCGTTGCCACGCTAGAAGGCGACCTTGCCCGCCTGCAGGCACAGCGCAATGCCCTAGCCAGCTTTCAAAGTTCACAATCGGCTGAGCTTCGACAAGTTGAACGTAATATAGAGGCACTGCGTGACCAAATTGCAGAACAGCGTGACCGCTTAGCCCAGGCGACGGGTAATTCTCTCAACCGAGTATCAGCCGAGTATCAAACATTAGAGTTACAGGCGCAGTTTGCCCAGGAAACCTACTCCAGCGCTCTTGCCGTGCTTGAAAACACGCGACTAGAGGCGGCTCGCCAGCTCAAACAGGTCAGCGTGCTGCAAAGCCCGCTCATGCCGGAATACCCTACCGAACCTAATCGACTCTACAACAGCAGCGTCTTCGCCATTATCACCATCTTCCTCGCGTTTATCCTTAGCATGCTCATCATGATCGTTAAAGACCACCGCGATTAGGATTGTTGGTGAGTGGTGAGTGGTGAGTGGTGAGTTGTTAATGGTGAGTAGTGAGTAGTGAGTAGTGAGTAGTGAGTAGTGAGTGGTGAAGGGTGAAGGGGGCTATCACCCCGTAGCGCGGCGTAACGAAATAGCAAGAGCAACGAGCGAAAGAGGCACCTGCGGAGGCGGCAACCGTCGCCCCGTTAACGCCACCACATGCCAAAACGCCTCATCGCTCAAAGAAAGCACGTTAAAAAAGCACGAAAAGGAATTCAATGCTCAACATCACCCACCACGGTGGAGCTAAAGGCGTCACTGGAAGCTGCCACCAGCTGACCCTCGATAGCGAACATTCACTGCTGATCGACTGCGGACTATTCCAAGGCGAAGACGCAACAGAAGACGCATTCGATCAGCTACAAATTGAATTCGACATCAGCACTGTTAAAGCGCTGGTCGTCACGCATGTACACATCGACCATGTAGGCCGCTTGCCTTACCTGTTGGCTGCCGGGTTCAAAGGGCCCATCATCTGCTCCATACCCTCGGCCAAACTGCTGCCCCTAGTGATCGAAGACGCGCTAAAAATCGGCTTCACCCGCAACGCCCAACTCATAGAGCGTTTCCAGCAGCAGCTAGAAAGCCAAATCGTCAGTGTGCCCTATGGCAAATGGCACACCGTGGTCGAAAAAAACGAAGAAGGCAGCATCACCACACGGGTAAAGCTCAAGCGGGCAGGGCACATTCTCGGTTCCAGCTACGTAGAAGTCGCCCACCAGTACCCTGATGGCAAAAAAGAGCGCGTCATCTTCAGCGGCGATTTAGGCGCCCCCTACGCACCGCTACTCCCCGCACCTAAATCCCCCTACGGCTGCGAACAACTAGTACTCGAAAGCACCTACGGCGACCGACACCACCCCGGCCGCCGCCAGCGCCGCGCCACTTTAAAACATGCCATCGAGCAAGCACTCACCAACGGCGGCACGGTCATGGTGCCCGCCTTCAGCATAGGCCGCACACAAGAGCTACTCTACGAGCTGGAAGGCATCATTTATGAAGCCGAGCGTAATGCCAAACGCGGCTTACCCAAAAGCCAATGGCAAGCGCTAGAAATCATTGTCGATTCACCGCTCGCCGCCCGCTTTACCCAGGTATACCGCCAGCTAAAACCCTATTGGGACAACGAAGCCCAGCGCCGCCTACGCAGCGGCCGACACCCGCTCAACTTCGATAACCTCTACACCGTAGAAAGCCACGAAGCCCACGAGCAAACGGTAGCGTATTTAGCCAACACAGGCCGCCCCGCCGTCGTGATCGCCGCCAGCGGCATGTGTGCAGGTGGGCGCATCATGAACTACCTAAAAGCCATGCTTGGCGATGAGCGCCACCAAGTACTGTTCGTAGGCTACCAAGGCGCAGGCACCCCAGGCCGCGCCATACAGCAGTACGGCCCTCAAGGCGGTTGGGTAGAAATAGACGGAGAGCGTTTGGACATCAAAGCAGGCGTCACCTCCATCAGCGGTTACTCCGCCCACGCCGACCAAAAAGACCTGCTCAACTTCGTCAAACGCATGCGTCGCTGGCCCCACACCATTCGCCTAGTTCACGGTGAACGGGCTGCGCGCATAGTGCTCAAAGGTGCACTGGAAAGTCTCTATAAGCGCAAAGGCAAAAAAGTGAGAGTAGTGACCGAGGTGTAATCACATTCAGAACTTATCACTCACCATTCACACCTTACGATTCACAAACAAATGATCGAAATTCGTAATCTCTACAAGCGCTACCACAACCACCACGGTAGTGATTGGGTGCTGAAAGACATCAACCTCACCATACCGACTGGCGTGAGTGTGGGGTTAATAGGCGCTAATGGTGCTGGTAAATCTACACTGCTGCGCCTGATTGCAGGCATGGACTCGCCTGAACGCGGAGAGGTGATTCGTCATAGCCGCGTTTCCTGGCCGGTTGGGCTGGCGGGGGGTATGCAGAACAACATGACGGGGCGGCAAAACGCCAAGTTTGTAGCGCGCGTTCAAGGCAGTAACACCAAAGACGTCAAGCGAGTCATCCAGTTTGTCGAAGAGTTTGCGGAAATCGGTGAAGCGTTTGACGAGCCCGTGCGTACTTACTCCTCGGGGATGCGTTCACGCGTATCGTTTGGTCTGTCGTTAGCGTTTGATTTTGACGTTTATATTTCAGACGAAGCCACCGCCGTAGGCGACAAGGCGTTTAAAGATAAAGCCAAGGCACTGTTTCAGTCCAAGGTGGGAAAGGCATCGCTCATTATGGTCTCCCACTCAGAAGGCATCTTAAAAGACCTATGCCAAGCAGGCCTTTACCTGAAAGAAGGGCAGGCTTATTGGTACGACGACATTAAAGAAGCGGTCAGGGCGTATCACAGTGATATTCAAGCAGGGAAAGCGCCCGTTCCGAAAGCCAATGCGGATAACCCCAGGCGCTTCGATCATTTGCCCGGCACTATTCCAGAAGCTGAAAAACACCTCAATGACGTAAAGCGCAAGCTAGCAGAAGCTCAGAAATCGTTAGAGGTCGCTAAAACGCAAAAGCTACTTCCGCTGTATCAAAAATACATTGCCGACGATATTCCCAAGCGTGAACAACAGATCAAAAATGCCCAGCTTCATCTTGAAGCACTCAAAAAAGAGCAGGGCGCTTTAACCTCAGCTAACGATTAAGTTGCGCTGGCTAACGTGTAATTATTGCAAGGATAGAGACTCATGGCACATAAAACATTCCTCATCACCGGCGGTGCCGGCTTTATTGGCTCGGCAGTGGTGCGTGAGCTGGTGCACAACTCCCAGCATCACGTGGTGAATGTCGATAAGCTGACATACGCAGGTAATTTGGAATCGCTAGCCACTGTTCAAGGAAACGAGCGCTATACGTTTGTGCAAGCAGATATTTGTGATGCCCCAGCGATGCAAAAACTGTTTGAGCAGCACCAGCCAGATATTGTGATGCACCTGGCCGCCGAGAGCCATGTAGACCGCTCGATTGATGGCCCTGCTGAATTTATTCAAACTAACGTTGTTGGCACGGCTGTTCTGCTGGAAGCGGCCCGCGCCTACTGGAAAACCCTTCAAGAAACGAACGCCGCCAAAGCAGAAGCATTCCGTTTTCATCACATCTCTACCGATGAAGTGTACGGTGACTTGGAAGGCACCGATGATCTCTTCACCGAGACGACACCCTACGCGCCAAGCTCGCCTTACTCCGCCAGCAAAGCTAGTTCCGACCACCTCGTGCGTGCTTGGCAGCGTACTTACGGCCTACCTACGTTAGTGACGAACTGCTCGAATAACTACGGCCCGTACCACTTTCCGGAAAAACTCATTCCGTTGATGATTCTCAATGCACTGGCAGGCAAGCCGCTGCCAGTTTATGGCGACGGCCAGCAAATCCGCGATTGGCTCTACGTGGAAGACCACGCGCGTGCGCTCATCAAAGTCGCCACCGAAGGCCAAGTAGGCGACACCTACAACATTGGTGGGCATAACGAAAAAGCCAACTTGACCGTGGTTGAAACTCTCTGCGATCTGCTGCAAGAGTTAGTGCCTAACGAAAAGTCTTACCGCGACCAAATTACCTTCGTCACCGACCGCCCCGGCCACGACGTACGCTACGCTATTGACGCCAGCAAAATCGAACGCGAACTCGGCTGGACACCAGCAGAAACCTTCGAAACCGGCCTACGCAAAACAGTCGAATGGTATCTCGCCAACGAAACCTGGTGGAAGCGCGTACAAGACGGCAGCTACCAAGGCCAGCGTCTCGGAAGTTTATAAGGAGCGAGCACCATGACCCCTCACCCCTCACACCTCACCCCTCACCATTTGCCCCTCACGATTTTTATCACCGGCGGCAATGGCCAAGTGGGCTTTGAGCTTCAGCGCCAGTTTTCTACGTTGGGCACTATTCTTGCACCCACCCGGCAAGCGCTCGATTTAACGGATGCAAACGCCATAGATGCCTACTTAGCACAGCACCAGCCCGCCCTGATTCTAAATGCGGCGGCGTATACTGCTGTCGACAAAGCCGAAAGTGAGCCAGAGCAGGCCAAGCGACTAAACGCCGAGCTACCTGCGCAATTAGCTGCCTATGCCGCTAAGCAGGGCATTCCACTAGTGCACTATTCGAGTGATTACGTATACCCAGGCAACGGCGAAATCCCCTGGCAAGAAGATAGCCCCACCGGGCCGCTGAGCGTATACGGCCAAACAAAGCTAGAGGGCGATGAGGCAGTAGAGAAAAGCGGCGCTAGCTATTTGATTTTCCGCACTAGCTGGGTATACGCCGCTCGTGGTAAAAACTTCATGAAAACCATGCTGCACCTGGGCCGCGAGCGTGAATCGCTGAACATCGTCAACGATCAAATAGGCGCACCCACTCCAGCACGTCTTATTGCCCAAGTGACCGCGATGTCATTCACCACCCAAGGTAACTCATGCACGATTTACGGTTTACAAGCTAAAACTCATCTCCCGACAGGCATTTATCACTTGGCTCCTCGTGGTGAAACTAGCTGGCATGGCTTTGCGAGTGAAATTTTTGCCCAAGCCCGAGTAGAAGGCCAACCGTTAGCCATTACGCCGGAAGCAACAGGGGGAATTCCTACAGCAGATTACCCGACCCCTGCCCAGCGACCACTGAACTCACGTATGGCGTTAGGTAAGTTGGAAAACGCACTAGGCATCTCCCTGCCTACTTGGCAAAGCCAACTGGCGTTAACGTTAAAAGAACATTTAGAAAGTTAAAAAAGCAAATGAGCCACGGAAGGTCGTGTTACGCCACGGCGACTTGGAAAGCATGCAAAAACCCTATTCACTACATTATTATCGTTTCGTGTTTTTGCCATTTCGGTGTTTTCAGTGGTTGCCAGTGGCTAAGTGTATTATTTCTATCATATTAAGGAGCCGAACATGAGCAAGCCAACCCAGCGTAAAGGCATCATTTTAGCCGGTGGTTCCGGTACTCGCCTGCACCCCATCACGCGTGGTGTGTCTAAGCAGCTACTGCCGGTATATGACAAACCGATGATTTACTATCCGATTTCCGTGCTGATGCTGGCAGGCATTCGTGATATTTTGATTATCTCGACACCTGAAGATTTGCCGCAATATAAAAACCTGCTGGGCAGCGGGGACGACTTTGGTATCAACCTCCAGTATGCCGAGCAGCCTAGCCCCGATGGTTTGGCACAAGCGTTTATTATTGGTGAAGAGTTTATTGGCGAAAGCCCCGTGTGCTTGGTGTTAGGAGACAACATCTTCCACGGCCAGCACTTCTCAGAACAGCTCAAGCGTGCAAGCGCTCATGCCACCGGCGCAACGGTTTTTGGCTATTTAGTTAAAGACCCAGAGCGTTTTGGGGTTGTGGAATTTAACGAAGACGGCAAAGCGATCTCGATTGAAGAGAAGCCCAAAAAGCCGAAATCCAGCTACGCTGTTACGGGCCTCTATTTCTACGATAACGATGTGGTGAACATTGCCAAGCAGGTAGAGCCTTCCGAACGGGGCGAACTAGAAATTACCAGTGTCAACAATGCCTACCTCGAACGCGGCGACTTACGGGTAGAGCGCCTAGGCCGTGGCTTTGCATGGCTGGATACGGGTACCCATGATAGCCTGCTCGAAGCCAGCCAATATGTGCAAACCATCGAACATCGCCAAGGGTTGAAAATTGCCTGCTTAGAAGAAATTGCTTGGCAACAAGGCTGGGTAAGCAATGAGCGCTTGACCGACTTGGCCAAGCCGCTTGCCAAAACCCAATACGGGCAATACCTACAGCGTCTTTTAAAAGGTAAAAAGTGATAAGTAATTAGAGTAGCTATTCACTATTCACTATTCATTACTCACTATTCATGGCTTTTACATGCAATATGAAAAACTTGCTATACCCGACGTAATGCTTCTTACTCCGCAAGTATTTAGTGATGAGCGTGGTTTTTTTATGGAGACTTTTCGTCATGCAGATTTTATAAAACATTGTGGCAATTACACATTTGTACAAGATAATCATAGTCTTTCTTGCTGCGGTATTTTGCGAGGGCTGCACTATCAGTTTGAAAAGCCTCAAGGGAAATTAGTTAGAGTGACTCGGGGAGAAGTCTTTGATGTTGCGGTGGATTTAAGATTAAACAGTCCTACATTTGGTAAATGGATAGGTGTTTTCTTAAACTCTACAAGTAAGCAACTGCTTTGGATACCGCCAGGATTCGCCCATGCGTTTTATGTTACTAGTAATGAAGCTGAGTTTCAGTATAAATGCACAGACTATTACAACCCGGGCGATGAATACTGCATCCGTTGGGATGATGAGGATTTAGCTATAGATTGGCCCCTTGTACATGAAAATATGCCCATTCTATCAGGGAAAGATAATGCAGGATCAAGCTTCAAAGATGCTCGAAAATTTGAATTAATACGATAGAAGGGATGAGAGGGGATGCAAAAAATTGTATTACTCGGAGCTACTGGATTTATAGGCTCTAATATTGCGCAAGAGTTAAATTGCCGTGGTCGAGATTGGTTAGGCGTGTCTCGTTCAGGAGGTGCTGATAGTGATTTTAAAACAGTTAAGTTAGTAGATGATAGTCTGAAAAAAGCTTTAGATGAAAAGCCTATAGTCATTAACGCGATTGGTGGGTTGAAACCAAGAGATTTTGAAGAAAACTTTGAGTCTGCGATGACTGAGTTTTGGAATCTTACTAATACAGTATTAAACTTGTTGCGTGACAAACCACCTAGTTTACTAATGCAAATATCTTCCGCAGGAACTATTTATGGTGATGCATTATTTACGCCTAGTGTAGAGACTGATTCGCCAGCACCAAGCTCTTGGTATGGGCGGATGAAGCTTGTTGAAGAAGCACTTTTTCAACAACTTGCTGCAACAAATAATGTACCATTTATTTGCGCAAGAGTGTCTAATCCTTTTGGTAATGTTAATCATCCTAAGCATGGCTTAGTAGATGTTCTTGTAGATCATATTCGAGAGGGTAAAGTTTTTAATGCATGTTTTCCAAAAGGGGCGCAGCGTGACTTTATATATGCACCAGAAATGGCACGCATACTTGTTGATATGATAGATCGTCCTGTCCCCGGAGTGTTTAATGTTGCCAGTGGAGAGTCAATAAAGTTGCAGGAGCTTATCCAGTTTGTACGATCAAAGCTTCCAAATGCATTGATAAAAGAAACCATTTCAACTAAAACGGATGTTAGGTGTAGTTCTTTATGTACTGAAAAACTTAGTAAAACTTACGGTTTAAGAGCTAGTAGTCTGACAGCTTTTGAGTATCTTAGGAATGAGCTTTTTAGGGAAGAATGATGAAATTTATTATCCGGAAAATATTAAATAAAGACAAAGATAAAGATAATTATGCTCTATTGAAAAAAAGTGAGGTGGATTGGGATGCTTATGCTTTGACTTTGCCTGATAAAGTTAAAGATCCAGTTTTGTTCTTTATGCATAATTATTTGGACTACCCTTTAAAGATAGTTGGGGTTTTTCATTCTTCTTATTATTTAAAAAATAACCCAGATGTACTCAGTAATGGCACCAATCCATTAGTACATTTTTTAATATATGGCCAATATGAAGGTAGGTCTGCTTGGCAAGAAGATGATGAGATAATTCTGAAAAAAACTGAAAATAAAAAGATAGTCGACAACAACGACTTTAAATCAAGGCTAGAGGCTCTGTTACTTAAAGAAAAAATTTTACAAAACGGATTAAGTTCCGCTGAACAGGAAAAGTGGATTAATGAGTTGATAGATGTTTCTGAAAGTGGAATAGTTAAAATTCAAGATTTTTTTGATCAAGAACATTATGAAGCAATGTATCCCGATGTTGCTGATCCGTCAATAAATTCCTTTTTTCATTATATTTTCCATGGGCACGAGGAAGGTCGTCTAGGCTTCTTGGACATTGATAGCTTGATAATTAAAGGAGGGCAAGAAAAAGATAAGCATTTGTCTTCTGTTCTTTTAGTAAGTCACGAAGCCAGTGCGACTGGAGCTCCAGTTGTTGCATTAGAAGTCTCAAAAAGATTGAGTAAGTATTTTAATATTGTAACTTGTACTCTAAGGGGGGGGAGCTACATTCAGACTTTGTCGAAGCTGGGATAGTACACCTGGACGCACCTGGGCATCTTGGGGTGCAAGCTCTTGAATTCTGCATCAAGAAAATAATCGATTACACTGGAGTGAACGCTGTATTGTTGAACTCTGTAGAGTCTGTTGAGATGGCAGAGGCAGCGTTTAACCTTGGTTTACCTACTGCAAGTTTACTTCATGAGTTTGCTGAGTATACTAGGCCTATAGGTAAGGTTAGTAGAATGCTTTTAGCATCTGATATGGTAATGTACCCGGCTAAAAGTCTAATGAGTTCCGGGCTAAATGAGCTATCTAGCTCTAGTGGAATTCGTACTATTCCGAATCATATTGTAATTCAACCTCAAGGGTATTTGGATTTTAAAATTAGATATGACTCAACCTGGAGTCTTAGGCAGCAACTGGGGCTAAGCAATGAGGATTTATTAATAGTCGGTGCTGGACATGTTCAGCCTCGAAAAGGTGTCGATTGGTTTTTAGAAACATGTCATTATATATTTGAGATAATGTCGCAAAGTAACGACGTGCGTGCAAATAAGTTGCAGTTTGTCTGGCTTGGTAATGGCTACAATGAGAATGATACATTAGTTAGTGTTTGGCTTGATGCCTATATGCATCGAGTAGGCATCAAAGATAGAGTCCATTTTCCGGGTGCTGTCCACGATGTTGGTTTGGCATTACGTGAAGCTGATTTGTTTCTTCTTACATCTAAACTTGATCCTTTTCCAAATGTTGCTATTGATGCTTTGCATTCTGATTGTGGAATAGGCGTTTTTGCTGAGTCTAGCGGGATAGCTGACTTTGTAGTCGAAAAATATGCGCGAGCAGCCATAGGAAAGTACGGGGATGCACGTAATCTTGCTGAAAATATAGTTGAAAAATTTGACTACTTGATTTCTAAAAATGGTGTTAATTCAGCTATATGCAGTAAGGAGCTTAGTTTTGATAACTATGTCATAAATATAAAAGTCTTAATTGATGAATCTATAGCTAGACGTGATGAATTGAAAAAGCTTGAGGAATTAGATTGCTTCCGCAAAAACTTTTCTGCTAATTTTTATAATAAAGATATAGTTAGTGAGTTTGCTGTAAAGAATCATTTCCTTAGTCAGCTAATTAAAGGTATCGCAGTAACTAAACCGTTCCCAGGCTCCGATATTCAAGCTGTTTGTGACAATATTAATGTATGTGATTTTCAATCTGCTGTAGAAATGGCGATGTCGGCCAAAGTTGAAGGTATGCCAGTAACCATAATTAAAGGTGCGCCGGTTGAAAAAATCTACAGTGGACGTATTGCATTACAGTTTCATATCTATTTTGAAGATCTCATACCAGAGTTTTGTGAGTACTTCAAAACTCTTACTGATCATAATGTGGACCTCTTTGTGTCACATGTCCCAGAACTAAATGACGCCCATATTAAGCAATTGGAAGAGTCAGTAAGTGGAAGTTTGCATTTGCAACGGTTTGATAACCAAGGTAGAGATGTATACCCTTTTTATCGTCAATTCATAGATAATATTGAGCCTTACTATGACATTGTTGGGCATTTTCATACAAAAAAATCAAATGATGTAGCCAACGGTGTCGGTGATCGTTGGCGTCGCTATTTACTTGGGAATTTAATGGGATCAAGAGCAGCAAGTATAGAGATACTTTCATTGTTTAATGACTTTGAAACAGGTTTAGTATTTGCCGAGGATCGTCACTTAGTTGATGAGGGAAAAAATTCTGCCTATATTGAATTGTTGTTAAAGCAAATGGGGCTGTGCCGTAGAGATAACTACCATCATTTTCCTTTAGGTACTATGTTTTGGGCGAGAGTTTCTGCTTTGTCTTCTTTAGCTAAAATTAAAGATGATACATTTAACTTGCCTGAACCTATTCCATATGATGGCTCTGTGCTTCATGCTTTTGAACGAATTTTGCCTCAGCTTGTAGAAGAGTCTAATTATTCGGTAAAAAGAATATATACAGAAAACACCATTTGGTAAAATCAACAGACTACATTAGGATAATCTATGTTAGAAAAAAAAGATTTATGTATTGTGCATATTGGTATGCCAAAAACGGGATCCTCAACACTTCAAGAGGCCTTTGATAAAGGTCTTAATGATTCTAGAGTGCTTTATCCAAAATTTCCGGAATCGAATCAGAGTGGTAGAATTTATGGTTTATTTGTTAAAAATTATTTAAG
This sequence comes from Halomonas meridiana, assembly GCF_009846525.1. Taxonomy (NCBI): domain Bacteria; kingdom Pseudomonadati; phylum Pseudomonadota; class Gammaproteobacteria; order Oceanospirillales; family Halomonadaceae; genus Vreelandella; species Vreelandella aquamarina. The sequence continues at coordinate 2,525,556 of NZ_CP024621.1, read as the reverse complement.
TTATCATTTTCTTGCGGCTCAAGGAGTTAATGATAAAGAAAAGCTTCAGCTTTTTAGGGATAAAAGCCGAAAAATATTGCACGACGCTTTTTGCTCAGAAAATAAAAGCATTATACTTTTGTCAGGTGAAGACCTTTTTCACATGACAGAAGAAGAGGTTATTAATTTTAAGAATTTTTTGGATCCATACTTTAAAAAAATTGTTATTTTTGCTTATGTAAGACCTGTTAAGTCTCTCCTGGAGTCTGCATTTCAACAATTAGTTAAATACCATAAAAAAAATAATTTAGATCCTTCCAGTCTTTATCATAGGTATAAAAATTTCGAAAATTTTGATAAAGCTTTTGGTTCAAATAATGTGCTTTTATATAAATTTTCGAAGGGGGATTTAATTGGCTCTGATATAGTTCTTGATTTTTGCAAAAAACTTGGGTTGGAAGATACATACTCAGATGGAAAAATATTCAATGAATCTCTTTCAAGAGAGGCTGTGGCGGTTCTTTTTACTTATCACTATCATCAAAAAATTAATTCTGACTTTGGCGACAAAAAATACCTAGTTGCTAACGAGTTCGTTGAGCTTTTAAGGGGGATTTCTGGGCATAGTTTTAAATTTTCTAGTAAGTACTATGAGAGGGTTATGCTACAATTTGAAAGTGATTATTCTTGGATAAAAAAACGAATTTCAGATGATTTTTATGAGGATATATATGCGGATGATTTAGAGGGGTTTTCTGATGAAAAGGATATACTTTTATACTCAACGCGATGCATCGATTTTCTTTTGAGTTTACTTAAGAACAAGGTTGTTCCTTTTGACGTAGTCGATCATCCACAAACAGTTGCTAAACTAGTTGATTTGATTATGGTGGATATATATAAAAAGATGTTTTGAGGACGAGTTTTAATATCAATTTGGCGCATTATTTATTGCTTTTAATTTTTCAGCTGTTTTCCTTAATGTGCGAAAATAGTCTCTATAAATTGAGAGAGTGCGCTCTAAGTGATATTGTTTTCTTTGTCTAATATGAAAGCTTCAATGTCAATTTGTGTATAAATTTTATTCACAAGTAAAATTGGTCGCTTTTTTAAGTTATAAACTGTAGATGCGAGTTTGTCGTGGCTGTTTGCTTGGTGCAGCTTGTAGTTAATTAAAGGTTTGTAAAATAGGATGTTAATGATCTCGCAATAAGAGTTAAGAGAATGCTGCTATAGCCTAGTTTTTTAAACGAACACTTCTAATGAGGAATCTATGATTTAAATATCAAGTTGCATTTCTTGGTGTTTATGTAAATATTTTTTTGAGCGCTTGATATATAATTAATGATTGAGTGGTCTAAAATTTTAGCCTTCACCTTTTAAATAATAAAATGATTAGCTATAAAGCTTCTTTATGAATTATGATTGTACATGTTGCAAATCCTTACTACGTGCTAATGAGAGTGGCAGTATATATGTGTTTCATTGTTGCAAGCTTTTTTATGAGGCTGTTTTTTTATGCATGATGTAATGTAAGTTTTCCTAGCTGTTTTGATTTGAAGAAATCCTTTAACTGTTGTTGATGTCTTTTAGTGTTGCTAAAATTCAATAAAAAGCTTAGTGAAGTTCTTTGAGTGAATCGTGGCTTGATTGTTATGTTTCATGTTTTAAGTCTATCTTAATTAATCGGGTGAGTGTTATGAATTCATTGTTTTTTGTTCATGTTCCAAAAACTGCTGGAACTAGTTTTAGAAAAGCAGCTGAACTTTTTTTTGGATCTGAGAAAGTCGTTTACGACTATTCTCCTACTTCGGTTGAAACTTCTGACGTTGCATTGAATTTCGTATATGAGATCCAGGATTTTTTATTATTTTACAATGAGTTGAAGTCTCTTAAAGTTAAACTCATTTGTGGGCATGTTAGTGCTGGAAAATACATAGATTTTTTTGGTTCACTTAATACTCTAACTTTTTTGCGAGAACCAGTGCAACGTATAGTGTCCGAATACTATCATTTTGTTCGACATAATAATTATAAGGGCGATTTGCCCTCTTTTTATCGTAAGCCACAGTTTATTAATCGCCAGTCGAAGATGTTACAGGGCGTACCGGTTGAGGCGCTTGGTTTTGTGGGCCTTACCGAGCGTTACGAGCAAGGGCTCGACATTCTCAACCAGGCTTATGGTACGAATATTCAGTCTGTTTCCATGAATATGGGCCGAAAAGATAAAGCCGCCGAATATGAGTTACCGGAAGAGCAGCTAAACGAAATTCGCAGCCTCAACGAGGACGACCTTCAGCTTTATGATCACGCGAAGCGGTTATTTCTTAAGCGCGAAACACTCTTTAAGCAGGGCAGGCCTTACGTACACGGCGCCATTCAGCAGCAGAGTAACAAGAGCATTAGCGGTTGGGCATGGTGGCAAGGCAGCGATGACTCCGTTGAGCTAGCGATAGAGGTAGATGGAGAAACCGTTGCTACTGTTTATGCAAAAGATTTGCGCCCTGGCCTGCTTCGGCTGGGGTTGCCGCGTCGTGGTTACGTAGGGTTTCACCATAACTTTGCAGAACCCCTCTCTGAGGATGCCGTTGTAACGGTACGCGTGGCAAAAACAGGCCAGTGCATTAGCTGATATCGGTTTTCAGACACTTTAGCTCTTGCCATCACTTGCGCTGTTTTAACATTGAGAATGAGATTGCTGTGACCCTTTTTTCCCGTACGCCTGATTACCAGCCCCGCTGCCATTTGCAGGCACTCTCGCCGGAAGCCGCTTACCAATGGCAAGCCGTTGGTGAAGACCCTCAGTTTACGTTCCCCAAGGCCCGTTTACTGCCCGGCTGGCAAATGCTGGAAATTGCGATAGATCACGACCAGCCTAGCGCTGCCGTTAAGCTCTATTTTAACCGAGGAAAAGGGTTCGAAGAGGAGAGTAGCGTTTACTTGCCCGTGAAGGCGGGGCGGGTGGCTAAGCGTGTGTTTTGGATGCCGTTAGGTGTGCGCACGCTACGCCTAGACCCGCTGGAAGACACAGGCAGCTTTACCATCCAGCATTTGCGTTTCGTGTGGTTAACGCCGTGGTTTGCCCACGATCGTTTGGCGCACCGGTTAACCACCATGCACCCACAATGGCGTGGTAAACCCAAGCAGCAAGTGTTGGTGGATATAAAGCAAAAGGCGGCAGAGGCGGGTCAGCCTTGGCGTCACGTTATGCTGGCAGAGTACGCTGCTACATTTGATCGCTTTTCGGTTCAGTACAGCTATGTCGATTGGTTGAAGCAGCAACCAAGCGTATCCCTTGAAGAGTATCAACAAACGCTGCAAGCACTCACGGCTACCCCCGTCATTTCAGTCGTCGTGCCGGTATTCAATCCATCACTCGACCATTTAACAAGCTGTTTAGATTCTGTATTGGCTCAGTACTACCCGCATTGGCAGCTGTGTATCGCGAACGATGCTTCCACCGCACCGGGGGTCGCTGCGCTTCTTGATGAGTATGCCGAGCGCGACCCACGCGTTCAGGTGATTCACCGTCCGCAAAATGGCCATATCTGCGCGGCCAGCAATTCGGCACTTAGTCTTGCGGAAGGAGAGTTCGTGGCACTGCTCGACCACGACGATTGTCTCGCCCCAGAAGCGCTGCTGGAAATGGCCATCGCCATGAATCGCTTTCCTCAGGCGCGTCTGTTGTATAGCGATGAAGATAAGCTAGATGAACGTGGCGTTCGCTACGATCCGCACTTTAAACCCGACTGGAACCCGGATCTGCTGCTGGCCCAAAATTACTTGTCTCATTTGGGAGTCTACTCTACAGCGTTGGTGCGTGAGTTGGGTGGCTTTCGGGAAGGGTTCGAAGGCAGCCAAGACCATGATCTTGCCCTGCGGGTAACGGCGTCTATTGCAGCTGAACATATTGTTCACGTGCCGAAAGTGCTTTACCACTGGCGTGCTGCCGAAGGCTCCACGGCAATGGGCAGTAGCCAGAAAAGCTATACCTCCCAGGCTGGCTTGAAAGCTGTGGCTAGCCATTTAGCGGCTCATCATCCGGGGGCGTTGGTTGAACACGGTGGTTACGCCAATACTTACCGTGTGCGTTGGCCGCTTCCTGACCCCCAGCCGCTGGTGAGCTTGCTAATACCCACCCGAGACCGCGTGGAAATCCTACAGCCCTGTGTTGATGCTATTCTCTCGCGAACGGAATACCGTCACTTTGAACTACTGATTTTAGATAACGGCAGTACTTGCCAAGCCACCTTGGCCTATATGGAAGAGGTGGCGTTGCGCGACCAGCGCGTGCGTGTTTTACGTTGGGAGCACCCGTTCAACTACTCTGCTATTAACAACTTTGGCGTTCAGCACGCAAAAGGCGAGATAATCGGGCTTGTGAATAACGATATTGAGCCGATTAACCCTGAATGGTTAACCGAAATGGTAAGCCAAACGGTGCGCCCAGAGATTGGCTGTGTAGGAGCAAAACTTTACTACCCAAACGACACCATTCAGCACGCGGGGGTGATTTTAGGCATTGGGGGCGTGGCAGGCCACGCCCACAAATATTATCAACGCGATGCCCTGGGGTATTTCACGCGGCTGCATCTTGCTCATAACTTATCAGCGGTGACGGCTGCTTGCTTATTAGTGCGTAAACACGTTTACCATGAAGTCGATGGGTTAAATGAACAGCATTTAGCCGTTGCGTTTAACGATGTCGATTTTTGCTTGAAAGTACGTGAAGCAGGCTATCGTAACCTCTGGACGCCGTATGCAGAGCTCTATCACCATGAGTCGATCTCCCGCGGTTCCGATGACAATCCTGAAAAGCGCGCCAGAGCCGCACGAGAAGTCGCTTATATGCGCCGTGCCTGGGGAGAAAGCTTGCATCAAGACCCTGCCTACAACCCGAACCTGACCCAGGTGCATGAAGACTTTTCGCTCCGCTAGGGCATTGAGCTCTGCTGGCGCGTACAGCCTCTTATTATCTTGTGTAGTCATCGTGTTGGAATCACCAACGAAAAAGAGGTGGGTATGAGCCAGCCAAACATGTGGCTAGTGCTGAGCGATGGCGCTAAACCTACCGAAGATATCTATTTTTTAGAGTCTGCTGCTCTTGCTTTACGTCAGCAGGGTGTTGGTGTTGAGAGAGTGGTTGCGCAGCGCTTTTTTGCAGCGGCAAGGCTGCATGGCAGGGCGTTATTACGCCGTTATGCGGGAGCCAATGTTGTGATATGCCGCTCGTTAGCGCCGAGCTGGGTATCGTGGTTAAAACGTCATCGTCATTGGTTTGGCTATATCGCTTATTTAATAGATGATGATATAGCGGCAGCCGCTGAAGACACTGCTTTGCCTGCTGCTTATCGTCAGCGTATGGCGGGTATCGCAAAGCGTCAGCCAGCCCTATTAGCGCTATGCGATGAAGTCGTTGCCTGCAGCGATGTGCTAGCTGCCCGCTTTTTGCCCCTTCATCACCGGGTTTCGGTGTTAACTCCTCCGTTAATTGCACCATTACCAGCCCTTGAACATTTTGAACAGCCACCCTCGGCCCAGAAGCCTTGGCAGATGGGCTTTCATGGTACACGCGCCCATTTGAACGATCTGCTCCACATTACGCCCTCGTTATGGGCAGTATTGAATGTTCGCCAAGATCTTCACTGCGAAGTTATGCTGGGGCAGTATACGCCGTTCGCGTTAACGGCCTTGGAGAACACCTCAACGCCTGAACCGTTACCTTGGCACTCATTTCGACACTATCAAGCCAGTAAACGACTGCACATTGGCTTGGCACCGTTATTGCAAACTCCCTTTAACGAGGGGAAGTCGTTTATTAAGTTTTTAGACATCGCGGCGATGGGCGGCGTGGGTATCTACTCGAATCGCTACCCTTACACAGAGGTGGTGCGCCATGGTGAAAATGGCTTGCTGGTAGGGGATACCCCCAGTGAGTGGCGGGCCGCCCTGCAGCAATTGCTTAATAATCCTGAGGCGACTGCTAACATGGCACAACAGGCAGCGGCCGATGCGCTGCGGGTAGGTGCTCTTCATCACGCGGTTGATTTTTGGCAGGCGCGTCAGCGTTAAGCTTCAGACTTTTGATTTTAAGGGAGTAAATAGAATGGATGCCATTATTCAGGCTTTTTTTGACCAAACTCCAGATGCCAATGTGGCAAAAGAGCGGGTTGCGTTTGGCACGTCAGGCCACCGTGGCCGCGCTACCGAGCGCACGTTCAACGAAGCGCACATTATTGCCATCACCCAGGCGGTAGTGGATTACCGCCAAGAAGAAGACTACCAGGGCCCGCTGTTTTTAGGCTTGGATACCCATGCACTTTCACGCCCCGCCTGGGAGTGCGCGCTGCGAGTGTTGGCCGCCAATAAAGTGCCGGTGATGATCGAAAAGGGCCATGGCTACACGGCCACGCCTTTGGTTAGCCACGCGATCTTGCAGCATAACGCGCAGCAGCGTCAGGCCATGCCTGCCATGAAAGCGGACGGCTTGATTATTACGCCTAGCCATAACCCGCCAGAAGACGGCGGTATTAAGTACAACCTCCACCACGGCGGCCCAGCAGATACCGAAGCGACCCAATGGATCGAGCTGCGCGCCAATGCGTACTTGCTGCGTCAGCTAAGCGATATTGCGTTAGTGCCGTTAGAAGAGGCGCTTGCCCACGCCCAGGAGTATGACTACACCGCGCATTACGTAGCGCAGTTGGGTCACGTGGTGGATATGGCGGCGATTCAAAAAGCCAACTTAACGCTGGGCGTAGACCCCATGGGCGGCACGGCGCTGCCCGTTTGGCAGGCGATTGGTGAGCATTTCGGTCTGAACCTGGAAGTCGTGAACACCGCCATTGATGACAGCTTCAGCTTTATGCCGCCCGATCACGATGGCAAAATCCGCATGGATTGCTCCAGCGCGGATGCCATGTCGAACCTGCTAAAGATTAAAGACCGCTTCGATATCGCTTTTGGCAACGACCCAGACGCCGACCGCCACGGTATTGTGGACGCCAACGGGTTGATGAATCCGAACCACTTCTTGGCGGTGTGCGTGGATTACCTGATCAGCCATCGCCCGCAGTGGAGCGATTCGCTGAAAATCGGTAAAACGCTGGTCTCTTCGTCGATGATCGATCGCGTCGTGGCTTCGCACAACCGTGAGCTGTTTGAAGTACCTGTCGGTTTCAAGTGGTTCGTGGATGGCCTGCATGAAGGCTGGTTAGCCTTTGGTGGTGAAGAGAGCGCTGGCGCGAGCCTACTTACCCAAGAAGGGAAAGCGTGGTCGACCGATAAAGACGGTATCGCGCTGTGCTTGCTGGCCGCTGAGATTATGGCCGTTACCGGCAAAACGCCCAGCGAGTATTATCGAACCCTCACTGAACGGTTTGGCGAGCCTTTCTACAAACGGGTCGATACCGCCTGCACCGCGGAAGAGAAAGCGGCGTTCAAAAACCTCACCGCCGATAGCATCACCGACACCACCTTGGCAGGCGACCCCATCACCGCCGTATTGGTCAAAGCACCGGGTAACCAAGCCGCCATTGGTGGTTTGAAAGTCACCACCGAAAACGGCTGGTTCGCCGCCCGCCCTAGTGGCACGGAATCGCTCTACAAAGTGTACGCCGAAAGCTTCAAAGGCCCACAGCATTTGGATGAGTTGATCGAAAGTGCCACCGCGCTCTTATCAGGCGTGTTGAAAGGGGAGTGGTGACTCACATAGAAATACCGACTCTGCTGTTATGGCGGTCGTTGTCATATGCTTGTCAGTATTGATGATCAATACTGAAGTTAGGCGGACTGGCGTAACGTTTGCATAGTAGATTGAGGTTACGTCGCCTGTTGCTATATCAAGGAAGACTCATGGAAACATCTTCATCGGCGCTACATCAGCGGGTGTACACCCCCCTTAACGCGTTAGCGGCACATGCAGAACACTTGCAAGCGCAATCCCTTAGTGATTTGTTAGAAAATGACGATACCGCTCAGCAGCGCGCTGCATCGTTGGCGTATACGCTTGGCTCGCTGCATATCGATTTCAGTAAACAGCGTTTAACGCAGCAAACACTTTCTTTATTGGTGGAGTGGGCCTATAGCTGTGGTCTTGAAGCGAAACGCCAGGCTCTGTTTGCGGGCGCTGAGGTAAATTCTTCAGAGAAACGTCCGGCACTGCATATGGCGGCCCGCTGGCCAGCTAAGAAGTTACCGCCCGAAGGGATGGAAGCAGCGGCAAAATTTTGCCAGCAGCAGCGTACCAAAATGGCGAGCTTGGTACAGCGAGTACACCAAGGCGAGTGGTTTGGTGCCACCGGGCAAGCGATCACTGATATTGTGCATATCGGTGTAGGCGGTTCGGATTTAGGCCCCAAATTGGTGAGTGAGTCACTGGCGGACTGCCCCAGCCGTGTCAAAGTGGGCGTGCACTATGTCTCGACCATGGATGGCTCGCAGCTACTCCCCTTGATGGAGACTCTCAATCCGGCTACGACCTTGCTGGTGTTGGCGTCTAAATCCTTCACCACGGCCGATACTCAGTTCAATGCGCGTACGGCACTGTTGTGGCTTAGTGATGCGCTCGAAGTCGAAGAAGCCACCATTCGCCGTTATCAGTTGCTTGGTGTGTCAGCAAAACCCGACAAAATGACCGAGTTTGGCATTCCTGAAGCACATCAGTTGGAATTCAAAGAGTGGATTGGCGGCCGGTTTTCGTTGTGGTCGCCCATTGGCGTCAGTATTGCGATGCAGTTGGGCCTAGAGCAATTTGATGCGCTATTAGACGGCGCCCACGCCATGGATCAGCATTTCATGGCAACTCCGTTAAAAGATAATTTGCCTGTGTTAGTAGGGCTGGTAGGGGCGTGGAACTGTCAGTTTTTGAATATCCCTACCCATGTGGTGCTGCCTTACGATGGTCGCCTGAAAAGTCTCGCGGCGTATTTGCAGCAGCTTGAAATGGAGTCGAACGGTAAAAGCGTGGGGCTCGATGGCCGCTCGATTAACCATGCCACTTGCCCTATTTTATGGGGCGACGTAGGACCCAACGCGCAGCATGCTTTTTATCAATTGCTACACCAAGGTGGTCATACCGTTAGTGCGGATTTTATCGCGATAGCAGGGGGCTCAAGCTTTCCCTCAGCCCAAATCTATACTGCATTGAAAGAGCAGGGGGCGTTGACTTTGGCAAATTGCCTTGCCCAAGCTCAGTTATTTGCATTAGGCGACGATGCGATCCCCCCGTCACTACGCGGTTATATGGCACAAGGGTATCGTGGCAATCAGCCTAATTCGGCCATACTGTTAAAAACGCTGGACGCTTGGTCACTTGGCGCGCTGTTGGCGCTTTATGAACACAAAGTATTTGTACAGTCGGTGTTGTGGAACATTAATCCGTTTGATCAGCCAGGTGTTGAGCTAGGAAAGCAATTAGCCAGTAGCCTCTACCAAACGCTGGTGGGGCAACCGGCTCAACACGACAATGTAGAAGATCCCAGTACTGCTCAGCTGCTGCGTAAAGTAAATGAGTGGCGTTAGCAATGTAATGAAAAAGGAAATGGCCAATGACTCACGTACGCAAAGCGATTATTCCAGTGGCCGGGTTTGGTACGCGCCTGCTGCCGATCAGCAAGGCGATTCCTAAAGAGATGGTGCCGGTGGTGGATCGCCCTCTTATCCAACACGTGGTGGAAGAAGCGCTGGCCGCAGGCATCAACGAAATTATTTTGGTCACGCGTGCTGGAAAATCAGCGATTGAAGACCACTTCGATGCGCATTTTGAACTCGAGCATTCGCTAGCCAGCAAGGGTAAAGATGCATTGCTGGAAACCTTGTCGGCCATTTCCCCTAAAAAGCTGAAAGTCACCAGCGTGCGTCAACCCAACGCCAAAGGGCTGGGCCATGCCATTTACTGCGCTTCCCACCTGTTAGACAAAGACGAGCCGTTCGCGGTGATCCTGCCGGACGTGCTGGTCAAGCCGCAGGTAGGCAGCAGCGCGTGTGATTTGGGCAGCATGGTCGAGCGCTGGGAAGCCTCCGATGCGTCGCAAATCATGGTAGAAGCGGTGCCGCAAGAAGACGTTTATCGTTACGGTATTGTGGATTGCGACGAGCCAGCAGCGGGTGAGAGCGCCACCATGCGCGGCGTGGTGGAAAAGCCCCAACCGGAAGACGCGCCGTCACGGCTTTCGGTGATTGGCCGCTATGTGCTGCCGTACCGAATCATGGAGCTGCTACGCGACCAGCCGCCGGGCGCGGGCAACGAAATTCAGCTAACCGATGCCATCGACCGCTTAATGCAAGAAGGCCAAACCGTGCAGGCGTTCCGTATGCATGGCCGCACCTTCGATTGCGGTCATATTGAAGGCTGGCTCCAAGCCAATACTACGCTTGCCCGCGAGGCGGGTTACGACGTATAACGCATCTCCAAGCAACAAAAAAGCCGCTCAGCTCTCGCTGCAGCGGCTTTTTTGTAAAAATCTATCCATCACTAAAAGGGGAATACTAGCGGCGTAATTAGCAGCACTGCCGCTGAATAGGTGAGGCTAATAGGCAAGCCGATCTTGAAAAAGTCGGTGATTTTGTAGCGCCCTGGTGAATACACCATGAGGTGGGTTTGGTAGCCAAACGGAATCAGAAAGCAAGCGCTAGCACCGTAGGCAACGGCCATGACAAAAGGCAGCGGGTCGGCCCCAAACGCTTGTGCTGTGCTCCATGCAATGGGAAAGGCCAGCGCGGCGGCGGCGTTGTTGGTGACCGTTTCCGTGAGCAGTAACGTCAATAAATAGCAGCCGATAAAGGCGGCATAAATGCCATAACCGCTAAATACGGCCTGCATGCCATCGGCGAGCAATGCCGCCGCGCCGGAGTTTTCCAGCGCCTGGGCGATGGCCAAGGCAGAGCCAATGATGAGCCATAGCTCGAAAGGAAAACGTCTGCGCAGTTCGGCCATGCTGATCACCTTCAGCAGTAGCAGCGCGCCTAGCAGAATGAGTAAACCGTGAAACAGCGGCAGCCAGTTAGCCGCCGCCAAAGAAATGACGGCCGCAAAACCACCTAGGGTGATCAGGCTTTCCTTACGGTTGAGTTGTGGGCGTGTAAAGCTGCCGCTCAGTAAATGAAAGTTGCGGTCTAGGTTGCGGTGCTGACGAAAATCCGCGCTGACGGCCAATAATAAACAGTCGCCTACCCGGAGAGGGATTTTACCTAATTGTCCCTCTAAACGTTTGTCTCCGCGACGAATACCCACCACACCTGCACTAAACATACTGCGAAAATCGACGTCTTGCAGTGTCTTACCCGCTAATTCCGACTCATGCGAGATCACTACCTCGACCAGATTGGTAGCGAGCAGGTTATCGGCTTGGTGCCCAAACAGGTTGAGGCCAGGAAAGCGCTGCAGTGCCTGCACTTTGCTGACTTCACCGGTAAATACCAGCGTGTCGTCAGCCTGTAGCTGTTCATCGGGAGCCACGGGGCTGATCAGCCTGCCTTGACGCTCAATTTCTAGTAGGTAGAGACCATCTAGGCTGCGTAGCCCGTTCTGCTCGATGCTTTGGCCAATCATGGGAGATTCGGCTTCCACATCGGCGGCCAAGAAATACGAGAGTTTCTCTTCCGTGTCTTCAGGGCGGTGGTGGGGGAGCGCGTTGGCACGCCATAGCAGAACGGCCAGGGTGATCAAGGCAACCGGGATGCCCACCAGGCTAAACTGAAACATGCCCAGCTCGCTGCCGCTGGCGTTCAGATGAAAAGAGTTCACCACGAGGTTCGTCGAGGTGCCCACCAGCGTGGTAATGCCGCCAAGAATCGATGCGTAAGAGAGTGGGATCAGTAGCCGTGAAGGTGCAATGCCTTGCTGGCGAGTAATGGCCCCTAGAAAGGCGGCAACGACGGCGGTGTTGTTCAAAAAAGCCGATAGTACGGCAGTGCTGCCCATCAGCCGTGCCGTCGCCAATTTCGGGTGGCCCTTGAGTAAATGCTTAGACAGCCAGTCGAGCAGCGGCGAGCGCTCCAGCGCCAGCGATACCAGCAAGAGTAACAGCAGCGTAGCCAGTGCTGGGTTGGTGTACTGTACGAGTAACGTGCTCGTATCGATGAATCCCACCAGCAAGTAACCAGCGGCCAGTGACACAAACGCGATGGCAGGTTTGACCTTTCCGCTAATCAATAAAACTAACAACAAGGTAATGGATAACAAGACGGCCCAGGGGGTCATGTGGGGTCCTTATGTCAACAGAAAATACATGTCTACTTGCTGGATTTTACGCAGGCTTTTATGATGGTGTCTAATAATTACCATTAGCAGTGTTGTTTTTCGCTTTGTTTTTGTTTTTAAAGCAAGGGGTTATGTTTAAAATTGAGCGCTAAACATTTGTCGCCTGAAGCCCTGAATGAGCAGCGTAAAAAAGCTGTCAGGCTGCGTTTGGATGGCCATACGGTAGCGGTGGCCAGCCAACGTACGGGGTTGTCTGCGCCTACGGTTTCGGCGGCGTGGAAGGCCTTTCGCGAAGGGGGATGGGCTGCCGTACCCGTTAAGCCGCGTGGCCGGACGAAGGGGCAGGGCAATACGCTGGGCGCTGCCGCCCAGACCGTACTTTGGGAGGCGCTTTATGGTGCACCTCCTCAAGGCATGCCGGGCTGGAGTAGCGCTGCGCTGGCCGACTTGGTGAATGTGCGCTTGGGGCTAAAGCTCACCCAGCGTGCCATTGAGCACTGGTGGGAAACCGAAGGGTTGCAGCATGCCCCCTGGGAGCTGAATGCGCTAGCCAAAAAGCGCACTCGTGCAGGGCGGTGGTTCGAGAAAACGGTCGCCCCGACGTTCTCTCTCTACCCGAGCGCCGAGCAGCGCTGGCAGGGCGGCGTAAGACGTGTGGCGCATGTGCAGCGGGCGCTCTATCAAGTGTACCTGCACGGGGCACGCGGAAAGCTCTACATGCGCTGTTACGAGCGTCCGCCGGCCGCGTTCGATTATCAGGCGGTGTGGGCATCGCTGCCTCGGCCTGCCGCCGTGGTGTTTCACGGCGCGCTGTTCTCGGCTAGCCAAACGCTTACCGAGTGGCTCGATCGCCAAACGACGTTAACGGTCGTGGCGGTACCGGCAGATATCGGTTTGGAACACCGCTAAGGCTTTTTATCCATAGGTTTTTAAGGCAGTGCCGCGAGCGGCCACTTGAAAACGGTTTTTTCACACAACGTTGGGAAAGATGATGACATCACTCACCCATTTACAGCGGCTGGAAGCGGAAAGCATCCAGATCATGCGCGAAGTGGTCGCCGAGACCGAAAACCCGGTGATGCTCTACTCCGTCGGTAAGGATTCAGCGGTGATGCTGCATCTGGCGCGTAAGGCCTTTGCTCCCTCGCCGCCTCCTTTCCCGCTGCTGCACGTCGATACCCGCTGGAAATTCCAAGCGATGTACGAATTCCGCGACAAGATGGCCGAAGAGATCGGCATGGAATTGATCGTGCATATCAATCCGGAAGGAGTGGAGAAAGATATCAACCCCTTCACTCACGGTTCGGCCATTCATACCGATGTGATGAAAACCGAAGGCTTGAAGCAAGCACTGGACAAGTATGGCTTCGATGCAGCGTTTGGCGGGGCACGGCGCGATGAAGAGAAGTCCCGTGCCAAAGAACGCGTGTTCTCTTTTCGCACCGCGCAGCACCGCTGGGATCCGAAAAATCAGCGGCCGGAACTGTGGAAGCTTTACAACACGCGCAAGCACCCTAAAGAGTCCATTCGTGTCTTCCCGCTCTCGAACTGGACCGAGCTGGATATTTGGCAGTACATCCATCTGCAGAACATTCCCATCGTTCCGCTTTATTACGCTGCCGAGCGTCCGGTAGTGGAGCGTGATGGCGCGCTGATCATGGTTGATGATGACCGCATGCCGTTGGAACCGGGTGAAGTGCCCATGATGCGCAAGGTACGTTTCCGTACCTTAGGTTGCTACCCGCTGACCGGTGCCGTGGAGTCGGAAGCCGACACGCTACCCGCAATCATTCAAGAGATGCTGTTGACCAAAACATCCGAGCGCCAGGGCCGTGTGATCGACCATGACAGCGCGGCGTCCATGGAGAAGAAGAAGCAAGAGGGGTACTTCTAATGTCGCACTCATCCGATCTGATTGCTGAAGATATCGAGGGCTACCTGAAGTCCCACGAGCATAAAGGTTTGTTGCGCTTCATCACTTGTGGAAGCGTGGACGATGGCAAAAGTACCCTGATTGGCCGTTTGCTGTTCGAATCCAAGCTGCTGTTCGAAGACCAGCTGGCTGCCATCGAAGCCGATTCCAAGAAGTACGGAACGCAAGGCGGTGAGATGGACTTTGCACTGTTGGTCGATGGTCTGGCCGCTGAGCGCGAACAGGGTATTACCATCGATGTGGCGTACCGCTTCTTCTCCACCGAGAAACGCAAATTCATCGTCGCGGATACGCCAGGGCACGAGCAGTACACCCGCAACATGGTGACCGGGGCGTCTACGGCCGATGCGGCGATTCTGATGGTGGATGCTCGCCACGGCATTCTGACCCAAACCCGCCGTCATAGCTTTTTGATGTCGCTGATGGGCATGCGCCATATCATCGTTGCCATCAATAAAATGGACTTGGTGGATTACTCGAAAGCGCGTTACGACCAAATCGTCGAGGAGTACCGCGCGTTCGCCAAGCAGTTAGGGCTTGAAAACATCACCTTCATTCCGATGTCGGCATTGAAGGGCGATAACGTCATCGAGCACAGCGCGAAGATGCCGTGGTATCACGGCACCACGTTGATGGGCTACCTGGAGACCGTCGAGGTAGACGACGAGCGCCTGCAGCGTTCACCGTTCCGAATGCCCGTGCAGTGGGTCAACCGCCCGAATCTCGATTTCCGGGGTTTTACCGGTATGATCGCCAGCGGCGTCGTTCGTCCTGGTGATCCTATTCGTGTACAGCCCTCAGGTAAAACCAGCACCGTCTCGCGCATCTATACGTTCGATGGCGATTTGGAGGAAGCGGTCGCCGGGCAATCCATCACGCTGCTGCTCGATGACGAGATCGATATTTCCCGTGGGGACATCATTTCTGGCGTCGACCAGCCGGCACACACGGCCGACCAGTTCGAAACCACGCTGGTATGGATGCATGAGGCGCCGCTGCTGCCGGGACGTCCCTACCTAATGAAACTAGGGACTCAGCTCGTATCTGCCACGGTCACCGATATCAAGTATCAGGTAAACGTCAATACGCTTGAGCACACGGCGGGGAAGCAGCTGGACTTGAATGGGATCGGCGTGTGTACGATTAGCTTGAACCGCGCCGTCGCGTTCGATGCGTATAAAGAGAACCAGGATACCGGTGGTTTCATCCTCATTGACCGTATGACGAACAATACGGTTGGCGCTGGCATGCTGCACTTTGCGCTACGCCGCAGCCAGAACATTCATATGCAGCACGTGGATATCGACAAGCAGGCACGCGCGCTAGCCAAAGGGCAAAAGCCTGCGGTGCTATGGTTCACGGGGTTGTCTGGCGCGGGTAAGTCGACCATTGCCAACTTGGTGGAAAAGAAGCTGTTTGGTAACGGCCAGCATACTTACTTGCTGGATGGCGATAACGTCCGCCATGGCTTGAACCGTGACCTGGGGTTCACCGATGCCGACCGGGTCGAGAACGTGCGCCGGGTGGCAGAAACCGCCAAGCTGATGGTCGATGCGGGCCTGATCGTCATGTCGGCGTTCATTTCACCGTTCCGCAGCGAGCGGCAGTTGGCCCGCGACTTGTTGGAAGAGGGTGAATTCATCGAGATTTATGTCGATGCGCCGCTGGACGTGGTGGAAGCGCGTGATCCAAAAGGCCTCTACAAAAAGGCGCGCCGTGGCGAATTGAAGAACTTTACGGGGATCGATTCCGCCTATGAAGCGCCCGAGTCGCCCGACGTTCATTTGAAGACGTCTGAAATGAGTGCCGAAGAAGCCGCCGATGCGGTAATCGAGGCGCTACGTGAGCGCGGCTTGATCAGCTAACGACACGCAGTTGACGTCGCGTAGGGGGTTGGAGTCAGCCTCTGTCGTCATACCGCCAACGACTTAGCATCTTTGGGTTGTTGGCGGTTTTTAATGTCGAATGTAAAGGATGGATACGATGATCGATCAAACACTGCTGGAGGCGGTAGAGCGTATTGCGCGCGAGGCAGGCGATGCCATCATGAAGGTCTATGCCCGTGACTTCAGCGTCGAAGAGAAAGAGGATAAAAGCCCGCTGACCGAGGCGGATCAAGCGGCTCATCACGTCATCGTGCGGGGCCTTCAGTCGCTGTCGGTTCGCCTCCCGATTCTCTCCGAAGAGGACATGGAAGGGTTTGCGGGCGTGAATGCCGACGGACGCTATTGGCTGGTCGACCCCTTGGATGGCACCAAAGAGTTCATCAAGCGTAATGGTGAGTTCACCGTCAACATTGCGCTGATCGAAAACGGTGTACCCGTGCTCGGTGTGGTCACTGCCCCTGCGTTGGGGGCGGCGTATGTGGCGGCTGAAGGCGTAGGTGCGTTTAAGGTGGAGAAAGACGGCCAACGTCATGCCATTCAAGTGGCTGGACAGCCTGCTGAAGGCTCAACTTGGCGCGTCGTGGGCAGTCGCTCTCACCCCAGCCCAGATTTAGCGGCTTGGCTGAATAAATTAGGCGAACACGAAATGCTCCCCATGGGCAGCTCGCTCAAGCTTTGCTTAATTGCTGAAGGTAAAGCCGATGCTTACCCGCGCTTAGGCCCTACCTGCCTCTGGGATACCGGCGCCGCTCATGCGGTCGTGCGCTATGCAGGCGGACGCGTCGAGACCTTGGAAGGCGAACCGCTCAGCTATGCCAACCCCGCTGAAAAGCTAAACCCTTATTTTGTGGTGTGGGGCCACTAAATTACCCGTATTGATAGGTGCCACCGCACTTGAGGTAGGCACCCGCGAAGCACTCCGCTAGGAGTGCCAATCTTGGCACTGAGTTGTGATCATTCACAGCGGCCTAACCCAGGCGGCTACCTGCCGCCCCCGCGGGTGCCTCATTTGCTCGTTGCTCTCGTTCATTCGTTACGCCGCGCTACGTGGCACTACGGCGCTCAAGTGGAGCATCGTTATCACGCACCCGCGAGCCAGTAGGGCCGAGGATTCTTCCCAGTTCATGGCGGCCACTTCGGGTGTGTCTCGTGTGCCCCAGTCTGGCGCGTACCGTCCTTTTTTACGCATTGGTGAAAGCTGGACTATTGCCATTCGCGAGGGGACTGCGCCCAGCCGTGCTTCACCGGGTTGTAGTGGATGTAATCCATGTGGCGTTGCCAGTCGTTTTCGTCGCGAATTACGTGTTCCCAAAAACCACGCTGCCAGGCATGTTGGCTGCCGGGTGGAAACAAAAATTCTTGAGACGCATATTTTTTGACGTCTCTCCATCGGGAGGAATAATCCGCATCCCCTTCGGGGAGTGTCCAGATACAGTGCAGGTGGTCGGGCAGGAGAACAAAGGCATCCATTTGAAACGGTTGTTCGTCACGCACTCGACGAAATGCTCGGCCAAGTGCATCTATATTTAAACGATCCGATAACAGCGGTTGACGACCATAAGTCACCACGGTGAAAAAGTAGGTGCCGCCTGGGATATAGGCGCGTCGGTAGGTCGCCATGGCTGCTTCCTTGCAGTGATTGATGCCAATAGCCTACCGTCGATGAGAAGACGATGCATCTTTACAGCCACGATGCCCATGCTGAGTAGCCATGCTGTGTAGGGTAAGGGACAATATGGCATGACATTCCCTCATATGATGGGAGCCCTATTGATCCAAGGAGCAGACGTGTGAGCATTGAGCAGTTTGGCGTTTATGTGTTGACCATGAGAGACGAGACAAGGATTGCCTCTATCGAGCGCCAAATGTCTCAGTTGAGTATGTCGTTTCAGTACATTGATGCCACGGTCCTGGAGAAAAGCGAGCATGCCGATCTGCCCATCGATAGCGATGCGATTCAAGGGCGATACGGCCGGATGCTCACGAAAGGCGAGGTGAGCTGCTTTGTAAGCCATCGAAGAATCTGGCAGCAAGTGGTGGATGCCGGGAAGCCTTGCGTCATTTTTGAGGACGATGCGCTTATCGAACGAGAACTCCCAGCATTTTTAGATCGTTTGTTAGACGCGAATGCTCCGTTCGATGTGGTGTTGTTAGGCCACTCTAAAAAAGATCACCGCCGGAAAACGCTGTATCACTTTTTTGAACCCTTAAAGCGTTGGAGTCCAATAGGGGCCTTTAAGCTCGGGCGCGGCTTCAAAACGTGGCCCTCTGGTGCGGTGGGGTACGTTGTGACACCTGCTGGGGCAACTAGATTGTTAGAGGCTTCTACCACGCTCCGCTGTGTGTTGGATGACTGGCCGCACTTTGAAAGTAAGGGCGTTAAGGTACAGGAAGTGAGGCCGTTATTGGTGTGGGAAGATTTCATCAATATCGAAAGTTCGTTAGAGGGAGACCGCCAAACACCTTCGCGTCGTAAGATCTTTTTCATGGCGCGCGTACTGCGAGGATGCCTTCGCCACCTTCAATCTAGGAAGGACGATTGATGATGCCCTTTCGTCGTTCATTAGAAAGACTGCTGCCCTTTATGACGGCGGCAACGCCCGGTGGTTTTCGTATTTTTGTACTGGGTGTGGCTGGTTTCTTTTTAGTCCCTGACAGCGTGGTGTTTTTTTCCACTCAGTACACCTTGGCAGCCTTTTTTGTCATGGTGTCGGGGGTGGGGTTTTCCACTATTTTGATGAAGCGTATGGCCGAGGATGAGCGCTTGGCGATACTGCTGCGGTACGCGGCATCGTGTGTGGTGGTAGGCGGGGGAGTGTCGGCTTTTGCGTTACTGATGGCGTCTCTGGCCGTTCCTGTCCCGCATTGGCTAGACGTGTTTGCACTGATCCTGATGACGTCGGTATATCAGGTTTTTCGTAATTATTTAGTCTTTAAGCGCCAATTTTGGAGGCTGTTTTTTTACGATGGCGTCATTGGGTGCCTGTTTATCGCCATGATGCTGCTGATGTTCTTTATTGAAGGGCCGCTCCATGCAGATCAGTTGTTGAACGTATTATCGATCTCATACGCGTTGGCCTTCGTCATGTTTGTGGGTGTATTGGTTTTCCAAGAGGGCAACACTCGCGTTTCTGGTGACACGCTGTTCATCGCGCCCAGCGATTTAGTGTCGAGTTTGGTGGTTGGTTTTTCCAACGCGGCGAGTAGTGGCGTCGGTTTCATTTTGCCCTCGCTGTTTATCGCCCTGGGAGGAAGTGAGGTTGCTCTTGTAGCGTCGCTATGTGCTGCGGTCTTTAGCGCGATGTCCGCTTTACCACGAGGGCTGATTAATAATAGTGCTGCGGCGTTGTCTAAAATGGTGATGGCACGTGATTATGCGCGTTCGGTCGTGGTGCCGCTTCGTCAAAAAATCCATGCCTTGGTCGCCGCTTTGGTGCCTGCGCTGTCGCTGACGATTATCGTGTATTTTTATATGTCTGGTGCGGTGAACGATACTTGGTTGGTGCTGTTTTTTGTTGCGGCTTTTGCGTTTAACGTCGCTACTGGGCAGTTGGGTGTTATTGAATCGGTGCTGATTAATTTTTGTGGCTATGAGCGCCTTTCACTTGCCTTCAATATGGTGGTTTTTTTATTCGTATTGCTGGTGTTTGGCATCGTGCGCTTAATGCCGCAAGCCCAGGAGTGGGTATTTATTATTTACGCGGTGCCTTTTGTACTTGGTGTGATCAACATCTTACGGCTGTTTTGGTATCGGAGGATGGTGCAGCGCTATTTTGCGACCATCCGCTAGCCTTTCAGAGTTCGTAGCACCGTGTCGGGGGCTTCCATCAAGGTGAGGGTCCCCGAAGCGCAGCGTAAGCGGTGCCAAGGGGGCGATGATGATTCACGGTGGTTAAATCAGGCGGTTAGCGCCGCCCCCGCGGGTGCCTCTTTCGCTCGTTGCTCTCGCTCTTTCGTTACGCCGCGCTACGTGGCTCCAGTGCACTTAAGCGGGCACCCGTAGCGCGGTGTAAGCGATAGCGCACCCGCGAAGCACTCCGTTAGGAGTGCCGATGGTGGCGCCGAGGTCTGATGCTGCACGGTGGCTCTATCCAAGTGGCTATCTGCCGCCTTCGCGGGTGCCACATTGTGTGGCACAGCATTCATTTCGTGTGGCTATACGCTCTTCACCGCTTTTCCAAGCTTTCAACCGGTAGCTCTACCTGCTGAGGCCGTTGGAGGACGTTCAGCAACACGATGGCGCGCTCTTCACCCTTACAGCGGGTGAAGATGGCTTCTAGGTCTTTGAAGGGGCCGTCGGTGATGGTGACTTTTTCTCCGGCAGTGAAGTAGCTGTGGCTACCTTCTTGGCGGTGGGGTTGGGCGCGTAAGGTCTCTACAAGCGCGTCGGGCACGGCGATGGGGGTGTTGCCGAAGGTGAGTAGGCGCAGTACGCCCCGGGTAGAGCGAATGGGACGCCAGTTGCTGACGACCTGGTCTAATCGAATAAACAGGTAGTAGGGGAACAGCGGCTCAGTGACGGTGGTGAGCTTCCCTTGGCGTTTGCGTTTTACATCCAACACTGGATGAAACACCTCGTAACCTTGGTTCGAAAGATGCTCCGCCGCGCGAAAGGATTCGCTCCCTTTGCACTGAATGACGTACCAGTGGGCAGTGCTGGTCTCGGTTGCTTCTACTACCATTGACTACCTTTCCTATTGCCCGGTGGCTCCCTAGGTTAACGTACCACCTTCCAGGCGGCTATCGCCGCCCTCGCGGGTGCCTCTTTCGCTCGATGCTCTCGCTCTTTCGTTACGCCGCGCTACGGTGTTACCACTCACCACTCACCACTCACCACTCACCACTCACCACTCACCACTCACCACTCACCACTCACCACTCACCACTCACCACTCACCACTCACCCGTCACATCCCTTTCGCCATCAACTTTTCAAGCACGTCCAACGTCTCGTCGATGTGTGCTTGGGTATGTTCGCAGGAGAGGAAGAAGCGCAGGCGGGCGCTTTTTTCCGGTACGGCGGGGTACAGAATGGGCTGAACGTTGATGTCTTGCTCCAGCAGCGCGTTGGAGAGGTGCGCGGCCAGGGGCGAGCTGCCGACGATGATGGGCACCACGGCGGAGCCGATGCTGTGGCCTGTGTCCATGCCACGGGCTTGGGCTTGCTCTAAGAAGTAGCGGGAGATTTCCTGCAGTTTGGCGACGCGCTCGGGTTCCTGGGGCATGAGCTCCAGCACTTTGAGCGAGGGGGCGGCCACTTGCGCGGGCATGCCGACGCTGTACAAAAAGCCCGGTGCGAAGTAGCGCAGCGTTTCCACTAGCGCGGTGTTGCCAGCAATGTAGCCGCCGCAGCCAGAAAGCGTTTTGCTCATGGTGCCCATCCAGATATCGACATCGGTGGGGTCAATCGCAAAGTGTTCCCGCAGGCCGAGGCCGGTTTCTCCCATCACGCCGAAAGAGTGGGCTTCATCGACCATTAGCCAGGCTTGATGGCGCTGTTTGAGGGCGATAAAGCGCGGCAGATCGGGGATGTCGCCGTCCATGCTGTAGAGCCCCTCGATCACTATCAACACACGCTCGAACTGGTGGCGGTGCTGGGTGAGCAGTGCTTCCAGGGCGTCCGGGTCGTTGTGGCTAAACGACATGCGCTTGGCACCAGAGAGCTGTGCGCCCACCAACGAGCTGTTGTGAATATACTCGTCGTGCAGGATGAGATCTTTTGGGCCGAGCAGGTAGCCAAGGGTAGATACATTGGTTGCGTGGCCGCTGACGAACGCGACGGCATCCTCTACGGCGTAGGCCTTGGCAATGGCACGCTCTAGCTCACCATGAATAGGGCGCTCCCCTGAGACCACACGGCTGGCTGAGACAGAGGTGCCATAGTGGGCGGCTGCATCACTGGCGGCTTGAACGACACGCGGGTCTCCGGAGTAGCCCAGGTAGTTGTAGCTGGCGAAGTTAATGCAGGTGCGGCCATCCATCACGCTTGTCGCCCCGGCAAGGCCGTCGTGTACCTTGAAGAAGGGCACTTTCAGGCCAAGCTGTTTAGCGCCTTCGCGCAGCAGCATAAGCTGTTGATAGCCCGGGTGGGCATCAAAGCGTGTAAAGCGCTCAGGAACAGAGCGGGCTGCCCCCGCGCTTTGGGCGCTGGGGGCAGAGGGACTGGCGGCTCTGGCGGTGGGACGCTTGCGCGCTTGCTCCAGAAGTTGGCGTTTTAACTCAGAACGCTTGGCGGTCATGGTGTCTCGGTCGCAGGGGATGATGCTGGCTCACTGTTAAGGCCATCCGCACCGTGGCGGGCGGCCAGAGAGGCTAACGCATCTTGTGGCGACTCTTCAACATCCTCATCGTGCTGGTGCAGTTTTTGAATCAACACGCCCGCGAGCTTATCGAGCGTAGACGCTTCGCTGAGCACCATCACCGGTACCTGAACGCCTAGACGGTTCTCGATGGCGGTCATCAGCTCGACCCCCATGAGCGAGTCGAAGCCCATGTCATAAACCGAGCGGTTCACGTCGATCTTCTCTTCGTCGATCAGCAGAATGCTGGCGAGCTCGGCGCGCAGCAGTTCGGTAATCGTGCTGTGCAGTTCTTCTGGCGAGAGATCCGCCAGCAGCGCGCTGATATCGTCGTCGCTATCCAGGCTACCGTCGTCATCGCTGGCCCGAGCAATCTCATCGAAGCGTGGTGCGCTGGAGGTGGGCAGGAAGCGCGCAAGGGCTCCCCACTCCAGTTCCAGTACGCCCAGGCTTGGCCCGGGCGTCAGCAGCATTTGCTCGAGCACATTGAGCGCATCGTCGGAGCGCAGCGCCGAGCCGCCCAGGCGCTCTTGCAGTGCGTCACGGGTGCGAGTGTTACGCGCCAAGAAACCAACGTCGTCAATCGCGCCCCAGCGTACGCAGGTAGCTGGTAGGCCTTGCGAACGGCGGCGAGCCGCGAACGCTTCGAGCCAGTGGTTAGCAGCCACATAGTTGGCTTGGCCGGGGTTACCAAACAGCGTGGTCGCCGATGAATAGAGCACGAAGAAGTCGAGGGCTTCGTTGGCTGTCAGCGCTTCCAGGTGTTTGGCGCCGTCGATCTTCGGTGAGAGCACTTTTTGAATGCGCTCGGCATCCAGGTTGCGAATCAGCCCGTCGTCGATCACCGTGGCAGCATGAACGATGCCACGCAGCGGGCTTAGTTCGCTTTTCGCACGTTCAAGCACCTTGGCCAGCGCATCGCGGTCGGTGATGTCGCAAGCCGCTGCCAGCACTTTCACGCCTTGAGCTTCGAAGGCTGCCACGGCCGCTTGGGCTTCATCGCTGGCCGGTCCGCTGCGGCTGAGGAGAATCAGCTCCCGCGCGCCTTTATCTACCAGCCATTGCGCAGTTTTCAGACCAAACCCGCCCAGGCCGCCGGTCACCAAGTAACTGGCATCGCTGGGTAATGCCATGCGGGCGGTGCCTAGCTGCTCTTGGCGTGGTGGGGCAATGGGCTGTTCGTAAGTCACCACCACCTTGCCGATCTGGCGCGCCTGCTGCATGTAGCGGAAGGCATCGATGACTTGGCTGTGGCTAAAGGCGGTAAACGGCAGCGGACTGAGCGTGCCGTCGTTAAACAGCGCCATCATTTCGCCGAACAGACGCTGGGTGAGGGCGGGTTGCACCTTCATGAGCTGGTCGGAGTCGATCCCGAAGTAGCTCAGGTTGTTGCGGAACGGGCGCAGGCCGATATGGGTGTTTTCATAGAAGTCGCGCTTGCCCAGTTCCAGGAAACGACCGAACGGGCGCAGAGCGCGCAGGTTCTGGTTGATGGCCTCACCGGCCAGGGAGTTAAGGACGATATCGACGCCTTCACCCTGGGTATCTTCGAGGATCTCTTCCGCGAAGGTAAGCGAGCGGGAGTCGTAAAGGCGCTCTTCGCCCATCAGGCGTAGGAAGTCGCGCTTCTCTTCCGACCCCACCGTGGCGTAAATCTCAGCCCCCATCCACTGGGCGATTTGCAGCGCGGCAATACCTACACCGCCTGCTGCGCCGTGAATCAGCACTTTTTCGCCGGGTTCTAGGCGCGCCAGATGCTTCAGCGCGTAGTACACGGTAAAGAACGTGGTCGGAATGGTGGCCGCAGCGGCGTAGCTGACGCCGTCGGGCAGCGGAGCCACGGCGTGCTGGCTAGCCACCAAGCGGTCGCTGAAGCTAGCGGGGCCAAAGCCCACGACGCCTTGGCCGGGTGTTAGGTGGTGCACGTTACTGCCCACGGCGACGACTTCGCCAGAGAACTCAAGCCCCAGCGTTGGACCTGCAAAGCCGTTTTCGATGGCTTCATCTGAGAGCAGGCCCAGGGTGTACATCACATCGCGGAAGTTGAGGCCGGTTGCTTTGACGCGCACTTCGACGTCATCCGCGCCTAGCTCCGGCAGTTGGCGCGGCCGCCACTGTAGCTGGCGCAGTTGGCCGGGCAGGGTAAAGCCCAGTGTCATGGCTTGGCGTGGCGCTTCGCTGTCGGCGGTTTGCGGATGCGGCGCAGGCAGCGTTCGTAGGCGTGTGGCAAAGCGGGTGCCTTCCTGGGTAATCACCAGCTCGTTTTCGTTATCCGGTTCAGCGATAGAGGCTGCCGCTATGGCTAAAGCGGCCGCGCTGGGGGTATCCGGCAGGTCAATGAGGGTGACGCTGTGGCCCACGGCTTCGTTGGCCAGCGAGCGGCCAAAGCCCCATAGCGCGGCGTCATCGGCGCGTTGATAGCCTTGAGTGGCTAGCCATAGCGTCACGGCACTGCCTTGCGCTTCCAGGCCGCTGGCTTCTAGCGCCAGCGACCACTGCTGTGCGCCAAAGCAGCGTTGGGTTTGAGCCGACGTGGCGGTGCTACCCAGTTCACGCAGGTCAAGCACGTTCAGTGCCGCAGGTGTTTCGGGCAGGTCGGCAAGCGCTTCGTTGAGTAGCGTTTGCGGCGCTGCATCGCTGATGCGAAGCCATACGCTGTGGCCTGCATGGCTATTCAGCTGTTCGGCCAACGCTGCCGCGAGCGCTTCTTGCTGAGCGGCGGCCACCAGCAGCGTTTGGGTGCTGGATGCCTGAACGTTGGCGTCGTTGTGTTCTGTTTGTTGCGCGTGCAGCAGGTAAGCGCCGTTCTCTTCTAACTCGATAGGCGAGGAGACGCTCAGCCCCTGGCTGCTCAACCACTCGATGAGCGTGCTTTGTTCCAGCGCGGCTTGATCGATGCCCGGCGTTGCCAGCAGATCGTCCAGCCAGCGGCTTGGATGAAGGCCAATCACCATGACCTGAGCGCCTGGGGCTAGTTGAGCGGGTAGAGCGTCGATCAACTGGCGTGTGCGTTCGGGCTGGGTGACATCCGCGCTTACAAAGGCGAGCTGCGCTTTTTGCGCGGCGGCCAATGCCGGTAACGCCTCGTCTAACGGCTGAATATCCATCAGCGGGTAGCGCTCTTGCAGCTGTTCCGCTTGATGGTGCGCCGTGTCGCTGGTGGTAAGCGCGCGGTAGCGATAGCGGTCGCTTACTCCTGGCTCGCCATGGGCAAGCTGCTCTAACAGGCGCTGGCCTAGCGCGGGCGCACAGGGGCCTGCTTCCAGCAGATTGAGACGTTGTCCATCCGGTAGGGTGGCCAGCGAGGCGTCCATCAGCGCGCCTAGCTCGCGGGCCAGGACTTGCCAGCCGTTTTCACCGATCAGTACCCGGTTGATGCCAGCCAAGTGCTCGGCAGTAATGCCCAGGCTTTCCAGCGTATCGCTGCCGTTGAGCAGCGGTTCACGGTGCAGGCCCAAACGGCCCACAGCGTGAATGGGCGCGAAGTAGTCGGGGTAATCCTGTACCAGTAGCTGCCAAATGGTTTCTGGTGCCAATGACGCTTCGTCATCTTGAACGGGGCTGGTGCCCTGTTGTGCAAAGGCTTCGCTCAGGCTATCCAGCAGCGGCGCGACTTCTTGCGCATAGCGCTGGCCGGTGCTGGCGGTATAGGCATCGCTTAACCCCATCAAGCGCGTTAAGGCGTCCGCAGGCAGCGGCAGCGCGGCGGCTTGCAATGGGGCAGGGGTGAGCTCTACATCCAGGTAGCTGAAGTGCTGGTGGTGCGCTCGGTTCAGGCGAATGGCCTTGAAGCGTGTCTGGCTTAGCACGGCCACGGCGCGGCCTTGGGCATCAAATAACTCAAAATCGGCCGTGAAGGAGTGCGGGGCACGTTTGCCCATCACCGCACGGGCCAGCACTGGCGCGACTGCCTCGGCATTAACCTGAATGCGACCCACGCGCACCGGTACAAAGGCGAGCTGGGCGGCAAATTCACTGTGCTGTGCCAGCAGCGGAATAAACATCTGGAAGGCGCTATCCAGAATGCCGGGATGCACATGCAGCGTATCTAACTGTTCAGCCACCGCCTCGGAGAGTTTGATTTCACCAATGACGCTATCGCCCTCAATCCAGCCGCGTTGAATGGCTTGGAACGCAGGGCCATAGTGCAGGCCAATACGTTCGGCCATGTGCAGGTGCTCATCCAGGGTGTAGTCGGCGTCTCGCTGAGGCAGCGCTGGCGCTTGGCGATTGAGCAGGAAGCCACGGCTTTCGCGCATGCGGCGCGCCACGGCATTGAGCTGCCACTCGCTTCCCGTGGTGGGCTCGCGGGAGAGAATCTCCAGGCGACCATCATCGGGGTCTAGGGTAAGGCGCATGGTGCGGCCGTTAGGGCCGTCCAGCAGCAGCGGGGCGCGAATTTCCAGCTCTTCGATATCCAGAACTGGCGTCTCTTTCTGCTGCAGCGCGGCGGCAAGCGCGAGTTCTACAAACCCGGCGCCGGGGAAGACCGCGCCTTCACCTACCACGTGGTCGGCAAGCCAGGGCTGCCGCTTGGTGTCTAGCTGGCTTTCCCAGGTGTGCTCTTGCTGCGCTAATGGGTAACCCAGCAGTGGGTGCTGGTAATAGCGTGATAGCAGGCCTTGGCCGTCGTTGGTGCCTTGAACCCATAGGTGAGTGCGCTGCCATGAGTATCGGGGCAGCAGGACGCGCTGGCCCTCTACCGGGAAGAAGCGCTGGCTGTTGACGCTTAATCCGCTGAGTAGCAGCTGGCTGAGCGTGCGGTTCAAGCCGTCTAACCCAGGCTTGTGGCGCTCAATGGTGCCGAACACTAGGCCGCTGCGCTCTTGCTGGCGCAGCGATTCGTTGAGGTAGCGGCGCAAGATCGGGTGCGCGCCGACTTCGACGAAGACGTTGTAGCCTTGCTCAATCAATGCGGTGGCGGCGCTATCGAACAGCACCGGCTCGCGAATATTGAGCCACCAGTAGTGGGCATCCAGTTTCGTCCCTTCACTGAGCGCGCCTGTCACCGTAGAGAAATAGGGGATCTCTGTGGCTTGGGGCTTGATATCCGCGAGAGCATCAACCACGCCTGCCTGGATGCTATCCATGGCGGGGCTATGGAAGGCGTAATCAAGCGGCAGCCGCTTGGCAAAGGTGCCCTCGGCGCTCAGTGCGGCTTCCAGCTCGCTAAGCTGGCCGCGGTCGCCTGCTAGGGTAATGCCTTTGGGGCTATTAATGCCTGCTAGGCTTACGCGGTCAAATGCTGGTTTGGCAAGCCAAGGGGCGATCTCTTCAGCGCTCATCGCCACTGCGGTCATCTCACCCAAGCCACGGGTTTTGCCTTGGAAATCGCTGCGGTAATAGATGACTTTGACCGCATCTTCCAGGCTGAGCGCGCCGGAGGCCCAAGCGGCGGCAACTTCGCCCACGCTGTGACCAAATACGGCAGCAGGGGTAATGCCTTGGGCTTTTAGCCACTCGGTGAGCGCCACTTGCAGGGCAAATAGCGCAGGCTGGGCGATTTCGGTGCGTACGAAGCGGCTCTCTTCGCCTTCAGGCTGGTTACGGCCTGCTAATTCGTCACGCAGTGAAAAGCTGCCGTAGCGCTGGAACAGGGCATCGACGCGGTCAATGGCAGCAGTGAAGTCGGCGTCGGTATCCAGTAGGTCGTGGCCCATGGTTTCCCACTGGCAGCCGTTACCGTCATAAACGAACACCGGGCCCCTGGCGTTGGCGAGGCGCTCCAGCGTCATGACCTGGCTGGCTTCGCCTTCGGCAAACTGGCGCAGTGCCGTGGCTGCTTCTTCTGCACTGCTGGCGAAGCATAGTGCGCCGTGGCTGTGCTGCTCACGGTGATGGAACAGCGTATGGGCGATATCGTAAAACCCTTGGCCAGCTTCCTGAAGGTGCTTAGACAGGGCAAGGGCGTTTTCCGTTAGCGCTGCTTCGCTTTGGGCGCTTAAACGAATGGGCAGCGGGGTATCCGGTGTTTGGCGAGGCGCTGCGGTTTTTTCCGGTGCGCTTTCCAAAATCACGTGGGCGTTAGCACCACCAAAGCCAAACGAGTTAATGCCAATCACCAAGCGGCCTTCGGGTTTTAGCGGCTGGGCTTTGGTGACCACGCTTAAATTCCACTCATCGAATTTGATGCGTGGGTTCAGCTTACGAATGCCGATGGTCGCGGGGACTTCACGGTGCTGTAGGCTGTACAGTGCTTTCGCAAGCCCGGCGACGCCTGAGGCGGTTTCCAGGTGGCCTACGTTACTCTTCACCGAGCCGATCAGCAGCGGCGTTTGGCGATGTTTGCCAATCGCTTCGCCAATGGCGCGGGTTTCAATCGGGTCGCCAACGGCGGTGCCAGTGCCGTGTGCTTCTAAATAGTCGATCTCATCGGGGGAGATACCGGCCTGTTCGTAAGCTCGGCGCATAAGATCGGTTTGGGCGCTGGGGTTCGGTACCGTCAGACCCGATTTATGACCATCGGTATTCACCGCTGAGCCTGCGACCACGGCCAGAATGTTATCGCCGTCGGCAACGGCTAGGTCGTAGTCCTTGAGCAGGAATAGGCCAGCCCCTTCCGAGCGCACGTAGCCGTTGCCCGCTTCATCGAACACTTGGCAGCGGCCGGTGGGCGAGAGCATGCTGGCTTTAGAGAAAATGATAAAGCCGTAGGGGTGCAAGTGCAGGCTGATACCGCCCGCCAGTGCCATGGTCGTTTCACCGCTGCGAATGGATTGGCAAGCCTGGTGAAACGCCACCATGGAGGACGAGCACGCGGTGTCCAGCGACATGCTGGGGCCATGCAAGTCAAACACATAAGAGAGGCGGTTGGAGGCGATGCTCGAGGTGTTGCCCGTGGCGGTCGAAGCATCAATAGCCGACATGTCATCGGCTAAACGGTAAGAGTAGTCAAGACTGGCGACGCCCAGGAAAACGCCGCACTGGCTGCCACGCAGAGTGCTGGGCACAATGCCGGCGCTTTCCATGGTTTCCCAGGCGAGTTCCAGCAGCATGCGCTGCTGCGGATCCATATTGGCCGCTTCGCGTGGGGAAATACCGAAAAACTCTGCGTCGAACCCGCTGATATCGCCCAGGCTGCCCGCAGCAAAGGTAACGCTGGTGCCAGGGTGGCGTTTATCTGGGTGCCAAAAGGCTTCATGGCTCCAGCGATCTGGGGCCACTTGGGTGACGAGGTCTTTTTCGGCTTGCAGGTCTTGCCAGAACGTTTCAGGGGTGGTGCCGGGGAAACGATGGGCGGCACCGATGATGGCCACACGTTTAGTCATTCTTGCTCCTGAGGTTCTGGTTCTGCCTTGATCACATCGTTACTTATATCGCGTCCAAACACTTGTTTAAATAGCCGGACGCCAAGTTCGTTGGCTGCTATTCCCTGCGGCGGTTGCTCGGCAGGCATTTGGTCAGGCGGTGTTGGTTGCGTTGACCATATCATGTATGGGGTGCTGCCCGTAGGGGGCATGAAGTACCCATACGCATCGGGCAGTATAGGGACGTGGTCGCCATACCAGCCCAGTATTCCAGGCCTCGTGCTCTCGTTTAGCGCTGTTTTAACGCTTGCCAGCATTTGATCAGCTTCACCTAAATGGTGCAAGTAAACGGCGAGCTCCCGCAGATGGCCTGGAAGCGGCCACGCGGCGTTCGGCAGCGTATCGGCCAAACGTGCCTGTTGGGGCGCTTCCAGATGCAGCGGGCCGTGGTTTTCCATGGTGATCACAAAAATAAATAGCGGCCTATTATCGTCATCTTTCAGCAGGCGTCCAACCTTTCGTGCCACGGCTCGGTCGCCTATGTACTGCCCGTGCTTATCGCTGCTGCTAAACGCGCTGATATCGATAAAGGTATCAAAGCCTAGCTGCGGAATGACCTTATCGCGCATGTAAAAGGTAGCGGGGTAAGGGTGCACGCAAATAGTGCGGTAACCCTGCGCGCGAAAAGCGCTCGCCACGCTGGGCAGCGGGTGGCGGCTTAGCGTGCGGTAGGGGTTGAATTGTCGTGGGCCCCAATCGCTGGGTGTCAGGCCTGTGAGCACCGCGCACTCGGTGCGTACGGTATTGGCGCCCCAAGCGGGTACGCTCAACTCACCCTTTTCGACGGCCTCGGTAAAAGTGGTGTCGAAATGTTGCAGCAGCGACGGGGCGACCTCTGGGCACCATGGGCGCGGATCGAAAAATGATTCGCTCTGGACCAGTACCACATTGGGTAGCGTGGCGATGTCCTGGGGGGCGGCCGCCGCCTGCTGGCTGGCAGCGGTGTAGGGCGATGCCGAGGGATCAGGTGGTGACGAACGCATTAACGCTACACCGTAGGCCCAAAGGCTAGCATGTAGCCCAACACGGTGAAGGTCATCCACGGGTTGGAGGGAAACGGCTGCCAGTGAGCGTAACCCAATCCCCAGCAGCAGTGCGCCCAGCCCAATGAGTAATACGGTGCTTTGCAAAAAGAGCCCAGCGCCCCATTGGCTAATCAGTGACGATTCCAAATAGAGGAAGCTGCCAATGGCGATGGCCCCCGCGCTGCTGGCAGCGATGGCGAGGCCAATGCCAAAAAAGGGAACATAAAGGCGTGGGTGCAGAATGGCGTCCCAAAAGTACTCAAAGTCGTGGCAAATAAACGGCTCGTTGAGCGTTTTGGACTTGGTATTGCTCGATTGAATCACTACCAGTTGTAGTGAAAGCACAAAGACCACGGCAAACCAGGGGCGCTGAAGTAGCAGCGTGAACATCCCAAATAGCAGTAACCAGCTGCCTAAGTGGATGGTGTTCGCGGCGATGGAGCGCTTCCAGAGGGGAGTAGGCCTTGGAGATAGCAGCGCTTCAAACGCTAAGCTGCCCAATAGCCCTACCAATAATGGCAGACTAAGCGACACTAATAGGCTGGAGAGCATCTTACTGGCCCCCTACATGATCAAAACCCAGCCGTTTGATGAGCCACTGCGACACGCCCGCTGGCAAGATGGCCAGCCACCAAGTGCCAAAATTCAACGGAAAGGGAAAGCTAACCCGTGCACGGTTGGCACCGATACCGCGAGCAATCACTTTTGCAGCGCGCTCTGGCGGCCACTCCCAGGGTTTAGGGCCGGGCATGGCATTGCACATGGGGGAGGTAACGTAGCCGGGCATGATCACCGTCACCCCGATGCCACAGGGGGCTAGCAAGCCCCGCAAGGCTTCGCCATACGCTTTAATGCCTGCTTTGCTGGCGCTGTACGTGGGCGTGCTGGGTAGCCCATGCCAACCAGCCAGTGAGCTGATAAAGACCAGCTGTCCACTACCTCGTTCGCGCATGGCGGGCACCAAGTGGTGCGCCATGGCAATGGGGGTGGTGAGGTTGATATCCAGCAGGACTTGAACGTCTGTCCAAGGCTCGAGCTCACCCAACTGCTCGGGATGTGTGTTCTTGCCCGCGTTAGCGATGACGATATCCGGTAGCTGCTCGGCGCTGAGCGTCGTCAGCCACTGTGCAAGTTCATTTTCATCGGTGAGATTGATGGAGGAGAGCGTCACTTGCGCGCCTTTCTCTCGGCAGGCGCTGGCCACCTGTTCCAGTGCCGCGGTGTTACGGCCATGCAGAATGAGATGCGTCTGTGGGGAGGCATACTCCTTGGCGAGCGCTCCGCCGATGGCCCCCGTCGCGCCGGTGATTAGCACGCAGCGTGAACGTTTTGTCTGTTCCAAAGTTGTGGGATCGGTTGTGGCGTCAACACTCAAAGCAGCTTCTCCAGCGGTGATGGGCAGGCTTCTAATATATGGGCGGCGTTATTGACCGCGAGATCGATGCCTGGCTGGCAGTAAAAACCGCCGTTTATCTGGGTAGCGTGCATGACGGTGTTACGAAAATAGGCAAATAGTTGGGCGCTGGGGGGCGGTGGTTGCTGCCAAAAAGCCTCTAAGGATCCTTTGAAGGTAAGGCCCGCTAAATTGTAAATTGGGTCACTCAGCGTAAAGGTCGGGCACTGGTGCTCCAAAGATACTAGGCCTACGGTGCTGTTGACCGTGACTGTGCCCGTCGCATGCTCCAGTAGCTGATTGAGGTCTCCAGACTCTAGGTAAACGATGCGTCCGTCGAGGCCGTAAAAAGCCGAGAGCCGTGCAATGATGTTGGGGTAGTCGACGAGGCCCATGTCCAAAGGATGGTTTTTGATGCAGAGCAATGCATCACTGGGCGCATACTGAGCAAATGATCTCATCACGTCATCCATGACCTCTTCCATGGTTGTATAGGAGGAGTGGTCACGGATTTGTGCATCCGTATTGAGCTGGAGTGGCAGCATGAAATAGGGCGTGCCGCTGGCAATCATCTCTTTAATACGCCCAGCGTCGCGCACCTTCCACGCTTTCAGCTGTCTGAAGCGTCTGATATAGCCTGCATACTCAATCGGCGCGGAGATGGGAGAGTGGTTGCGATAGCGTGGGGCGATGATGGGGTTTAACAGCCCGGCCACATGATAGGCGACGTCATGACGAGCGCGTATCTTGAATGGCGAGTTGAAGCGGACAGGTTGAGGCGGTGTCGGCAACGCTTTACCTGTCTCGTAAAACCAAGCCGGATCTCTTGGTAGGCGCGAATGACTATTGACGCCATCACGCTCGAGGGTAATCCAATAGGGGCGAAAATAGCCTTCTTCGAACACATGGGTGCGGATGTCGACATCTGACGCCCGTTCGATCGCTGGCCTGTGCACCGGTCGACGATCGCCGAACATGACTTGGTCGGTAATGTTATAACGCTGCCACAGCGACTCTACGTAATCGGGCAGTTGACTCAGTGAACCACGAAACAGGTGTGCAGGACTCTGGGTACCCTGCCAGTAGAGGATATCCCCTGCATTGAAGTTGACTTTAACGACACGGTGACCATCGCTGGTGAGTCGACGGGCTAGGCGCTGGTAAAAGGGCGAGCATACCCCTTGCAGGAATAAAAACGAGCGTTTTTGATTCAAGTTAGCGCCTTCCTTTCAGCAAGTAACGATACCAGCGGTACAGTTGTTGTTTCCATGTGATCGAGTGTTTCTGAGAGTGCGGCTGTTTGGCCTTGGCTTGCTCCAGTAGCGTGACCACCGTTTCGGCGTTGCACAATTGTCCAGAGGCGGGATCGACGTAGCTAGGGTAGAGAAGCAGCGTTGCTGCTACCAGCTCATCCAAATTGAGTTTGCGTGTGCGCCTGGAGCAGTGCATGGCATCGTCAGTGATTCCCCAGCCTGCATAGAAAGGTAACCCGTACGTAGTTACCTGACGATAGCGCAATAAAGCCTCAAACCCAGTCAGTGAACTCATTGTGTGCACGCCGTGCACGTTGTCTAACAAAGCAGTGATGGACATGTGACTGCCATCTAAATCATACAGCCGTTTGGCATCGCTATCGAGTTTCCCAACCCGTGCCCCACTGATGACGTCTGGATGGGCTTTGTAAATGATGAAAGCATCGGGCCGTTTTTGCCTAACGGCGCGAAGTAGGTCGCTGTTGGTGCTGATTTCGGGCGATCCCGTGGCGATGGATGCATCCGTTTCGACCTGCCCTGGCACCAGGATGATGTGTCGATGGCGGGGGAGAGACAAATCTGCTTTACCGGCCACGTTATATTTCGAAAGCTTGAGCGCTACTAAGCGTTCGCGAAGTTTGGCGGCGCGAATGAGTAGCGCATCATCGAAGTGTGCATTCTCTAACAGAGTTTCTAATTCA
Organism: Halomonas meridiana; assembly: GCF_009846525.1. Classification (NCBI taxonomy): domain Bacteria; kingdom Pseudomonadati; phylum Pseudomonadota; class Gammaproteobacteria; order Oceanospirillales; family Halomonadaceae; genus Vreelandella; species Vreelandella aquamarina. Next base: position 2,491,578 of record NZ_CP024621.1, on the reverse strand, counting down.
CTGGCTTGGGAAGGATCGTAGTATATCCCTTGATTATCGATAGCCAGCGATAATGGCGTAGTGAGATCGGTCCCCAGTCCCACTGATCTTATGAAGCCGTCTTCAATGCGCCACACTTTATGTAGGTGCTCGGCATTTTGAGAGAGAAAGCTTGAATCCAAACTGCTGGACCATGCCAAGTAATTGGGCGCTTCAGCGTGACTCGACAGTCGCTGCGGGAGCTGGTCTTGATATTGAATGACGGCGGCGGGCCCGAGGAAGTAGCCAATGAACTCTTTTTTCCATGAAGAGAAGCCACAGGCTACCCAGTTTCCTCTCAGGCGCTCTTGCTGACGTCTTTGATCGGCGATGAGAGTAATGGTGTCCTCAAGCGTTGATGATTGACCTGTGTAAGGGTTGGCGTAGCGCGCATAGCGTAAATAAGCGGCTGCAAAAACCTCCTTTAGCGAGCGTTTTCTAGCGCGCCTGGGGCACTGCATTTGGTCGTGGGTGAGTCCCCATCCCGCGTAAAATGGCAGCCCAAAGCAATGAACGCGCTTTCCCGCTATTAGAGCTTCAAAGCCAAGCTGGCTGGTGACCACATATACGTCATCTACTTGATCGAACAGTGCCCAGGGGTTGATGTCTTCACTAATGACTTGGCAGCGTGGGTGATCAAGCGCACTCGTCAAATGCCCTCGTTTTGCTCCAGCGATCACGTCAGGGTGAATTTTGACGAGTACTCGTGCATTTGGGTGATTCGTCAAGGCATGTTCGAGCATCGTCGCAAAACTGTCCGCGTTAGCACCCCCATACTCGATGGACGCATCGCCTGCCGTTTGGTCGACGACGAGGACGTTTGCATTCGTATCGTGCGGGGGAGTATCGATGGCGTGGTTGTATTTTGATAGCCGGTAACGCTTGAGCATGGCCATGCAGCGCTCGGCGCGGATTAGCTCTTCGTTACTGAAATCAACTGTGTTTAGCCAAATTTCGAGATCACTGGGCTGGGATGCGTCGTAATAAATCCCGGTGTAGTCGACGACCACGCTGGCCGGTTGATAGCCTGAGGCGCCCAAGCCTAGAGAACGCAGGAAGCCATCCTCCAGCGCTACATAGGGGAGCCGATGGCGCTTGGCATACTGACGTGGCTCAATGCTGGTCGGCTTCAATCCCCAGCCAATCACAGCATGAGGCTTGGGTGTGAGTGTTCGTATCTTGGCAAAATGATCGAACTCAGGTAGCAGTGCTGCCAGAGCGGAAATTCTACTAACACCGTTGTACATGTAACCTGCGATACGCTTTGCCATGGAGAGGGCCACAGTTTTTCGAGAAGGGATAACTAAACAGGCGGCGAACATACGTGAAATAAGCGTGGTTATCAATTCGCACGCTCTTGGCTTATCGTTCGGAAGCTTGCGTTACGTGATGAAACAGTTTAGAAAAAAATTATCTAAGTTGACTTATATCAACGCGCACTTTTCACTTGTTTTTGGTAAGTTATTTTTCGAACCATGATTGAGGCTGAAACTGAGGGCTCAATTTAAGGAAAGTTAACGAAATAGGGAACTCTGGTGCGCCTAGCCCCCCTGATTCATCGACTGATTACATTTCGTTCTATAAAAAGCCGGCTGTTGCTGGGACTTTCTTGTGCTCTGGCCATCTTGGCGGGGGCCGTGCTGGGCATGGCGTGGCAGGTGGGTAAAACCATGGTGCACGAGACCAACATCGCCCACCTACGTTATCAGGCCAACCTGTTGTCTGATGAAATCACTCAACAGATCAATCAACGTATCAATGCTTTAGAGCGCCTCAATGGCGCCGTAGGGCTGTCCGATGATTCCACGTGGCTGAACTATGAGCTGCAAAAGAACGACTCGCTGCTCGCTTGGTTCGAGGGGTTGGTCATTAGTGATGAAAACGGAGTCATCGTCAGTGACTGGCCGAGTGTTACCGGGCGGGTGGGCTTGGAAACCGCCGAGCTGGAATATTTCAAGATGGTGCGCGGCATTCGTCGCCCCTATGTGAGTGAGCCGTTCGTCGGCCGAGCCAGCGGCATGCCCCTTGTGCTTATTAGCGTTCCGCGCATTGATGAGGATGGCAAATTCGCAGGATTCATTGGCGGTATCGTCAGCCTGGAAAGCAGTGGGCTCTTCAACCGACTGGGCACCATTCGCCTAGGCGAGGAGGGGTATGCAGCGGTTGCCACGGCATCGGGCAGGATTCTCTATCATCCTGACAATGATCTGGTCAATGCGGACCTCCGCAGTGACCAGCTAAATCCCCTGTTGGAGCTGGCGCTGGCAGGGTGGAAGGGGGAGGGAGTAACCGAGCTGGCCGATGGGAACGTGAGCCTGCAAGCGTATGCCCAGGTTTGGCCGGCGGATTGGGTGATTGGCCTGTTTTTGCCCGCTGACCAAGCACAGTTACCGCTCTCAGGATTCATTTATAAGCTGCTGGGTATCTGGTTTGCGCTGGCGCTCATCATGATGCCACTACTGTGGTGGCTGTTGGCGCGGATTCTCAAGCCATTGGATCATCTCGAAGCGCAAATTGGTGAAGTGGGGATGGGGCAGCGCGCGAGTCTGGACCTAGCCACGAGCATGCAAGAGTTGCAGCAAGTCGCGGTGACGTTTAACCGTGTCGAGGACGAGCGTCAGCAGTTGGTCGGTCATTTGCAAGAGCGCCAGGCCTTTTTGGATTCCGTGCTGAGTGCCACGCCCCAAGGGATGTTTGTTGCCAACTTTGGCGGCAAGATCACTTACATGAACCCGTCGCTCTTGGAGATGTTGGACATTCCCCCCGATACGCCCATGGAAACATGGATGGAGCAGGTTCACCCTGATGATAGACAGGGTGCCAGGGATATGTGGGTGCACAGCTTGAAAACCGGCAGCGATTTCGTTCGTCAGCTGCGGTTCATACGCAGCGATCAGGAAACGCTATGGCTGGACATTCACGCCCGTGTGGTCATGCTCTCGAAAGGCGGTCATTCGTTGGGCTTGGTGGGGGTCGTTAAAGATATCACCGAGCGCCGCCAACAGGAGGCGTTGCAGCGCTGGGAGGCGGAGCACGACCCGCTGACGGGGCTGCTCAACCGACGTGGGTTCGATCGCCGTTTGGAGGAGGCGTTTGCCGACTTCCAGAAGACCAGCACCCCCTCTGCGTTACTGCTGTTCGACTTGGATCACTTCAAACCCATCAACGATGAGGGTGGTCATGCCTTGGGGGATGAAATGCTTCGCCGGATCGCCCAAATCGTGGCGTGGGAAGTGCGCCGTAGTGACCACGTGGCACGCCAGGGGGGAGACGAGTTTGGGGTGCTGCTGCCTAGCTGCACGTTGAGTCAAGCCGAGCGTATTGCGGAGTCTCTGCGTCAGGCGGTAAGCGAGGTGTCCGTTACCCATGAGGGTAAAGAGTACACCGTGACCCTGAGTATCGGCGTGACGACCTTCGACGAGAACGACGAGACGGTCGAAATGGCGCTTTCCCGTGCGGATGCCGCCAGTTATGAAGCCAAAGGACAGGGGCGCGATGGGGTCATCGTGAAGCTGCCGGAGCAGTTCGACCCTATGGCGCTCTTCGATTAAGGCGCGCTTCGATCAAAAGGTATCGAGAAAGCCGTCGCGTTGCCACTCGGTCAGCCACTGAGGCAGCTTGTCGGCGGGCATGGGGCGTGCAATACCGTATCCTTGAGCCAAATAACACCCCAATGACAGCAGTGCTTTGGCGTGCTCCAGCGTCTCGACACCCTCTGCTAGCACAGGGCGTGAAAACTTCTTCGCCAAGAAGACGATGCTCTCCACGATCGCACGGTCATCCTCGCTATCCAGCATGTCGCGAACGAAGTCACGGTCGACCTTGATCAACTGCACCGGTAGGCGGCGGAAGTAAGCCAGCGACGAGTAACCGGTACCGAAATCATCCAGCGCGACATCGATGCCCAGCCGTTGGCAGTTTTCGAGTACGTGCAGCGCCGCTTGCATATCATCCAGCGTGGCAGATTCTAGAATCTCGATGGCCAATCGTTGGGTGGGAACATCGGCATATCGTGCCAAGAGCTGTTCTAACTGCGGTAAGAAGCCCTGATGCAGCAAGTGTTGAGGGCTGATATTCACACTGACTTGAAGCGTGATACCGACACGCTCCCACTGTTGAAGCTGCTTTAGGGCAGCTTCGATGACCCATTCGCCTAACCGAAACTCCAGTTCGCTACCTTCGATGAGGGGGAGAAACTCCCCTGGCGCACAAAGTCCCCGCTTGGGGTGCTGCCAGCGGATCAGCGCTTCGGCCCCCACGACCTCCTTCGTCTGCAAATCGACCTGAGGCTGATAGAAAAGCTGGAACTCCTCGTTGCTCAGCCCGTGTTGAATGGCAGTACGCTCTTGCTGACGTAGCCGAGTTAGGTGCTCTTCATCGGTACTGTAGCGCACGCACTGCGATACACCGTGGGTTTTGGCTTGATACAGCGCTTGGTATGCATGGCGAAAAAGCGTGTCCGAGTCTACTTCGTCTTCTGGGTAGCATGTCATGCCAATACACGTGGTGAGCTTCAACGTATGACCGTGTATCTGCATGGGCTCCTGAATGGCTTGGTGCAACGCTGAAGGGCTGAGCTGCTGGGTCGGGGCCGCCACCACGAACTCGTCGCCGCTAAGCCGCGCGGCAATGCCCTGTTGATGTAGCGGAGCGACCAAGGCCGCCAAACGTTCGGCGATACGCTTCAAAATACGATTGCCGACGGCGTAGCCAAACAAATCATTGAGGCGTTTGAAATCATCGATATTCAGCACATAAACCGTCAGAGGCTCGCGTTGCCGAGTCAGCGCCTCTAATTGCGTGCGCGCCAGACGCTGATTAGGAAGGCCTGTCAACTCATCGATGTTGGCGGCTTTATACAGCGCCTCCTCATGACGCTTGGTGTCGGTAATGTCGGACTGAATGGCGATGAAACCGCCACCGGACTGTTCCCCTGCGGGTAACGGGTTGCAGCTGATATGCACCCAGTAGGGCGTGCCGTCTTTGCGGTAGTTCAGCAGCTCCTCTTCATAACGTTGGCGATATCGCAACGCATGGGCAATGCGGCGCACGGTAGCGCTATCGGTGGCGCTTCCCTGAACGAGTTTTCCCGGCTTTTTGCCGATGGCTTCGTCGAACGTGTAGCCGCTGAGCCGCGTAAAGCCGTCGTTGATCCACTCGATGTTGCCCTGTGCGTCGGTGATCACCACTCCATTACTGGTGTTTTTCGCCACCATCGACAGCCGGGCAATGGCCTGCTGGTCTTGGCGCTGCTGGCGGTGGTTGCGAAGGTTATTGATAAACTGCCCGATGCTTCCCAGCAGTGGTGCCAAGAACTCCACCAAGGTGTCATCATAACCGTTAGGGCGGTTGGCGAGGCCGATCATCCCAATGCAGTGGCCGTTAAAGTGAATCGGCACGCCCAAAAACGCGTTGAGTGGCGGATGCCCGGCCGGCAGACCGCCACGGCGAGAATCCATGGCGGGCGCGTTAGAAATGACGACCGTTTCATGGCGCATTACATGACCAAACAGGGTGTCGAGATTGCTGAATACCATGCCGTTGGGGGCATTTTGATCATAAAACTGTTTGGAGGCTTGATCCCAAGTGATGTCGGTGATCGCATGCGCGACGAGATAGGGTGCTTGCGTGTCGTCGTAGAGAACTTCGCCAATGAAGCCATACTCGCTGCTGGTGAGGGCCAGCAGATCTTCCAGCAGTGGGTTGAGCGCCTTGGCATCGCCCTGGCCGTCGATGAAGCTCGCTTGCGCGCGCATGATGGCTTGCTCTAACGCCTGCTGGCGCAACAGCTGGGTTTCGATCTGCTTGCGTGGCGTGACGTCCAGCATCGTACCGATGAGTTGCACCACGCGGTCACTCACCACCAGCGGGTTGCCGGTAATTCTGACCCAGCGCGGTTCACCGCTGACGGTCGTCAGTTGAAACGTATCGTTAAACGCCACGCGGTGCTCGATGGCCGTGTCGATGGCGGTCATGAGCCGCTGGCGGTCTTCAGGCGTGTAAGCGTCCATGCGTTGCTCGAACGTGCGAGCATCGCGTTTGCCTACATCGTAAAGCTCATTGACGACATCGTTCCAGTGGGTGGCACGGCTGGGTACGTCCATCTCCCATAGGCCAATCGCCGCATTACTGATGGCGTGGTAGGCCCGCTGAGACAGGTAGTGTTCGAATTGCAGCACCGTGCTACTGGCCAGCTGCTGAAGCAGCTCTTTCTGGCTATTCGAGAGCTGGCGCGGCTGCTTGTCCATCACGCACAGCGTACCGATCACGCTGCCATTATCGGCCACCAGGGGCACGCCAGCATAAAACACGATATGTGGCGGCAAGGCCACCAGCGGAAGCTCTCTCAGGGACGCGTGTTCACGGGCATCTGGCACTTCATAGAGGGTCCGCTCTTCGATCGCGGTACCGCAGAAGGAGCGCTCTCTGAGCATGTTCTCGGCGGGTTTGCCTACGCCGCTCTTGATCCAGACATGGGTGTCATCGACCAGCGTGATCAGTGCGATGGGCATATCGCAGTAGGCCGCCGCCAGTTGAGTAATACGGTCGAAGTGGTCATCCGCCGAAAGGTCGCCCAAGGTATAGCGCTTGAGCGTGAGAAGGCGCTGCTCTTCTTTTTCATGGCTGACTGGCGGAACCATAAGTGACCTATAAGTGACGGTGCGCGTTTTTGCTTACTTTCCCTTATGGTGGCGTGGCTGTCTAGCGAGTCGACAAATCTTAGTCAACGGTAGAGTATAAGAGGATGCTTATTCGACTGAGAGCGCTTTCGTGGACCTACTCGAACTCTTTACTCGCACCCTAGATGTCACCCTACCTGTCTTTGCCATGGTGTTCATAGGGATCGCTTTGAAACGCCTGGGTTGGATCGATAGCGCGTTCATTTCGACGGCGTCGTCTCTGGTGTTCAAAGCCACGCTACCAACGCTGATCTTTCTCAGTCTCGTCAACGCTGACTTGAGCGTTGCCCTGGATGTGCCGTTACTGCTCTTTTTTGCCTTCGCCACGCTGGGCCAGTTTTTGCTGAGCTGGGGCTGGGCGCATCTGCGTGTGCCTCGAGAGGATCGGGGCGTGTACGTACAAGGGGCGTTTCGCGGGAACTGCGGGATCGTGGGATTGGCGTTGGCGGCGGGCATGTACGGCAACTATGGGTTGTCCGCTGGCAGCTTGCTGTTGGGCGTGGTGATCGTGATGTACAACGCCCTGTCCGTCATCGCCCTAGCGGCGTACCAACCTGGCCAAGCGACCGACTGGCGCAGCCTGCTGGGCCACATCATCAAAAACCCATTGATTCTATCAGTGGTGGCGGCATTACCGTTCACCGCGTTGTCCATCCCGCTACCCAGTTGGGTGATGACGTCGGGCAACTACTTCGCCTCGCTGACGTTACCGCTCGCCCTCATTTGCATCGGCGCGACGCTCTCGGTGTCGAGTATGCGAGAGGGCAGCCACGTGGCACTGAGTGCCAGCAGTCTCAAAATGGTGATACTTCCAGCGCTTTCCACGGCGGCCGCTTGGCTGATGGGATTCTCAGGCAACCAGTTGGGGTTGCTGTTTCTTTTCTTCGCCAGCCCCACGGCGGCCGCCAGTTTCGTGATGGTCAAAGCGATCAATGGCAACGTCGCGTTGGCTGCCAACATCATCGCCATGACCACGCTCATGGCCAGCGTCACCGTGACCCTAGGCATCTTCGCTCTGCGTTTGCTGGGTTGGATATAGCCCACCATGGCTTTTCCAAGCCCCTGGTTGGCCGAGGCGAATCAAAACGCTATACTATTCGCCCCGTAAGTCCCTGTAGCTCAGTAGGATAGAGCAGCCGCCTCCTAAGCGGCAGGTCGCAGGTTCGACTCCTGCCAGGGACGCCAAACACTCTATCTTCACAAAGTCCTACTTGTCACCGCGGCGCGCCCAGCGTCTGCACCCAATAATGCGTAAACCGCGCGTCGGCATTTTCCGCGTGGGCCATACCCATCTCTGTAAAATCATCGTTCATTAAATTATGGCAGTGGCCGGGGCTGTTGATCCAGCTTTCGATAGCCGCGTCGGCAGTGGTGTGGCCAGCGGCGATGTTTTCGCCGACGGTGCGCCAGGCGTAGCTTTGTTGGGTGGCGCGTTCGCCTACGCTGTTGCCGTCTTGGCCGGTGTGGCTGAAGTAGTCATTCTCGGCCATGTCGTCGGCGTGGGCTTGCGCGGCGGCGGTGAGCGGGCAGCTCCAGGTGAGGGGGCCGGCGGCGTTGAAAGATTGTTCGCCGCATTGGCGGGCTTGGTTTCTGGCCTCGTTAACACGTGCCAGCATCTGTTGCTGCTGTTCGGTAGGGGCGCAGGCGGTGGAAGTGGCGTCTGTGTCGCTTGCTGCCCATGTAAACGGGCTGTCTATCCCAACCATCACCGTAAGCGCGGTAGATAAAAGCGCCCGCAAAAGCGGGCGCTTTGTGAGTGGCTTATCCACCGAATTTCTCATTTTCGCCCAAGTCGGGCGTGGCGTCTTTTTTGAGATTGGCTTTGGCAATCTCGTAAAGCTGGAACGTTTTGCTCTCTTTGGCTTTCCAGTGTTCGCCCATTTCTACTTTCACTTCCAGCAGGGCGACATCCGGGTCGTCTTTGCCTTCCGGGAACCAGGCAGCCACAAAGGGGTTCCAGTATTTGTCGATCAGCTCGCGGTTGTCGATTACGTTGGCTTTGCCGGATAACGAGACATACACCCCGTCTTCTTGATCCGAAAAGCTCAGGCACACATCGTGGTCGCTTTGGGTCTCTAGCACTTTCTCAGCACTGCGACGGGTAAAGAACCAGAGCGTGCCGTCGTATTCGTCTTGTACCATATGCATTGGGCGGGCGCGGGGCGTGTCGCGGTCCAGCGTGACCAGCATGCCGACTTTGATATCCTTGATCATCTTCCAGATTTTTTGCTTATGCTCTGGGCTAGACATGGTGTCACTCTCCTTATGAATGGCTAGCGGTCTTTTGCCAAGCGTCAATGCTTATGCAAAAGCTAACGGGATTTGGGGGATGCTGTACAAATCCTGTCATTAGCCTAGCTGCCATCAGGAAAATCAGCAAATCGGTTCTCCCGGTAGCTCGATATAGAACTCGCCACCGCCGCCTTGCGCATCTCGATAGTTCACTTCTCCGCCCAGCTGATGGGCAATCTCTCGGGTAATGGCAAGGCCCAAGCCGGTGCCGGGCAGTTTTCGCGTATCGCTGCCGTCGGCTTGAGAGAAGCGCTTGAAGAGGTGAGGTTGAAACGCAGGGTCGACGCCTGGGCCGTAATCGCGAACGGAAATGACCGCTTTGCCACTCTGGAAAGCCACCGAGATGTCGACGGACTCGCCCTTCGGCGTGAATTTCACGGCGTTGGACATCAAGTTGGTCAGCGCTTGAATCAACCGTGGGCCATCGACGTTAACCATCACGTCTGGCCACGGTGCCGTGGCGTGAATGCGGACACCATGCTGCTCTCCATAGCCTGCCATGGACTCGACCGCCTCTGCCACCAGCGGCGTGAGCGGCTGCGCTGACAAGTTCATCGGCATTTTGCCCGCCACCAATTTTTCCATGTCCAGCAGATCGTTGATCAGTGTGGCAAGCCGCTGTACGTTCCGTTGGGCGGTTTCCAAAAGCGCATTGGCGGGTGCGGGGAGCACGCCTACGGCACCGCCTGCCATCAGGCCCAGTGACCCATTGATCGATGTGAGTGGCGTACGTAGTTCATGGCTCACGGTGGCGATGAATTGGTTTTTCATTTTATCCAACCGGCGACGCTCGGTAATGTCTTCGATGAGTGACCAGATCACTGGGCGTCCGTCGGGGTCGTGGCTCAGCATGCCCTGCAAGCGCACCGGGTAGCGGGTGCCATCCTTGCGGATGTACTCTTTTTCAAAGGGCCCATAACGGCCGTTGGTTTTGAGGCTCACCAAGGCCTCTTCTTCAACGGCTTGATAATCCTGTGGGGTTAGGTCCCAGTAACTGAGGTTGACGAACTCCTCTCGGGTGTAGCCGGAAGGCAGGGTCAGAGCGTCGTTGAGGTCGATGAACTGTCCGGTCTCAAAATCGTTGAGGGCAATGCCGATAGGGGCAAACTCAAAGAGGCCTCTTAGGCGGCTCTCGTTGCGCTCCATGGCTTTGCGGGCTTGCTCCTGTTCATGGATGTCGTGCAGGTAGCCATGCCATAACACGCTGCCATCCGCGAGCCGTTCCGGACGGGCCTGACCGGTCGTCCAGCGGTAGCTCCCTTGCGCATTTCTGACGCGATAGGTCGCGTGCCAGTCGTCGAGCGTGCTGGCCGAGTGCTGAATGGTGGCGGCTACGGGAGCGAGGTCGTCGGGATGAAGGCGGTCGAACGCCGGGGTCGCGTCTTGGGCGGCTTGCTTGGGCGTTAGTCCATAGAGCGTTTGAATTTGCGGCGAGCTGAACGGGAACGTGGCTCGGCCGTCTGGAAACTGCCGGTATTGATAAATCACCCCAGGTAGCTGGGCCATCAGCTTGGTGATACGTTCGTTGCTCAAACTGTTGGTCAGCGTATCGGCCAGCCAGCGTGCCAGCAGGCGCAAGAAGAGCCTTTCGCTCTCGTCGAAGTCGGTGGCTCTTGGGGAGGCCGAGGAGAAGTTGAGCGTTCCAAAAACCTGCCCCTCCACGTCGATCACCAGTGAGGCATAGGCACCCAACGGGAACGCCTGATAGCAGGGATGGGCGTGGAAGTCGCTCTTGGGTACGTTGGCAACGAAGAGCTCTTTTCCGTGCCCGGTAAAGAGCAGGTGGCACCAGGTGCTTCCTAAATCGAAGCGCTCTCCGGCATCGAGGGGAAAAGAGGAAGTGGCGTCTACCCAACGGGCGGTGTAAACGTCGCCCTCGATCTGGCTAAGAATGGCCAAATCCAGGCCGAGGTAGTGGCGCGTCTTGTACAGCGCGTACTGAATTTTATCATCGAGCGTGTCGAGGGCGTTGAAGGCGATATCGTTGAGCAGCAGCAGCGCATCGTGGTGTTTGCGAAGCTGGGCGCGCGCATCGTGTTCGCGGGTAATGTCGACGATGAAGCCTTCCATGATGACAGGGTGCAGAGGATCTCCTGTCACCCAGTTGCCGCGCTCTTCGACCCAGCGCCATTGGCCATCACGGTGGCGTATGCGGTACTCGACGTGCCAGCCTTCGTTGGCAACGCGTGCTGCTTCGATGGCGTCACCGACGCTCGTGGCATCGTCGGGGTGAATGATGTCGGCGTAGCTAAGGCTCGCGTTATTGATCAGCGCTTCTGCCGAGTGGCCGCTGACGCGGTCGATTTGGCCACTGATGTAGAGCATCGTCCAGTTGTCATCCGGCAAGCAGCGGTAGGTCACACCGGGCATGTTGCTCAACAGCGAAGCAAATTCGTCTCGGCTGGCTTGAAGGGCCTGCTGCGCCTCGACTTCGTGGGTAATGTCGGTGTGCGTGCCGTACATCAGCAGCGGCTGGCCATCTGGGGTCCAGTCGAAAACTTGGCCACGGTCATGCACCCATACCCAGTGCCCCTGTTTGTGGCGCATTCGCGCTTTGCAGCTATAGCTCTCTGTCTCTCCACGGAAGTGGGCGTTGAGCAGGGCCCCGGAGTGGGCAAGGTCGTCGGGGTGGGCCAGGTCTAGCCATGTATCGATCGTGGTGGGGCTCAGCTCATCGAGGGTGTAGCCCACGATCTGCGCCCAGCGCTCGTTGAAGAGGGTCTTCCCGGTCTGTACGTTCCACTGCCAGGTGCCGACGCGAGTACCTTCGATCACAAGCCGTGCGCGGCGTTCGCTCTCTTGCAGCGCTTGGGCCAGCGCCTCGCGTGAGGCGTGGTTGCCAATGTCGCTTTTGAGCAGCTCTTCTACCATGGCGCCCATGTCACGCAGCAGGGCGATTTGATCTTGGTCCAGTGAGCGTGGAGTGTCGTCGATCAGGCATAGCGTGCCTACCCGTTGGCCCGAGGGCGTGTGCAGAGGCATCCCGGCATAAAAGCGAATGAACGGTTCGGCCGTGACCATGGGATGGTCGATGAAGCGGGCATCTTTTAGGGCATCTTCGACGATGAGATAGTCGCTCTCCAGAATGGCGTGGCTGCAAAAGGAGCGCTCAAGCGGCGCCTCGTTAGCGTCTAACAGGCCCTGGCACGATTTGAACAGTAGGCGATCTTGATGGATCAATGAAACGAGCGCGGTAGAGACGCTAAACACCCGTTGTGCGAGGCGTGTAATACGATCGAAGCGGGGGTCGTTCTCGTAGTTGAGCAAGTGGCGCTCATTCCACTCAGAGGAATGGGCAACACGGTTGTCTGAGCCCTGGGGTGTTGTCATGGCGTGACCATCGTCAGGTGACCTACTGAAAGTGTGCAAGGCGCACGTAGCACTCGCCGTTATCGCTAAACTTATAACGAGCCGTTAGGCGTTTACCACAGCATAATGGCTTATTGCGAAGGGGTGTAGAGAGAGACGTCGCGCAGGCTTCGTTTCATCTGTGAAAAATTGTGGAGCGCCGCCGGTCGCGACGTATTTGTCACAAAGCTGGCTGAGGAGCATAACGAATGAAATATATCGTCGTGATAATCGCATTGGGGTTAGGCGGCTGTGCTGGTGCGTCGGGGGTCAATATGCAAACGGCGGCCGCCGAGTATTGCGAAAGCGTCGGGGGCGAGCGGATGACACGCGAAAGCGCTTTGGGAACGGGACGTTACTGTCGACTGCCGGATGGCCGTGTCGAAAACGAGTGGCATTTATATCGAACAGAGCATTTAGAGAACGATTGATGCCATAACTAGATGAGCGTTTCAAACGCATCAAACGTGCCATCAACGCACATTTGAGCGTATAAGATGAATGAATAAAAAGTAGGGTAGGCTGGCATAGCGTCAGTAGGGGATCTGATGGGCATTTTCAACGTCATGTGGCGCGTTTGCGGCGTAGGGGTAATGGCCGCCTTTTTGCTGTTGCTGACTCTACCGTTGGCGCACGCCAGCGCGCCTGCGCCGTTAACCGATTGGGAGTACCGCTGGGGTGATGCGCCCCTGGACGCCGAGGCGCCATGGCAGCCCATTGCCTTTCCCTCTAACCCGCCAGGGCGAAACGGGCAACAGGCCGTATGGTTCAAGACGGTCGTGCCCGCCGGGGAGTGGCGTGATCCCGTTCTGCACATTACCAGTATCAATTTGGTGGGGCAGGTTTACCTGGATGGCACGCTGATTTATGAGCACGGCGATATGGCGAATCCTCGCTTCATCGGCTGGCCGTGGCATCTGGTGGCATTGCCTGAGGGGGCGGCGGGTAAAACCCTGGCGCTGCGCATTCACTCGGATTACACCAGCATCGGTCTTTGGGGCGATGTGGAGATCACGGACCGTATCGATGCGCTACAGGGAATGCTCCAGGCGTCGGTGCAGGATCTTGCGGTCAGCGCCTTTAGCCTACTGTTGGCGACCCTGGCGGCGATTTTTGCCATGATCGGCCCTGAGCGCCGGGGGTTTTTCGCCATCGCGCTGTTTGCCTTCTCGTCAGGGTTGATGCTGTTGGCAGAGACGCCTGTTCGGCAACTATTGGCCGATGCCCCGCTCATCTGGGACATCCTCAGAGCTGCCAGCTACTTTACGCTCCCCATTGCCATGGGCCTGCTGCTGAGCCACTGGTTGGAGGGGGCGCCTAAACGCTGGATGGCCCGGTTATGGCAGCTTCACTTGGTCTATTTGGTGTTGTCGATTGGGCTGGTGGCGTTTGGAGCGGTCAGTTTGGCGCTGACGTTCCCGGTGTTCGATGTCCTGCTGCTGATGACGCTGCCCGTCATGCTGTTGCTGGCGCTATTGCATGTTCGTCGATTGAATTTGGAACAGCGACTGTTCGTCTTTAGCTTTTTGCTGTTTGCACCGCTGTTGCTGCTGGATATGTTGGTGGCGCACGAGTTGATCCCTTGGCGTGATGTGCCTTTGAGTTATGGCGCGCTGGGCTTCTCTTTGGCCATCGTGGCCATTTCCCTATGGCACTACCGCCATACCCAGCGGCAGCTGGCCGCAGCGAACCAGACACTAGAAGCGCAGGTGACGGCGCGAACGGCGGAGCTGGATACCCTGGTCGAACAGCTCAAAGGGCTCTCTCTGCAGGATGCGTTGACGGGGCTCTATAACCGCCGCCACTTCGATACGCTGCTTCATCAGGAGATGGCCTTGGCTCAGCGGAAAGGGCGTCTATTGTCGTTGCTCATGATCGATATCGACCACTTCAAAAAAGTGAACGACAACTTTGGCCACGATGCAGGGGATGCCGTGCTGATCGAGGTCGCGATGCTGTTGACGCAGCATTTTCGTGGCTCGGACGTGGTGTGCCGCTTAGGCGGCGAGGAGTTCGTTGCGCTGCTGCCGGGCACCGATACGGCGGAAGCGCAAGCCCGCGCCGAAACGTTGCTGGAAACGCTGCGCCATCGAACGTTGAGCTATCTCCATCAGCCGCTTGGGCGCATTACCCTCTCCTGCGGGGTGGCGACGTTCCCTACGCACACGATGGACCCCGCCAGGCTACTGCGGTTGGCGGATACCGCGTTGTACAAAGCCAAGAACAACGGACGCGACCGCTGTGAAGTATGGGAAGGGGTCACGTCTGCCAGCGAACCGTAGTCGGCGTTGCTACAGGGGCTCATTCCATACTGTTTGCCACGCCCAACCATCTTTCTGCACATAGGCGGCGAGCAACCGCTGCTGTCGATCCGCGAGCTGCTGGCGTATCGCGTGTGGGGAAGTCGCGATACCGGGCAGGCGGTGATACGTCTCTAGGGAGGGAAGCTCGGGGGGCGTGGGTACGGCATCGATGAAGGCGCTATCCAGCGTGGCAAGAAAATTTTCTAACGTGACGATGCCCATATTGAGCTGCTGTCGCGTTGCGTGGCCGATAGTAGGACAGGCGATCTGGGCGATGGATAGCGCTTGGTACAGGCGTGCAAGCGCCACGGGCAGCGATTTTTGGCTTCTGGGGTCGTGGTAATAATGCAAGATAGGGTAGGCCAGATGCTGCTGCCCTAAGCGGCTGATGGCCTGCTGTAGAGGCAGAAGCTGTTGCCCCAGACTCGTATACGTCCCGTTATCGTGGGTGGCGCTGAGGATATCTAAAGGGCTTTCTCCCAGTGCATGGATGGTGAGCGCGACATGGCGTTTCTCCGTCACGTTGGCAATGATGCTCAGCATGTAGGTAATGGTCAGCGTAAAGAGAAAGAAGCCGTTGGCCGCTGCGAGCGGCGGGGCCATCCGCCAGCCATCACTTCCAGGTACGAAGTCGCCGTAGCCGAGGGTGGTCAGCGTATAGCCCGCGTAGTACAGGCGCTCAATTCCATTGGCGGAGGCTTTCGTCGTTGCGTTCACCACGGCGTCTTCGGCACTGCAAAACAGCAGCCACCAGCCAACCAGGGCAAGCAGTAGCCAAATGGTGATCAACCCCACGGTCAACCAGGGGCCTGCGGCTGACAGTAGCCGGTGGCAGCGATGACGCTGATGGATCGCCAGTAGCACGGCCCATACGCTGCTGATGGAGCGGTTGGTCATCGGCCCAGAGTGGGAGGCAGACAGGGTAGTTTTGATGGCATCGTAATTGGCGAGGGCAATGAGCAGGATGCCGATCACGCCGAGCCAGGGATTGCCGATCATTGTTGCTCCTTAGGTCGATGAGTCGTAGGGAGTCACACTAACCACCACCTCATAGATACGCCAATCATAGTGGTTCAGCATGGCCTCTGCCGAGGCGATGCGCTCGATTAATAGATGCGAATCGCGGGGAGTAATGAAGGCTTCGCCGCTAAATACGTGGCCCTCTTCCCGGAGGCGAACGGCGGCATCGGCGACCCAGTCGACCTGTTTGAGCTCGGCTTCCAGTATCTCGGCTAACGCTTCAGGTTGGGCTTTCGAGGTAAACCGTGGGCGACGATCCAATAAATCACCCACAGCCTCTTTCAGGTTCACCACGCCGTCCTTGGTCACGTCGATAGCGATGAGCGCTGCTGCCAGCGCATCTGCCCACCAGATACCGGCACCAATCCCAATGATGCCAATGATCGCCGCCAAGCCGGTCATCCAGTCCGCTTTGCTCATTTTTCCGTCGACGTAGACGGTTTTCTCATGGACTTTTACGGCGGCTTTGGTCTGGAGGTGGCCAATCACCATCGGAGGAATCACGCTGTAGACGAGTGCGCCGATCATGAGCCAGCCCATCCAAAACGTTTGGCCGAATAGCGTGGTGGCACCGACCGAGGGATGCTCCTGGCTGATCAGCTTCATGATCGAATCCAGCAGTAGCAGGCTACCCATCAAGCTCAGCGCCGTGGCGGCGCATAAAAACGCAATCACCGTCGCGCGCTGGTAGCCGTAAGGAAACGTGTCGTTAGGCGGGCGGTTGCGAAAGTGCATGGCCACTAAAAAAGCCACGGGTGGAATGAGCGAGAGAATGTCTTCGATCCAGGCCGCTTTCATGGCCTGGCTGCTGCCTAACACCAGCCCTAGTACTAGCACGATGGATGCACGAAACCCTAAATTCCACCACTCAAGCGTGATGAGATAATCGAGCTGATGCTGCTTCTCTGGGGGCATGCGGTAGGGCTTGCGGATTTTCATTCAGCGGCCTCGAAGCGTTGTAGCTGCGCATGCAGGGAGTGGCTATCGTTCAGATGGCGTTGTAGGGCCAGCATGAGCGCGTTTTCCCCTTTGGGCAGTGCCATGACATGGTGTTCGCTTGCGAGCCGGTGAGTGGTGGGGCGAAAGCCGTGGGCGTCCAGCCACCAATGAGGGGCAGCCACCCAGCCGGGGGCGTCATGTAAACGCGAGGTGATGACCGGCGTCGCGTCCAGTGCGCGAATGGGCTGCATGACGCGATTGAGGCGCGGCACGGCGACCTTTTGCCCCGCCACGGACGTCTTTTCGAGCGTGTTGGCTTGCGTACCGCGGGTGGCCATGCCGATGACATGGTGCGTGGTGTAATACGGGCGCGTCGTGGCCGCTAACTGACCGAGGCGGGTATTGCTGGTGAGGCCCCCTGCGACGATATCGAGCTGGTGATGTTGGAGTGCCTGCAACAGCTCGTTCTCACTGCCCCAATGCCACTCTATGGTAGCGTCGAGGCTTTCTGCAAAACGGTCGAGAAGATCAATGTCGACCCCTTGAGGGCCTGCCGCAGTAGCGATTACCCAAGGAGGGTTTTCCGTAATACCGATAAATAGCGTCCCCCCTCGATATCGCTCATACTGCGTTCTACGTTTTGAGGATAACGGCAGCCCATTAACGTTAAAGAGAGGACAATATACACACATAGCGGGTAAGAGAACGTGCTTTTAAATATAGAAAGGCGTCTTTTCACGACGATTTAAATCTCACTGTTTAAATGGCGATTAAGTACGTTGCCATGATTATCTAACATTAAGGGGCGTCCATGGGAAAACGATAGAGAGCGTTAACGCCGTGCTACGAGAGCACGGCTTGGTACTGTCATTGAGATGACTGCCGTTAAGCGGCAATGTTGGCACACGCATTGGCACACTGCTGGCAAGCATTGGCGCACTCTTGGCAGTGGTCGACGTCGTGCTTGGCGCATTCGTCGGCGCATTTTTGGCAAATATCAGCGCAAAGTTGACAGACATCGTTGGCGTATTCGCTATTTTGTGCCATGTAAGACGCGGCCAAGCGGCAGATTTGTGCACACTGAATATCCATACGAATGCACTCGGCCATGGCTTGTACCTCCTTCTCTTGCAGGCACAGCGTGGCGCATTTGTCGCAATAAGCGGCGCAAATGTGGCAGGCTTCGATTTTTTCCTTGAAGGCTCCAAAATTCATCGTCAGCTCCTTAGTCAACGAGTGAGAACACCCTTCCCGGGCGTTGAGGTGTAAGGCTAGCCGACGGTGAGTTTACGTGCCTTGCTAGTCAGCGATGTTTAATGTTGTTTAAAGGCCCACGCTGTTTTTAAAGCGTTGTATAGCCGGTGCTGAGCCACGTGTGGAATGTCAATAAATGTCACAGTGTGGGGAGCCGCCGTTACTTTTGTTAATGCCTGAGCCATAGTACGCCCATGGGGCTGGCTGGCGTATAAAGGTATTCTTATAAAGGGGTGGGCTATGCGTAACAACGGCTACGTATCACAAACGAATTACCCGATCGAACCCGACGACTTTCTGATCTCACGCACGGATATCAATGGCTATATTACCTATGCCAACCCGCGCTTTATCGAGGTGAGCGGTTTCTCCATCGAAGAGTTGATGAACGAACCCCATAACGTGGTTCGTCATCCAGACATGCCGCCCGAGGTGTACCGCGATATGTGGGCAACGCTGCGGGAAGGACTCTCTTGGCAGGGTTACGTCAAAAATCGACGCAAGAATGGCGACCATTACTGGGTGCATGCCAATGTCGTGCCCGTGATCGACAAAGGCGAGCTGCAAGGCTACGCGTCGCTGCGCTCTTATGCAGGTGAAGAGAAGGCGCGCTATTTCGATCATCTATACCGTCAAATGCGAGAAAATAGCTGCCCCTACTATTTGAAGCGAGGCAAACTCAAGCGTAAAGGGCTGCGTGGCAAGCTGCCGTCGTTCCAGTGGGAAGGGGTGAAGGCGCGCGTCATTCTGTCCTCTTTGGCGAGCGTGGCGCTACTGGGGGTCGGTATGTGGATTACCCAACGCTTCTCTCTGGCGGGTTGGACGCTAGGGGTACTGGCCTTGGTCTTGGCGAGCTCGATCTGGTCGGTGAATGCGCTGCTCTTGGGCTCTTTGAATCGTTCGGTCGCCTCGCTGAAAGACATTGCGCTACAGCTGGCAGCGGGCAACTTGAATACGGCGATTCCTTCCACCCGCCGCCAATCGCTACGCCAAACGCTGGATGCGCTTCAACTCATGCGCCGCTCGCTGCTCTCTACGGCCAGCGATATTCAGCGCAATATGGAAGCCATCGGCCCGGTGGTCAATCAAATCCTCAACAATAACACCAATATGGCGGATCGTCTGGAGCAACAAGCCTCGGCAGTACAGGAAACGGCTGCCAGCATGGAGGAGATCTCCAGCACCGTGCGCCAGAGTGCCTCCAATGCGCAGCTGGCGAGCAAAGCTGCAGATACCAACCTAGCGGAAGTCGGCACCGCCACCCGCTTAACCGATGAATTGGCGCACGCCATGGAAGCGTTGACCAAACAGTCCGAACGGATGAAGCACATGGTGCAAACCATCGATGCCATCGCGTTTCAAACCAATATCTTAGCGCTGAACGCGTCGGTGGAAGCGGCGCGCGCGGGCGAGCACGGACGCGGCTTTGCCGTGGTCGCTCAGGAGGTACGCAAGCTCTCCAATCAAACCGCCGACGCGGCGAAAGAAGTCCAGCGCATGATCGTGGATACCAACCAAAGCGTGCTGGAAAGTGCTGCTCACACGCGTGAAACCCAGGCCGCCACGCAGCGCATTCGCCAAGCGAGCCAGCGGGTGAACGACCTGATGGAAGAGATCAGTCGGGCCGCGAGTGAACAGAGCGATGGCGTGGCCCAGATCGGCCTCGCCATTGCCGAGATCGATAGTACCACCCAGGCAAGCGCGACGGACATGGAGAGCTACCGCCGCGTGGCAGACACACTGAGCGGGGAAGCCGCCGCCCTGACTAACAGCGTCAATGCCTTCAGAACCTCCCAAGGTGGCGTGCAACCCTTGCCAGCACTACGCCGCCCACAGCCGCTTGGGCTCAATAAGCCCGCCGCCAAAGTGCTGCCGTCCAAGCAGTCGTCGGCCGATGAGTGGGAGCAGTTCTAGCCCGCGTTGTGCAAGTCCCGTAGCGGCGTGTTGTTCCAGGCGTTTTGACAGTGAGTGCTCAATACGCCGCTGGGGTGCGATTTTCAGTGCGATAACGGGTAAACTAGCGCCCCTTTTTGATGTGGTTGCTAGCGCATGCACCCCACCTACGAATTAACCGACGCGGGCGACCGCTACTTTGATGGTCTGGTCGATAAATTTTCCCGCTCTCTCTACCAAGCCCCCCGAGGCGAGCTGCGCCTCGCGATGCTGGATTATTTGCTGCCGCGAGTGCTGCACTTACAGGCCCAGCCCGTGCTGGATGTCGGCGGTGGGTTGGGGCAGCTCTCCGGTTGGTTCGCGGCACGAGGTCACGCTGTCAGCATGGCAGAGCCTTCCCACGATATGCTGGCCCATGCCAAGGCGTGGCACGCAGAGCAGGAAGCCGCTGCGGTATGGTCACCGGGGCAGCTTCGCTATGTGGAAGCTCCTCTACAGGCATTGCCGAGCCAAGCCCCCGGCCCCTGGCCGCTGATCACCTGCCACGCGGTATTGGAGTGGCTGGGCCATCCCGAGCAAGCGCTGCACACCCTGGTAACGCTGCTGGCGCCGGGTGGTCAACTCAGCCTGATGGTGTTTAACCGCGACGCGCTGCGCTTTTCTAACGTGGTGAAAGGCAACTATCAAAAAGCCTTGAGTGACCAGTTAGAAGGCAAGGGCAAGCGCCAGCGCTTAACGCCGATCTCCCCAGTTACCCATGATGAGATTTGCCAGTGGGTGGGCCAGAACGGCTTACATATCGAGAGCGTCGCGGGCATCCGTATTTTTCAGGATTACGTGCGCCAGGCCCCAGAGAAGGCAAGCGATCAAGCAACACTGTTGGCGCTAGAGAAGCAGTACTGCCAGCAAGACCCCCATTGGCGCTTAGGCCGCTATTTACTTTATACCGTTACCAAACCTGAGGCGAATGTATGAGTGCCCAACTGCCTGCCTGCCAACTGCTTGAACGTTATTACGGACAGGCCGCCCGGTTATGCCCTATCGCGCCCGCGGAAGATACATGGCTACTGACCCACTCCGCCGCGATGGTGAGCGACAACGTCGCCCTGCGGCAGCAGTGGCAGGCCAGTGAGCGCCTAGCCGTTAGCCCTTTCGAGCCTTTCGACTACCTACCCGAGGGGCAGGTGGTGCTGTTCTGGCCCAAAGCCCACCAGCTAGGCAAGTGGTGGCTTGAGTGGCTTTGCCACGTGCTGCCTGACAATACGCCGCTCGATATCGTCGGTGAGCACCAAGGGGGCATCAAACGTGTTCCCAAAATGCTGGACGAGCTGGGCATGAGCTGCGACAAGCTCGATAACGCCCGCCGCTGCTCGCTGTTTGCCACCCGTACGGTGAAAAGCGAAGCGCCCGATAGCGCCTGGCAAACCTTTGATGCCTTGGATATGCGCTTGGTGAGCCATCCTGGCGTGTTTGGCCATGGCAAGGTCGACGAGGGAACGCAGCTACTGCTACAAGCCTTGGAGGACACGCTGCCGAAAAAACCGCTGACAGTGCTGGATATGGGCTGTGGCGACGGCATTATCAGCGCCTGGCTGGCGAAACGCGGCCACGCGGTCACGGCTGTCGATGTCAGCGCCTTCGCCGCCGAAGCCTGCCGCCGTACCCTTCATGAAAATGAGCTGAAAGGCACGGTGCTGGAGAGCGACGTGTACTCGGCGCTAGAGGGTAAACGATTCGACGTGATCGTCAGTAACCCGCCATTTCACCAAGAACGGGATATCAGCTATGGCCCAAGCACGAAGCTAATCGACGAGGCGCCTGAGCATCTCAACGCCAAAGGGCAACTCATGGTGGTGGCCAATGCGTTTTTGCCGTATCCAGAGCGCCTGCAACGGGCATTGGGCGGGTTCGAAACACTGTCGGACAATCGTCGTTTTCGGGTGTATCGCGCCACCAAATAGCCGTTAGAGATGGTCGTAGCGAATCGCCGTCACGGTGTAAAACGTCTCGCCATTGGGCGTGAGCACCGTGACGTCGTCATCGACCTCTTTGCCCAGCAGCGCCTTCGCCATGGGGGCGTCGATGCTAATCCAGCGTTTTTGAGTATCCAACTCGTCGTGCCCCACGATGCGAATGTGCAACTCTTCGCCCTCTTCGTCCTCCAGCGTCACGTAGGCGCCAAAAAAGATTTTGTCGGTATTGGCGGGCAGACGATCCACCACCTGCAGCTCATCGAGCCGTTTGGTTAAATAGCGGATGCGAGCAATGACCCGGTTGAGTTCTTTCTTGTTGTAGGTGTAATCCGCATTCTCACTGCGGTCGCCAAGGGCGGCGGCTTCGCCCACCTTCGCGGATAGCTCAGGGCGTTTGACCCGCGAAAGATGATCCAGAATGCCGCGCAGCCGGGCGGCCCCCTCGGCGGTAATCAAATTGCTTTTAGGGGCTTGGCGAGGATCCTTCGCCGGGTCCCGCCAGCGGGTCATGTTACGACCTTTCATGAGCCAATCTTCTCCTCCAATGCCTGGTAGGGCGCTCCTACCCGGGCGGTTAGCTTACGCTACGCGGACGTTTTATAACAAAGTCGTGAATGTCTGGCGAATCATTCAAACGTTCGTTACATTATCTGAGTAAGCCGCTACAACAACAAACCTGGAGGTTTCCATGCACGCTATTCCCTTTTCCCGCTTGTTGATCGCCGCCGCCCTGGGCAGCACGCTGGCGCTGGCCCCCTTGAGTGCGTCGGCGTTCGAGGGTGAGATCTTTTCACTCAAAAACCGCTGGGAGCATACGGTAACGCAAATGCCCGCGAACCAGCGGGAAGAGACGCTAAAGGCGCTCGCCAGTGAAGCCGAACAGCTCGCCAGCCAGCATCCTAACGAAGCCGACGTGTTGATTTGGCAGGGGATCGTGCTGGCCTCCTATGCCCGCGAACGCGGTGGGTTGGGAGCGTTGGGAACGGCCGGAGACGCACGCGATGTGCTGGAGCGTGCCATCGAGATCGACCCCACAGGAGGCAATGGCTCGGCCTACGTGACGCTGGGGGCTCTCTACGACCGCGCGCCGGGCCGTCCATTAGGCTTTGGCAATAGCGATACTGCCGAGCGCATGTTCCAGCGCGCGTTGGAGCTTCGCCCCGACGGCATCGACGTGAATTATTACTACGCGGCGTTCTTGAAAGAGGAGGGCAACACCCAGGCGGCGCGGGAGCATGCCCAGCGTGCGGTGAACGGCACGGCCCGTGAGAACCGTCAAGTGTCCGATGAAGCGCTGCGCCGTGACGCCGAGGCGCTACTCAGCCAGTTGTAACGTACCCGTCATCTTTTCGACACTGATGACACGCGGTTAATCACCGCATTGGCATTCCCGGTGGGCAGCATTGATAATAGGACGATTGTGATCACCGGGAGTGCCGTATGGGTCCTACGCTTGGTCGTGATGATGTCGAACTCATCCAACGCGACACCCTCTATCAAGGATTCTTTCGCTTAGAAGCGCTGGAGCTGCGCCACCGCCTGTTCGAAGGCGGCTGGAGCGATGCCATGCGCCGCGAAGTCCATCACCGCTTCGATGCGGTGGGTGTGCTCCTCTACGACCCCCATCGTGATGCGCTGGTACTGATCGAGCAGTTTCGCGCCGGGGCGATCGATGACCCCACCTCCCCGTGGAAATTAGAATTCGTCGCGGGTCTCGTGGACAAAGACGAGTCGTTGGAAGACGTTGCCCGCCGCGAAGCGCTGGAAGAGGCCGGTTGCCAAGTAGGGCAACTGACCAAATTGCACACCTACTATCCCAGCCCCGGTGCTTGCAATGAGCGCGTGACGCTGTTTTGCGGTCTGGTGGATACCCAAGGGCTTGGCGGTGTGTATGGAGTCGACGACGAGCACGAAGACATTCGGGTGCATATCGTCACGTTTACGCATGCTTGGGAACTCCTAGAGCAGGGAAGACTCGACAACGCCATGTCGTTGATTGGGCTGCATTGGCTGGCGGGGCAGCGGGCATCGCTGCGCGCCGCGTCTCAACGCGCCGCCCTTTCGACGACTGACGCCAAGCGAACCCAGTAAGGAGTCATCATGGCAAGAGCCGCCTACGTTACCGATTTGAAGACCCTACAGGGCGAATGCAGCGCGAACTATCTGCGTCTGCTGCGCCTAGTGGGGGATATGGAGAGCGGTCAGCGCCGTGATATCGCCCTGCGCAGCGATCACCAGCACTTTGGTGACTTGCACTTGGTGATTCTGCAGGAAGCCCCCTATACCACGCTGGTAGAGGTCTCCCAGAGCGGGCCGCTGGATGCCGTGATCGAAGGGCCGCGCATGCGCGTGCACCTCTACCATGATGTGCGCATGGCAGAGGTGATCGATTTTCAGCGCGAGCGCCACTTCAGCGGCCGTTACCGCTACCCCAATGCCCGCATGCATCAACCGGATGAAAAGCTACAGCTCAACTGCTTCCTGGGCGAGTGGTTGGCCCACGGGCTGGCCCATGGTCATGCGGTGGACATGCCCGAGCTACGTTAATTCACGTCGTACACGATTCAGGTCAAGGGAGCTAGGTGAATGCGGCTTGTCCAAATTACCGATTCACACTTACATGCAGATAAACAGGCGCGCTCCCGAGCAGGGATTCCGTGGCAGCATTTTCAACGCGTGCTAGAAGCGGTCGCCGCAGAGCGGCCCGATGTCGTCGTGTTCACCGGCGACGTCAGTCAGGATGAAACTGCTGCCTCCTATGCCCATGCACGGGAAGCGCTTTGTGCGTTGCCCTGCCCGTGGTTCTGGATACCGGGTAACCATGATCAGCTAGAGCTGATGAGTGCCGAGCAGCCGCTGCTCGACGAAGTGGATTTGGAGCAGTGGCGCTTGCTACTGCTCAATACTCAGGTCGTTGGCAAGCCCCACGGCGAATTAGGAAGCGACGCCTTGGGCGCGCTGGCGACGCGCCTCGAACACGACGACCGTCCCACACTGATTGCCATGCACCACCCGCCGGTGGACGTGGGAGCCGCCTGGATGGATGCGATTGGCCTACAGGACCGCGATGCTTTTTGGCAGCTCCTGAGCGCGTATCCGCAGGTAAAAGTGATCCTGTTTGGCCACGCGCATCAGGCCTATGCCCAACATCATCAGGCAGCAGGCACCGATATTGGCGTTTATGGTTGCCCCGCCTTGTCGGATCAATTTCTGCCAGGGGCTGAGGCATTTGCCATCGACGAAGCTTCACGCCCTGGTTACCGCATCGTAGACTTTCACGGCCAGGCGTGGGAGACCTGGGTGGAGCGCGTGATCGTGTGATGTTTTTTTAGGCGTTATAGATCTAAAAAGATAGTTATTAATTCTTTTGGGTTATTATTGACCTAGCGTTACCCTACCCACAAATGCCCGTCTTGCGATCTCTGTGCGCTGGACGGCCGTTCATGTTTGCAAAGGCTTCCTTGAAAAGCCGTCTCGATACAAGCAAGCACCGTTTTGTGAGGGAGTAGGTAATGAACCAGTTTTCTGCGCCGTCGGCGGCAACGCAAGAGGTGCCAAGCGCACCGGATGCTGCCCGGCTGACCCACCTGAAGCAGCTCGAAGCCGAGTCGATCCACATCATCCGAGAAGTGGCGGCAGAGTTCAGTAACCCGGTGATGATGTACTCCATCGGTAAAGACTCCTCGGTCATGCTGCACTTGGCGCGCAAAGCCTTCTACCCTGGCACGCCGCCGTTCCCGCTGATGCACATCGATACCACCTGGAAGTTCCGCGAAATGATCGCGTTCCGCAACCGCATGGCGGAAGAGGCGGGCATGGAGCTGATCGTGCACACCAACGAAGAGGGGCGGGCTGCCAACATCAACCCCTTCGATCACGGTAGCGCGAAGTACACCGATATCATGAAGACCCAGGCGCTCAAGCAGGCGCTGGATAAATACGGGTTCGATGCGGCCTTTGGCGGTGCGCGCCGCGACGAAGAGGCGTCCCGTGCCAAAGAGCGGGTGTACTCCTTCCGCGACAAGTACCACCGCTGGGACCCCAAAAACCAGCGCCCCGAGCTTTGGAACGTGTACAACGCCAAGGTCAACAAAGGCGAATCGATTCGCGTGTTCCCGCTTTCCAACTGGACCGAGCTGGATATCTGGCAGTACATCTACCTTGAGTCGATTCCCATCGTGCCGCTCTATTACTCCGCCAAACGCCCGGTGGTCGAGCGCGACGGCATGCAGATCATGGTGGACGATGACCGCCTGCCCCTGGCCCCTGGCGAGGTGCCTGAAGAGAAGTGGGTGCGTTTCAGAACGTTGGGCTGCTACCCGCTCACTGGCGCGGTGGAGTCCAAAGCCGCCACGCTGCCGGAAATCATCCAAGAGATGCTGCTGACCAAGACCAGCGAGCGCAGCGGCCGTGCCATCGACCACGATCAGGCCGGTTCCATGGAGAAGAAAAAGCGTGAGGGGTACTTCTAATGGCACACCAATCAACGTTAATTGCCGATAACATCGAGCAATACCTGCACGAGCACGAAAACAAAGACCTGCTGCGCTTCATTACCTGCGGCAGTGTCGATGACGGTAAATCGACGCTCATCGGCCGGATGCTCCACGACTCCAAGATGATCTTCGAAGATCAGTTGGCAGCCATTACCAAGGCCTCGAAAACCAGCGGCACGACCGGCGATACGGTGGATCTGGCGCTCCTGGTGGACGGCCTACAGTCCGAGCGAGAACAGGGCATCACCATCGATGTAGCCTACCGCTTCTTCTCTACCGAAAAGCGCAAGTTCATCATTGCCGATACCCCAGGGCATGAGCAGTACACCCGCAATATGGCCACCGGTGCCTCCACGGCAAGCCTAGCGATCATTCTGATCGACGCACGTTACGGCGTGCAGACCCAGACGCGCCGCCACAGCTTCATTGCCGACCTGCTGGGCATCCAGCATCTGGTCATTGCAGTGAATAAGATGGATTTGGTGGGCTTCTCGGAAGCACGCTTCAACGAGATCGTCGACGAGTACCGCGCGTTCGCTACCAACCTGCAGGCCCCGGACATCCGTTTCGTGCCGATGTCGGCGCTCAACGGCGACAACGTGGTCAATCGCAGCGAGCAAACGCCTTGGTACTTCGAGGACGGCGAGCGCTACGAGGGCAAAACGCTGATCGAGCTGCTGGAGAACGTCGAAGTCACCCGTGATCAGAACCTCACCGATTTGCGTCTGCCGGTGCAGTACGTCAATCGCCCGAACCTGGACTTCCGCGGCTACTGCGGCACGCTCTCGGCGGGGGTGCTGCGTCCCGGCCAGGCGGTCAAAGCGCTGCCTTCCGGTAAGACGTCTCGCGTGGCACGCGTGGTCACTTTCGACGGTGATTTGGACGCGGCGTACCCCGGCCAAGCGATTACCGTTACTCTGGAAGACGAGATCGACATTTCCCGCGGTGATTGGATCGTCAGCGCCGATGCCGAGATTCCGCTGTCGAACGTCTTTAGCGCCGACATCGTGTGGATGCATGAGGAGGCCCTCACGCCCGGCAAGCTCTACGATATCAAGCTGGCGACCCGCGATTTAGCGGGGCAGGTCAGCGCCATCGAGTATCAGGTCGACGTCAACACGCTGGAAAAGCACGCCACCGATTCGCTGGGGCTCAATGCCATTGCCCGCTGCGAGGTAGAGTTGACCGCCGCTATTCCCGTCGACGATTATCGCACTAGCCCAGGCACCGGTAGCTTTATCGTGATCGATCGGCTGACCAATGTGACGGTGGGAGCGGGCATGATTCGTGGCGTGGCGAATGCGCGCCAGCAGGCCACCACTACCGATTGGGCCGCCTTCGAACGCGATCTGAACGCGCTGGTGCGCAAGCATTTCCCGCACTGGGAAGCAAAAGATATCGGGTCGCTGCTGGGACGCTAACGCCGCCCCTTATTGAACCCCTGTTGACGCCGCTCTGCGGCGTCAATTTTTAGGTAATGCTGAATCGAGACACCAAGGAGCGAGAGTCGATGTTAACCCTGTTAGACGGTGGCTTAGGACGTGAGTTGAAACGCTTAGGTGCTCCGTTTCGCCAACCGGAGTGGTCGGCGCTTGCGCTAATGGAAGCCCCCGAGTGCGTGACCCAAGCGCACCGCGCGTTCATTCAGGCAGGCGCCGAGGTGATTACCACCAATGCCTATGCCGTCGTGCCCTTTCACATTGGCGAGGCATGCTTTGCCGAGCGCGGCTTGGCACTGGCGACGCTGGCGGGAAAGCTAGCGCGTGACAGCGTGGCGGGAGATGCGGTGACCGTCGCGGGATCGCTGCCGCCGCTGTTCGGTTCTTATCAGCCGGCGCTCTTCGATGCCCAGCGCGCCCCGAAACTGCTGGCCACGCTGATCGAGGGTCAAGCTCCCTACGTGGACGTGTGGCTGGCAGAGACGCTGAGCGCCACGGAGGAGGCCCGGGCCGTGGCCGTTGCGCTGGGTGACGATACCCGCCCACGCTGGTTCTCGTTCACCCTGCAAGACGCCGATGAAAATGGCGAACTGCCCTGCGCGCTGCGCTCCGGTGAGCGGGTCGAAGAGGCCGTTTCAGCGGTGCTGGAGGCGGGCGGTGAAGCGCTGCTGTTCAACTGCAGCCAAGCGGAGGTGATGGAAGAGGCGCTTCGCCAAGCGCACACCGTGGTGCTGGAGAAAGGGGCCACGCTGCGTTTGGGCGTGTACGCCAATAGTTTCGTCCCCCAGAGTAACCACATCGCCGCCAACGCCGGTGTGAGTGACATGCGCGATGACTTAGGGCCCGATGCCTATGCCGACTTCGCCCAGCGCTGGCAGGCCGCCGGCGCCACCATGATCGGCGGCTGCTGTGGTATTGGCCCTGAGCACATTGCCAAGCTGGCCGACGCGGTACGTAGCTAGCAGCGTGTTGTTATTGATTGCATAGGATGAATCTCCCCATGAAGAAAGGAACGAACTTACCCGATGCGGGGCGCATGGCTGGCGTCACCCGTCGCCAGTTTCTGCAACACTCCGCTGCGCTATCGGTATCTGCCAGCGCCTTGGGCGGACTACTGTTGCCACGCTGGGCGAGCGCACAAACGGATGCTACCCCACAACGCGGTGGGCATCTCATTTTGGCGATCGATAACGCCTCTAGCAGTGATCGTTTGGACCCGGCCTACTACTTCGAGCAGTACATGTACCATGTGGGGCGTCAGCTATTTAATACCCTGACCGAACTCCACGATGATGGCACGTTGGCACCCGGGTTGGCCGAATCGTGGGAGACGACCGATGCGACGCAGTGGGTCTTTACCCTGCGACAAGGCGTGACCTTCCATAACGGCAAAACCCTCACCGCCGACGATGTGGTGTACTCGCTCAACCATCACCGTGCCGACGATTCGCCTTCGGCCGTGAAGGGTTACATGGAGCAAATCACCGAGCTGACCGCCCGTGGCCAACATCAAGTGGTCATGACGTTGTCGGCGCCCAACATGGACTTACCGTACTTGCTGGGAGAGGTGAACTTTGCCATCACTCCTGCCGGTGCGAATTTCGATGACGGGATTGGCACCGGGCCGTTCGTGCTGGAGAGCTTTGAGCCGGGAGTACGTACTCTGGTCAAGCGCAACGAGAACTACTGGAAGTCGGATCGTGCCTTCGTCGACAGCGTCGAAACCCGTGCCTTCAACGATGCCACCGCACGGGTAGCGGCACTGATGAGCGGCTCGGTTCACTTCGTCAACAGGGTGACACCCAGTATCGTCAGCCGTTTGGAGAGCGCGTCATCGCTCACCATCAACCGTAACGTGGGCAGTTTCCAGGTAACGTTCCCCGGCTTGGCCGACCGCGCGCCTTTCAATAACAAAGACGTCCGTTTGGCCATGAAGTACGCCCTCGACCGAGAGCAACTATTGAATCTGCTGGTGCAAGGCTATGGTCAGGTGGGCAACGACTCACCGCTATTTCCCAGCAATCCTTACTTCACCACCGATCTCCCCAGCCATGCCTTCGATCCGGACAAAGCGCTCCATCACTGGCGTCAATCCGGCATGGATAGGCCCATTCGGCTAAGCACCGCAGACGGTGCGACCTTTGAAGGCGCGGTCTCGGCGGCGGAGCTGTATCAGCAGTCGGCCCAGCGTGCCGGAATACCGCTGGAGGTCAATCGCGTCCCCGCCGATGGCTACTGGTCGGAAGTGTGGCGTCAGCACGAGTTTTGCGCCTCTGGCTGGTCGAGCCGCCCAACGGCGGATGCCTACCTTTCCATGGTCAATTTATCGAATGCGCCGTGGAACGAAGCGCGCTGGGCCAACGAGCAGCTCGATCAGTTGATCATTGCGGCACGTGGTGAGCAGGACGAGACCAAGCGGCGTCAGATGTACCACGATATCCAGGTGCTGTATCAGCAGGAGGGCAGCACCGTGGCACCGCTCTATATGGATTCGATCTCTGCCAATCGTGCTGACGTACGCGGCTATATCGACGTGCCGGGTGAGGTAGCGACTCGCTCGGTCGAGAAGATGTGGATCGCCAGTTGAGCCAAGGGTGACCCGAGCCGAGCGCCAGCCCGTCAAATGTGGGCTGGCGCTTTGGCGATCGGCTTACTCAGCGTTAGGGAAAAACAGCTGTTGGCCGCCTACCTCGAAGTCAGTAATCGCCTGCTGGCCTTCCTCAGAAACGAGCCACTGGTGCCACTGGGCGGCTAAATCATGCTTCAAGTGCGGATGACGCTCTTCCGAGAGCAGCAGGCTGCCGTACTGGTTAAACAGCGCTTCGTCACCTTCGAACAGCAGCGTGAGGTTTTGCGGATTATCGAACGCGACCCAGGTGGCGCGGTCGGTAAAGGTGTAGGCGTCCATACCCGCAGCGGTGTTTAGGGTCGGGCCCATGCCACTGCCCAGCTCGCGGTACCACTCGCCTTGAGGCGTCACGCCCGCGTCTTCCCACAACCGCAGTTCGGCGCGGTTCGTGCCGCTGTCATCGCCTCGTGAGGCAAACGGTGATCCGCTCTCGGCGATACGCGCAAAGGCGTCGGCGACGCTCTCGCTGTCGCTAATGCCTGCCGGGTCGTCACTGGGGCCTACGATCACGAAGTCGTTATACATGACGTCCAAACGCTCCGTGGCGTAACCGTCCGCCACGAACTGCTCCTCGCCTGCCGTATCGTGTACCAGCAGACTGTCAGCATCACCACGGCGGCCGATCTCAAACGCTTGCCCGGTGCCGACGGCCACCACGCGCACGTCGATGCCGGTGGCCTCGGTGAACGTGGGGATAATGGCATCGAACAGCCCTGAGTTCTCGGTGGACGTCGTGGAGGCGAGTGTAATGAAGTCGTCATCCGCGAGTAGGGAAGCACTCCAGGCCAAGGCGGTCGTGCATACGCTGGCGGTGATAAGCGTGGTCATTGTCTTCACGGTCTGCTCCTTTGGGTATTGTTCAACGCTGAGTGGGGGTCACCAAACCAGTTCGCCCCGGATAAACGCCCTGGCCTGCGAGGAGGCCGGGGTGTCGAAAAATCGCTCGGCGCTGGTGTGCTCCAGCACCTGACCGCCGTACATAAACAGCACGTCGTCGGCGAGCCGCTTCGCCTGATGCAGGTCGTGGGTCGTCATGACGATGCGCGTCCCGCTCTGGTGAAACTCGTTCACTGCATCTTCCACCGCCTTAATGGCGGCGGGGTCAAGGGCGGAGGTGGGTTCATCCAAAAACAGCACGGAAGGGGTTAACAGCCAAGCGCGGGCCAGGGTGAGCCGCTGCTGCTCGCCGCCAGACAGCACCCGCGCGGGGCGCTTGGCCAGAGCTGCTAAGCCGAACTTCTCCAGTGCCTGCCAGGCGAGCGCTGTGCGCTCCCGGCGAGGTACGCGTTTGACGGCCAGGGCGTAGATCAGATTATCGATGACCGAGCGACGCAGCAGCACCGGCCGCTGAAACACCATGGCCTGCACGGGAGGTGCGCCTTCCCAGCTAACGTGGCCGCTGCTAGGGCGGAGTAGACCGTGAGCCAAACGCATGAACAGACTTTTACCCGCCCCGTTAGGCCCCATGATCAACGTGCGCTGACAGCCAGACAGCGTGAAAGTGGTGGGCACCAACAAGGCGTGTCCACGATGGGTAAAGCTCGCCTGCTGAAAGTGCAGGGCTGGCACATCGGCCAGTGGGGTGAAAGAGGGGGTAGTGAGCGGTGCATTCATCCTAACCGCCTCTTGGCCGCTTCACTGACCGCATGGGCCAGCGCATTGATGAGGGTGACCAGCGTCAGCAGTACGATGCCCAACCCGAGCGCCAGGGGAAGATCCCCCTTACTGGTCTCCAGTACGATGCTGGTGGTCATCACCCGAGTCACGCCGTCGATATTGCCACCGACGATCATCACTGCGCCCACCTCGGCGCTGGCCCGGCCAAAGCCCGCCAGAATCACCGTCAGCAGGCCAAAGCGCGCATCCCACAGTAGGGTGGGCATCATGCGTCGCTGGGTCAGCCCCAACGAACGTAGCTGCTCGGCGTACTCATGGTGCAGGGCTTCCACCTGCTGGCGCGTCAGCGCGGCGATAATGGGAAATACCAGGATGACTTGAGCAATCACCATGGCGCTGGGCGTGAACAGCAGCCCAAACGAGCCTAATGGTCCTGCCCGGGAGAGCAGCAAATAGACACATAGCCCAGCCACGACCGGCGGTAGCCCCATCAGTGCATTGAGTAAGACGATCAGCCCATTGCGTCCAGGAAAGCGCCATAGGGCGAGTGCCGCTCCCACCGGCAACGCCAAGGCGCTGGCGATCAGCACGGCGACCAGCGACACCTGCAAAGAGAGCACCACGATGTCGATCAAATCGGAGTCCATGCCCAGAATCAGCGCGAGCGCCGTATAAAAAGGGTTATCACTTGCTGACATAAGTACCTGATGTAGAAGCGTCGGGTCGCGCACACGCCAGTGCGGTGGCCACGGAAGAAACGGGTGAGCAAAGTGTATTCAGTAGGCTGCATAGTGTACGTTTACTTGATGTTATGCATTGGCTACTGAAATATATGCAGCCATACGCAGCTAAATGCAGGGTAAGCGATGCCAAACGACTATTTGACCACCGCTGAGGTGGCCGACTATCTGCGTTTGAAAGAGCGCAAGGTGTACGACCTGGTGCGTCAGGGCCATATCCCCTGCAGCCGTGCGACGGGAAAGCTGCTGTTTCCTCGACAGCATATTGATATGTGGGTGCTTAGCCACTTGGAAGGCGACCAGGCGCAGCGGCAGCCGCCTCCGCCGGTATTGGCGGGCAGCCAAGACCCGCTGCTGGAGTGGGCGGTGCGCGAGAGCGGGAGTGACTTGGCCTCGCTGTGTCAGGGCAGTGGCGACGGCGTGCGCCGCTTGCTGGAGGGCAGGGCGATGCTGGCGGGGATCCATCTGCTCGACGTGGCTTCCGGGCGCTATAACGAGCCGGCCGCGCTGGGCCTGGGCGGAGTGCGCGACCTGATCGTGCTGCATTGGGCCACGCGCCGCCAGGGGCTGCTTTTGGCCCCAGGCAATCCGTTGGGCATTCAATCGGTGGGCGACATTGCCAAGCGCAAAGCCGTGCTGGCCCATCGTCAGCCGGGCGCAGGAGCCGCGCAGCTCATGAACTGCTTGCTGCAACAGGCGGGCGTCGCGCACGAAGCGCTGAGATGGGCGGCGCACCCTGCGCTCAGTGAAGACGATTTGGCCCTGGCCATCGCCCAAGGTGACGCCGATGTCGGGCTTGGCATGCAGGCCGCTGCCCAGCGCCAGCAGTTGGAATTCCTTCCGCTGGTGGAGGAGTCCTTCGATATGGTCATGCATCGACGCAGCTATTTCGAGCCCGCCGTTCAGGCGCTTTTTGCCTTTGCGCGCACGCCCCGTTTTGCCCAGCGAGCCAGCACCCTTAGCGGTTACGATGTGGGCCAGCTAGGGCGTGTGTTGTACAACGCTTAAGCGCCTAGCGACTGGACGATTTTGGTATCTGCGCTTGACGATTGTATAAGATGCGCCACACTGGGAGAGGCGTTGTAGACGCACACTCATCACGAAAAGGAGAGCATGATGAATCAAGCACTGAACGGTAAGCGTGTTGCTATTTTAGCCACCGACGGTTTCGAAGAGTCCGAGCTGAGCGTGCCTCGCGCGGCGCTTCAGAAAGAAGGGGTCGAGGTGCATATCGTGTCGCCGGAAGGTAAGGGCATTCGCGCTTGGGCCGAAACTGACTGGGGCGATACTTACGGCGCCGACAAAGCCTTGGCCGACGTCAGCGAGTCGGATTATCACGCGCTAGTACTCCCAGGCGGCTTGTTCAATCCTGACGAGCTGCGCCTAAATGACGATGCCTTAAGCTTCGTCAAAGCGTTCTTCCAAGCGGGCAAGCCGGTTGCCGCCATTTGCCATGCCCCCTGGATTTTGATCAACGCAGGCGTGGTCGACGGGCGCAAAATGACCTCCGTGCCAAGCGTTGCCCAAGACCTGCGTAATGCCGGTGTAAATTGGGTGGATGAGCCAGTGGTGGTCGATAGCGGCCTCGTGACCAGCCGTACTCCTAAAGACCTGGATGCTTTCAATGCCAAACTGCTGGAAGAGCTGCAGGAAGGGCGTCACTCAGGCCAGCACGCTTAATGGCGTGGTACCACCAGTGGGCAAGCTTTGCCAAAAGGCTTGCCCACGTTGTTGCAAAACCGATGAAGCGGGACAGTGGCCGCAGTGGGATGATGGTACACCCCTATCGCGGCTACGGTTCTCAGCGGGAAATCTTCGTCATGGGCCGAGTGTTCCGCCAAGCGGCGCTCGGCCGCGCCATTCCTAGACGCGGCATGCTGCGCGATACCGCAGACGTGGCGCGCCGCGTCTTCCGTCGCGGACTTGCCGGTGCCAAGGTCGATATCCGGATTGGGGATAACGCGCTCTGCTTGACCACCGACAGAGACGGTTACTTCGACGCTCACCTGCCTGTCACGACGCCGCTGCCGGTCGACGTTTCCTGGCATCGTGCCGATATCCTGGTACACGCCCAGGGGCATCCGCCCATCCGCACGAATGTCGAGGTGTACGTCCCGCCTCCCGAAGCGGATCTGCTGGTGATCAGCGATATCGACGATACGGTGATGTTCACCGGCGTGGCGGAAAAGCTCAAGATGCTCTATCGACTGTTCGTCCGCAAGCCACACCGGCGGACGGCCTTCCCTGGCGTCGCGTCGCTCTATCAGGCGCTTTACCGTGGGCAGACCGAAAAGGGCGAACGAC
The DNA here is from genome assembly GCF_009846525.1 of Halomonas meridiana. NCBI lineage: Bacteria > Pseudomonadati > Pseudomonadota > Gammaproteobacteria > Oceanospirillales > Halomonadaceae > Vreelandella > Vreelandella aquamarina. Next base: position 2,456,633 of record NZ_CP024621.1, on the reverse strand, counting down.
CGATCCTCTACGTTTCTCGTGGCCCCTGGGCCATTTATGAAATGTTGGAAGCTTTTTTCCAAATGAACCGGATCCCGGTTGGGCCGATTCTGTTTTTGCGGGAGTGGGGCATCTCATGGCGTAAGCCGTGGCCGCGCCGGGCAGAAGCGCACAAGCGTGAGCTCATCGACCGTATGCTGGCGCTGTATGACGACATGCCCTGCATTTTGATTGGCGATAGCGGTCAGCATGATCCCGAGGTCTACACGGAGGTCGTCAAAGCCTACCCGGATCGGATCAAAGCAATCTACATTCGCCGTGTGGATAGCGACCCACAGCGGGAAGCCGCCATCCAGCGCTTGCGCGATGAATTGGCTCACACCGAGTGTGAGCTGGTCTTGGCGGCAGACAGCATTTTGATTGCCGAGCATGCTCACGCCCAAGGGGATATTTCAGCGCGCGGCTTGCAGTCTGTACAGCGCGACGTTGAAGCCCATCGTCACGAGCCCGCCTAAGCTGTGTTCCCCTGCCATTCGTGGTAAAACTAAGCGTTGATGTCTCTCTTACTTGGCGGGTTCCGGTGTCGTGATGCTCATCCTCTTAATCGTGCTGGCGCTGGCCATTTTCGTGCTGCCCAACCTATGGGCAAAATGGGTATTAAAGCGCCATACTCGAGGCCGCGACGACTACCCGGGCACCGGCGCGGAGTTGGCCGAACACCTGATACGCCGCATGGGTGTGGAGGGCGTGCGGGTAGAGCGCACCGAGCAGGGCGACCATTACGACCCTGAGGCACGCTGTGTACGCTTAATGCCCGATCACTACGATGGCCGTTCGCTGACGGCGGTGACCGTTGCCGCCCATGAAGTGGGTCATGCCATTCAGCACCACGAAGGTTATGCGCCACTGCTGGCCCGCAGCCGTTTGGTACGGGTGGCCCAAAAGGCCGAAAAGCTAGGGGCGATTTTGATGATGGCCGCGCCATTTCTGTTCCTGCTGACGCGGCTACCCGGCGGGCTTGCGATGATTATCGTGATGGCAGTGATTAGCTTCGGCACCGCCGCGCTGGTACATCTTGTCACGCTGCCGGTGGAGTTCGATGCCAGCTTCAATCGTGCGTTGCCATTGTTGAAAGAGTACGTGCCGCCTGCCGATATGGCCGGTGCCCGCCACGTACTCACCGCCTGCGCCTTTACCTATGTGGCCGCGTCACTGGCCAGCGTGATGAACCTGGGTCGCTGGCTGGTGATTTTAAGGCGCTGATTTAAAAGTGCTGATTTAAAAGTACTGGTTTAAAAGTGCTGGGCGGCCATCACTCACTACTCCGGCTTGTTCGCCAGAATCACCGCGCGGCGTGGTGCAGGGTAGCCTTCTATGGTGCGGCTGCGATCATCCGGATCGAGAAAGTCCGCCAGCGACTGGTAAGTCATCCACTCGGTGGAGCGCTGTTCATCGAGCGTCGTCACCGCTTCATCCACCACTCGCACGTTGGTAAAGCCGCAGCGCTCTAGCCAGTGGCACAGTGCTTTGGAGGAGGGCAGAAAGTAGACGTTGGGCATCGCGGCGTAGCGCTCGCCGGGTACGAACACGGTCTGCTCGTCGCCTTCTACCACCAGGGTTTCCAGCACCAGCTCACCGCCGGGGGCCAGCGCGCCTTTTAGCTGTTGCAGGTGCTCAAGGGGCGAAGGGCGGTGGTACAGCACGCCCATGGAGAACACCGTGTCGAAGAAACCTAGGTTCTCGGGCACGTCCTCGATACCCACCGGCAGAAACTGTGTACGGCCGTCATCGGCGTTGCCGACGAAGTGGCGCACCGCTTGGAACTGCCAATAAAAGCGCGGGGAAGGGTCAATCACCAACACGAAAGCCGCGCCTGCACCCGCCATCCGCCAGGCGTGGTAGCCGCTGCCGCCGCCTACATCCAGCACCTTGCGGTACTTCAACGGCGCGAGATGCGGCGCGACACGCTGCCATTTCCAGTCGGAGCGCCACTCGGTGTCGATCTCGATACCACCCAGGTTGAACGGCCCTTTACGCCACGGGGCCAGCTTACGCAGCAGGTTGAAGCACTGGCGCTGCTGGCTGTCGGTGAGATCGATTTCTACCGTCAGCGTGTCGCTGTTTAGATCCACACGGCGCTCTTCCGGCAGCGTCGGCAGTTTGGCCACGGCTTTTTCCCAGGCAGAGAGATCGCCGTGGCGCTGGCGGTCCAGCCCGCTGGCGAGCTGCTCGGGGAGTTTGGCAAGCCAGGGCGTGAGCGAGGCATCTTGAGTGGCCTGATCTAAAAACGCTTGATACAGCACGCGATGATCGTCAGGGAGTAGCGCCACGTTAACCCTCCTTGAAGGCGATCAGCGAGGTGAAGTTCAGGTACTGGAACCAGGTCATGGCGCGGGGGAAGCCCGCCAGCGACAATCGCTCGTGCAGGGCATCCAGCGTATCGGGAATCAGCACGTTCTCAAGCGCGGTGCGCTTTTGGCTGATCTCCATATCGCTGTAGCCATTGGCACGCTTGAAGTCGTGATAGCGCTCGACTCGCCAAGCGTTGTCGCGCTCGTCGGCATCGACGGTTTTTTCCGAAAGAATCAGCACGCCGCCGGGCTCAAGCGTGTTGTAAAGCCGCTTGAGTAGCGCATCACGATCGGCCGGTGGCAAAAACTGCAGCGTAAAGTTGAGAATGATCATCCCCGAAGGCGCATACTCGTAGGTACGAATATCGGCTTCTTCCACCTGCATGGCGTGCTCGGGGCACTCATCGAGAAAGGTCTGCTTCGCCCGGGCCGCCATGGCCGGGGAAAGGTCGATACCGGTATAGCGGAACGCATCGGCGGGTAGAGCGCCTGCCAGGGCGAGTCCGGATGCGCCCAGCGAGCAGCCCAGATCATAAACATGGGCACCGTGGCGCAGATGGCGTTTGGCAATCAGGCTCAGCATACCTAGGATTTGGCCGTAGCCGGGCACCGAGCGGCGGATCATATCGGGGAAGCACGCGACGACCTGTTCATCGAAGGAGAACCTAGCCACCTTGTCTAGGGGTGTTGAAAAGATAGCGTCGCGGTAAGATGCATCACTCATGGGCAAGCCAGGATGGTTAATGAGGTTGCGTAGTTTACGCGCCCTTGTTAACGCAGAACAGGCCTGATCAACACAGATTCCTGCCTCACGGAACGACGCCACAGGAGAGGGCACATGGCTTCAGCAACAGCAACTCCCGATACGCTTCCCGCTTGGCAAACGTTACAGCAGCATGCGCAAGCGCTTAAACATGTCCACTTGAAGCACCTGTTTGGGGAAGACCCCAGCCGTTGGCGGCACTTTACGCGTCAGGTGGCGGGGCTCACTCTCGATCTTTCCAAGCAGCGGTGGGACGACGATACGCTGGAGCACCTGCTGGCGCTGGCCCAAGAGGCGGGCGTGCCAGGGGCCATCGAGGCGCTGCTGAGCGGTAAACGGGTGAACGTCAGTGAGAACCGCCCAGCGCTGCATACCGCCTTGCGCCTACCTGCGGATGCGAGCCTGGACGTGGAAGGCGAAGATATCGTCGGGGCCGTGCATGACAGCTTGGCGCAAATGGAGCGCCTGGTGCAGCGGCTACATGCGGGCCAGTGGCGGGGGGCCACCGGCAAGCCTATTCGTCACGTGGTGAATTTAGGCGTGGGCGGCTCGGATTTAGGGCCGCTGATGGTTACTCATGCCCTCGCGGACTATCGCCCCAGCGATATTCACCCGGTGGAGGTGCATTTTGCCTCCACGATGGATGGTTCCCAACTGGCGGATTATCTTAGCCGCTTTAACCCCGAAACCACGCTATTCGTGCTGTCGTCGAAGTCGTTCACCACCATCGATACGCTCTCCAACGCCAACACCGCTCGCGACTGGCTGATTGGTCGGCTCACCCAGCACGCCGACCTACCGGACGCCAGCCCCCATGCCAAGCCGATTAGCGAGGCGCTCATCCTGCGCCAGCACTTCATCGGCGTATCGGCCAGCCCCGACAAGATGAGCGAGTGGGGGATTACCCCGGACCACCAGTTGATGTTCTGGGAGTGGGTTGGCGGACGCTACTCGCTGTGGGGCACCATTGGCCTGCCGATTGCGCTGGTGATCGGCATGGAGAACTTCCGCGAGCTGCTGGCGGGCGCCCATGCCATGGATCGCCATTTTCGCGAGGCGCCGCTAGAGGACAATCTGCCGGTGTTGTTAGGGTTGGCAGGTATTTGGAACGTCAACTTCTTGGATATTCGTGCCCACTCGATTCTGCCTTATGACGGGCGGCTTGAGTACTTTGCTGCTTACCTCGAACAGCTCGAGATGGAGTCCAACGGCAAGTCCGTGACCCGCCAGGGCCAGGCGGTGAACTACTCCACCTGCCCAGTGCTGTGGGGGCAGTTAGGCCCTAATGCCCAGCATGCGTTTTACCAACTGCTGCACCAGGGTACGCAGCCGGTGGTATGCGACTTTATCGCGCCCTTGAAGCGCTACGATGAGGTGGAAGACCCGGATACCCGTCGCCACTTGAAGGCCCAGCATCGTCTGGCGCTGGCCAACTGCTTTGCCCAATCCCGCGTACTGATGCTGGGGGACGATGCTTTGGAGGAGGATGGCCCGCGCCCCGAACACAAACGGTATCGTGGCAACCAGCCCTCGACCACCGTGCTGCTGGACAAGCTCACGCCTGCGACCCTCGGCGCGCTGATTGCGCTCTACGAGCACAAGGTGTTCGTACAGGCAGTGATATGGGACATCAACCCCTTTGATCAGTGGGGCGTCGAGCTGGGCAAGCAGATTGCCACCGATACCCAGGCCATCATTGATGGAGAGGGCGACCTTGGCCGAATGGACGCCTCTAGCCGCGGTCTCATCGAGGCGTTTTGGGCCGCAGAGCAGGCGTAGGCAGCTCGATCTATATGGCTGGATATACAGCTTTTTGCTTTTCCGCTATCCTGTGTACCTTTATGCGCGGTCTCTTCCGGTGTGCCTCTCGCGTTGATAGGACTAGTGACTGCCTTTGTACGGCACCCAACCAGGCCGCCTGTACGCTTTTGTTCAGTACGTTTTTTCAGGAACCGACGTTACATGACCCAGTTTGATGCCTCCCAGTACGGCGCGAGTTCGATCGAGGTTCTCTCAGGCCTCGAGCCGGTGCGAAAGCGTCCCGGTATGTATACCGATACCTCACGTCCCAATCACCTCGCCCAAGAGGTCATCGACAACAGTGTCGACGAGGCGCTGGCGGGTCATGCTTCGAGCATCAGCGTGGTGCTTCACAGCGACGGAGCCATCGAAGTCCAGGATAACGGCCGCGGCATGCCGATCGACCTGCACCCGGAACACGGCGTCTCCGGGGTCGAGCTCATCCTGACCAAGCTTCACGCGGGCGGTAAGTTCTCCTCGTCGAGCTACCGGTTCTCGGGTGGCCTTCACGGCGTGGGCGTCTCGGTGGTCAATGCGCTGTCTCGACGGTTGGAAGTCGAAGTGACCCGCGACGGTGCCCGCCACGCCATTGCCTTCGAGCACGGCGAAAAGGTCGAAGAGCTGCATGAAATCGGCAAAGCCGCCAAACGTGCCACTGGCACCCTGGTACGCTTCTGGCCCGACGAAAGCTACTTCGACAGCCCGAAGCTCGCGCTATCCAAACTGAAGCACCTGCTGCGCGCCAAAGCGGTGCTTTGCCCAGGGCTCTCGGTCACCCTGGTCGAGCCGGATGGCACCAAAACCGAGTGGGCCTACGCCGATGGCCTGCGCGACTATCTGGCCGAAGCCACCGATGGCTATGAGGTGCTGCCCAAGGAGCCGTTTGTAGGCCACTTCAGTGACGACGAGCACGGCGTGGACTGGGCCATTCAGTGGCTGCCGGAAGGTGGCGAGGCGCTCCTCGAAAGTTACGTCAACCTCATTCCCACGCCCCAGGGTGGCACCCACGTCAATGGTTTTCGGTCCGGCCTGCTAGACGCTCTGCGGGAGTTCTGTGAATACCGCAGCCTGCTGCCCCGCGGCATCAAGCTCACTGCCGACGATTTGTGGGAGCGCGCCTCTTTCGTGCTCTCGGTGAAAATGCTCGATCCACAGTTTGCGGGACAGACCAAGGAGCGCCTCTCGTCGCGCACCATTGCTGGGTTTGTCTCAGGCGTGGTCAAAGACGCCTTTTCGCTGTGGCTGAACCATCACATCGAGCAGGCCGAACAGCTTGCCGAACTGGTGATCAGCGCGGCCCAGCAGCGCCAAAAGAAGTCGAAGAAGGTCGCGCGTAAGAAAGTGACCTCCGGTCCGGCGCTGCCCGGCAAGCTGGCGGACTGTTCGGGGCAAGATCCGGCGCTGAGCGAGCTGTTTCTGGTGGAGGGCGACTCGGCCGGCGGGAGCGCCAAGCAGGCGCGTAACCGCGACACCCAGGCCATCCTGCCGCTGCGGGGTAAGATTCTCAATACCTGGGAAGTGGACTCCCACGATATTTACGGCTCCCAGGAAGTCCACGATATTGCCGTGGCGATTGGTGCTGACCCGGGCAGCGCCGACCTCGAAAAGCTGCGCTATCACAAGATCTGTATTCTTGCCGATGCCGACTCCGACGGTCTGCATATCGCTACGCTGCTCTGCGCGCTGTTTGTCAAACACTTCCCCGCCCTTGTCGATGCAGGGCATGTCTTCGTTGCCATGCCGCCGCTGTACCGGATCGATCTGGGGAAAGAGGTGCATTACGCCCTGGATGAGAGCGAGAAAGCCGCCATTTTGAAACAGTTAGCGAAAAAGCGGGGCACGCCCAACGTCCAGCGCTTCAAGGGCCTGGGTGAAATGAGCCCGCTACAGCTGCGCGAAACCACCATGGCCGTAGAAACCCGCCGTCTCGTTCAGCTCACGCTGGACGAAGGCGATGGCACTCTGGAAATGATGGACATGCTGCTGGCCAAAAAGCGCGCCAGCGACCGTAAAAAGTGGTTAGAAGATTACGGTAACTTGGCCGATATCGAGGTGTAATTCGCAAGCAGGCAAACGTTAACGGTGCGTTGTTGGAGTCTACCGCCAACTGGCCGATAGTCTAACCATAGGCATTTAGTCGAAAACGCGTGTCAAGCGCTCACGTATGGGAGACGGGCTTTGTTTAACTCAATTTCACGGCAATTGACGTTATCGGCGGTGGTGCTCACGCTACTGATGGGGGCGGGTATTTACGGGGTGATGGCGTGGCGGGGACAGCCGCTGGTCATTGAAGCCAGCGAGTCGCTGATCGACCGAACCGGAGGCGCCATCGTCAATGCCCTCAATGGCCAGTTAGCGCGAGTAGAAGGCACTACTTCGAGCCTTGCCGCACTGGCCGAATCGCTACCGCTGGATGACGCCCTCTACCGACAAGCGCTGCCCAATGTGGTGGACGACAATGGCAATAGCACTATCGCCGGTGGCGGTATTTGGCCAGAGCCAAGCGCGTTTGCACCCGGCGTCGATAAATTTAGTTTTTTCTGGGCGCGTAACGGCCAGGGCGGGCTGGACTTTCTGGACGATTACAATGCACCCAGCGCGGCCCCTTATCACGAGGAAGCGTGGTACAGCAGCGCTCGCGATGCCACGCCAGGGCAGTGCGTTTGGTCGGCGGCTTACCGTGACCCAGCGACCGGGGTCGCCATGGTCACCTGTAGCGTACCGTACTACAGCAATGAGGCCTTTGCCGGTGTCGCTACCATCGACATGCAGCTAGGCGGTGTCGCGGCGTTCTTGGCAGAGAACGGCGGAGGCACGGGAGGCTACGCCTTCGTGCTCGATAGCGAGCGTAACATCATCGATCTCCCCGGCGTGGAGCAGTCGTCGGATGAGATGCAAAGCCTTTCAGGCGTTGCTAGCAACCAACCTTGGCTAACGCCGGTAGTGGAAGCGTTGGAGGCAGGGCAAGCGCAAACCAGCGTCGAGAGTGCGGGAGTGCTGGCAAGCCCGGCTGAAGTGCGTTTGTTCGATATGCCCACCACGGGCTGGACACTCGGGCTCGTGACACCCAGTGACCAAGTGACCGCACTAGCGCAAACGCTGACCCGTGATTTGCTGCTGTTCATTTTGCCGCTGTTGGCGCTGCTATTAGGGCTTGGCTGGTGGGGTGGCCGCATTCTACTGGCGCAAATTCGCAGTACCACGCATCAAATTGATCAGCTCGGTCAGAACGATGGCGGGCGTGAGTTGACCATTTACCGCGACGATGAGATTGGTGAACTGCGCCGTGCAGTGAACCGCTACTCCGAGAAGCTCCAGCGCCTATTCGGTGACGTGCGCGGGGTGGCGGATGCCATTGCCAGCGAATCGTCTGAGATCGCCGCTGGCAATAACGAACTGTCGAGCCGCACGGAGCAGCAGGCCGCTTCGCTGCAAGAGACCTCCTCGACCATGGAGCAGATGGCGGCGACGGTGAAGCGGAATGCGGATAACGCCCAAGAGGCGGACCAGCGCGTGAAGGAGTCAGCGGCGAAAGTGAAGCGCGGCGGTGAGCAGGTATCGCGGTTGGCGCAATCGATGGAAAGCATCAATGAAAGCTCGGTCGAGGTGGCTTCTATCGTTCAAGTGATCGAAAACATTGCGTTCCAGACCAACATTTTGGCGCTGAATGCCTCGGTCGAGGCGGCTCGCGCCGGCGAACACGGGCGTGGGTTTGCCGTGGTCGCCAGTGAGGTACGCGAACTGGCCTCCCGAAGTGCCGCCTCTGCGCGTAATATCAACGGTTTGATCAAGACCACGTCCGAGCAAATCGCTACTGGCAGTGGCTATGCCGACGAGGCCGAAGCGGCGATGAAAGAGATCGTCTCGTCGATCGAGGAGGTGTCCGCGCGGATCAGCGAGATCAGCCAAGCCTCCAGCGAACAAACCAACGGCATTGATGAGATTAACCGGGCCGTGACGCAGATGGATACCGTGACCCAGCAAAATGCCGGGCTGGTTAGCCAAGCGGCGGGAGCGGCCAATGAGCTTTCGTTGCAAGCGCAGCGTCTAAAAGGGCTATTGGATGAGTTTCATGGCAGTGCGCAGGGCGAGAGCCACTCCCGTGCATTGCCGCACAGTGAGCAGGAAAGCCGGCATCTTACTTAGCGCGCCCTCTTGAGTGGCCGCAAGTCCGCTTATTTAGCCGCCCCGCCAGGGGCGGTTTTGTTGTCAAGGTAGAGTATGATCGACATGGATATTCAAGTAGCGGAGGGCGACGTCGAGCGTCTGTCCCTACGCGATTACACCGAAAAAGCGTACCTCGACTACTCGATGTACGTCATTCTAGACCGCGCCTTACCCAACATTGGCGATGGCATGAAGCCCGTTCAGCGGCGGATCATCTACGCCATGCGCGAGCTGGCGCTGCACGCCAATGCCAAGTACAAAAAGTCGGCGCGTACCGTCGGTGACGTACTGGGTAAGTTTCACCCCCACGGAGACAGCGCCTGTTACGAAGCCATGGTGTTGATGGCGCAGTCGTTCAGCTACCGCTACCCGCTGGTGGATGGCCAGGGTAACTGGGGTAGTCCCGACGACCCGAAATCCTTCGCGGCGATGCGCTACACCGAGGCCAAGCTCTCCAAATTTGCCGAAGTGCTGCTCAGCGAGCTGGGCCAGGGCACCGTGGAGTGGGCGCCGAACTTCGATGGCACCATGCAAGAGCCTGTAGTACTGCCCGCGCGGTTGCCCCACGTGCTGCTCAACGGCGGCACGGGCATTGCGGTGGGCATGGCGACCGATATTCCGCCCCATAACGTCTCGGAAGTGGTGGAAGCCACTTGCCACCTGCTGCGTCATCCCGAGGCCACCACGACGGATTTGATGGCGTTCGTGCCTGCACCGGATTTCCCGACGGATGCAGAAATCATCACGCCGAAAGCGGATCTGCGTAAGCTCTATGAGACTGGCCGAGGCTCGGTCAAATTACGCGCCCGCTACGTACGTGAAGACGCCAACATCGTCATTACCGCCGTGCCCTATCAGGTCAGCGGTGCCAAAGTGTTGGAGCAGATTGCCGCGCAAATGCAGGCGAAAAAGCTGCCTATGGTGGCCGATCTGCGCGATGAATCGACCCATGAAGAGCCGACCCGCTTGGTGATCGAGCCACGTTCGAGCCGTGTGGATGTCGAAGCGCTGATGGCGCACCTGTTCGCCACCACGGATCTGGAAAAGAACGTGCGGGTGAACATGAACGTGATCGGCCTGGATGGCCGCCCACGGGTGATGCCGCTGACCGATATGCTGGGTGAGTGGCTGCGGTTTCGCCGTGCCACCGTGCGTCGCCGCCTCGAGCACCGTTTAGGCAAAGTGGAAGATCGCCTGCATATTCTAGAAGGCCTACTGACCGCTTACCTGAATATCGATGAGGTGATCCGCATCATCCGCGAAGAGGATGAGCCCAAGCCTGCCCTGATGAGCGCCTTTGGACTGACTGAGCGTCAGGCTGAAGCCATTCTTGAACTGCGTCTGCGCCATCTTGCCAAGCTGGAAGAGATGAAGATTCGCGGCGAGCAGGATGAGCTGGAAAAAGAGCGTAAAACCCTGCAGGGGCTGCTGGGTAGCGAAGCCAAGCTCACCACGCTGATCGAGAAAGAGATCCGCGCAGCGGGTAAAGAGCACGGCGACGAACGCCGTTCGCCGCTGGTGGAGCGCAGCGAAGCCAAAGCGCTCTCTGAAGTGGAACTGCTGGGGGCCGACCCGATTACCGTGGTGCTGTCCGATAAAGGCTGGATTCGTGCTGCCAAAGGCCACGATATCGACCCCGAAGGGCTCTCCTACAAAGCGGGGGATAGTTTCCGCTTAGCAGCCCGAGGTAAAACCAATCAGCCGCTGGTGCTGCTGGACGATACTGGCCGCGCCTACACCTTGGCAGCACACAACTTGCCCAGTGCCCGTGGCCAGGGCGAGCCGGTGACCGGGCGAGTGAACGTGGCAGCGGGGGCGCAGATGGCGGGTCTGATGCTCGCGCCGCCCACCAAACGCTTCCTGCTTGCCAGCGACGGGGGCTACGGGTTCGTGGCTCAGCTCGAAGCCCTTACCGGCAAGAACAAAGCGGGTAAAGCCGTGCTCAGCGTGCCCAAAGGCTGTCGCGTCATGCCCCCCATCGAGGTGCCGGAAGGCGAAGGGCTCTGGGTAGCCTCGGTGTCCAATGAAGGTCGTTTGCTGCTGTTTCCTCTGGATCAGTTGCCCGAGATGGCCAAAGGCAAAGGCAACAAAATGCTTGATATCCCCGGCCCCCGCGCCGCACGGCGGGAAGAGTTCGTGCGGGATATTGCCGTGGTGGCCGAAGGCAGCGAGCTGATCATTCATGCGGGCAAGCGCAAACTGACCCTCAAAGCGGATGACCTAGCGTATTATCGCGGGGAGCGTGGCAGAAGGGGCAGCAAGCTGCCGCGTGGTTTCCAAAAAGTAGATCGTTTAGAAGCAGGGGAGTAATGGATGGCACGCGGAAATGTGGTGGTCACGCTGTTGGCGCCGCGCCTGACGGCGACGGTAGAGCTTGCCGTGGCGTCGCTCATGGAGCAGTTCGGTTTACAGGAGGAGCGTCGCCAGACGCTGGCGGACACGGTACAGGGCAGCGCGATGGATTGCCTGGAGCTTCACGCGAGTGGCGCGCCCGAATCGCTGACGGCACTGCGCCAAGCGGCGCTGGCGCTGGGTGACACCCACGGTGTGGATCTCGTCGTGCAACCACCCCGACCAACGGATGCGCCGCGCCTGATTTGCTTCGACATGGACTCCACGTTGATCCAAGCGGAAGTGATCGACGAGTTGGCCCGTCGCCATGGCGTAGGTCAAGAAGTGGCAGACGTGACCGAGCGGGCCATGCGCGGCGAGCTGGATTTCAAGGCCAGCTTTCGAGAGCGTATGAGCAAGCTGGAGGGCCTGGAGGAGTCGGTGCTGGCCAGTATTGCTGCAGAGCTGCCGCTGATGGAAGGTGTCGAACGCTTGATGGCGAATTTGAAACGCTTGGGTTACCGGACGGTGATTCTGTCCGGCGGTTTCACCTACTTTGCCCGCTACCTTCAAGAGCGGCTTGGGTTTGATGAAATTCATGCCAACGAGCTGGTCATCGAGCAAGGCAAAGTGACCGGCGCAGTTCAGGAACCCATCGTCGATGCCGAGCGAAAAGCGGCGCTATTGACGCAGATTGCCGAGCGCGAAGGCGTGCCGCTGGCGCAAACCGTTGCCGTCGGCGATGGTGCGAACGATCTGAAAATGCTCGCAACGGCGGGGTTGGGCGTGGCGTTCCGTGCTAAACCGTTGGTGCGTGCCGAAGCACGCCAAGCGATCTCCGTCGCAGGGTTGGATGGCGTGCTGTACCTGCTTGGCTATAGCGACGCTGAGCTAACCTAACCTAAGCCAGACGACGCGGGTCAACGTAAAACGGCGGTGCTGGTTAGCACCGCCGTTTTTGTAGATCACCTGCGCGTCGCTAAGCTGTCAGCGGCTTGGTCGTCCGTGGCTTGGGGGCGTATGCCGCCGTACTCGGTTCGCAGCGACTCAAGCCGCGCGGTCTCACTCTCGGTCAGCGGGGGCGCATTCCACAACGGCTCACCGTCGGCATCGTTGACGCCTAACAGCGTGAGCGACAGTTCGGCATTGCGGGGAATCTGATCGTTGCCCCAAGGCCCAAAGCGATTGGGCGCCAGGCTCCAGGTGTCGCTCTCACCAGGAGCAAGGCCACCGGAAATCACGTAGTAGAAGGTTTCATCCACCCAGGCGACTTCCCGGTCGGGGCTTTCCAGTAGCCCGCGCAGCATGAGTTCTGAAATGGGCTGGTCCCCGCCGTTCGTGACCGTCAGCTCGATCACCGGCTCTAGTGCGCCGTAGGGGCTGGTACTGAGATAGTAGCGAGCGCTGTCGATACGAATTTGCGCTAAACGCTCCTGGTCACGCTTGGCGCTGGCCTGTTTGGCTTCTAGCCGGTTAAGCGTGCGCAGTGCCTGCTCGCGCTCACGTGCGCGCCGTTCGCGAAGCATGTTATCGGCACGCTCGATGATTTCATCCCCCGTCAACCCATGCATGTAGGCATTGGCCGACTCGGCAATTTCCGCCGCGTTCATGCGCTGTGGGTTGAAAAGATCGATACCGCTAAACGATGACATGGCAATGATCTTGAGCGCGGTATCGAACTCGTCGCGCTTATAGGTGGGCAGCGACTCACGCACTTCTTCGATCGAGACCACCGCAGCGGGCATAGAGCTGGTGTCGACGGTTGGATCGGAGCAGCCTGCCAGCACCAGAGCAGATAATGACAGTGCAGATAGCCTGAGTAGGCGCCACATGATGTACCTCACCTCGTAAAATCAATCGGCAAGAGCTTACCGGAAAGTGGCATTCGCCACTACTTTCTGTTGAGTGCGCTTCATACCGCTCGCCCGCGCGTTCGCTGTATGGTCAGCGGTTTAGGTGGGTCGCTCATAAAAAAGCGCTGGCGGTTGCCAGCGCTTGAGGCGTGATTGACAGTGTTTAACCGTGCCCTTTGTCAGGGTGAGGCACCGGTTTGTCGCCGACCTCTTCAGAGCGTAACTCGATTGGTTTGCCCTGGGTCTTTTGGGTGTGCTTCAACTGCAGGTGCAGGCCGGTTTTGGCCAGCAGGTGGGCGCTGACGGGCGCGGTGATAAACAGGAACAGCGTAATCAGCAGCTCCTGGATATCCGGCTTGCCATCGACGCTCCAGAAGTAGCCCATGGAGGCAATCAACATGCAGCCAATGCCCAGCGTGGTGGCTTTTGTAGGGCCGTGCAGGCGCATGTAGAAGTCACGCAGGTGCGCCATGCCAAGCGAGCCGATGAATACGAAGACTCCGCCTGCCAGTAGCAATAAAGAGATTAGCGCTTCAACTAGAAAGGGCATGACGCCACCTCATCGATCATTTTCATTCGATAATATCTCCGCGCAGGATGTATTTGCATACGGCCACCGTACTGATGAAGCCAAGCATGGCGATCAACAGGGCCGACTCGAAATAGGTCTTGCTGTTGAGCCACAAGCCGAGCAGTACGATCAGCGCGATGGAGTTGACGTACATGGTGTCCAGCGCCAGAACCCGATCAGGAAGATCAGGGCCAATCGTCAGGCGGTAGAGGTTCATCAGCAGGGCCATCACCACCAGCGCTAAGGTGATGTAGAGCGCAATACTCAGCATTCGTAGATCTCCTTGAGCGGCCGTTCGTAGCGTTCGCGTATTTGCTCAATGAGCGCTTCTTCATCGTCCACGTTCAACGCATGAATCAGCAGGGATTTGCCATCCATCCGCAGGTTGGCCGAAACGGTGCCGGGGGTCAGGCTGATCGTGCTGGCCAGCAGCGTGATGGTAAACCGCTCCTCCAGCATCAGCGGATACTCAATGAAGTGTGGCTTGAGCTTGCGCCATGGGTTGGCGATCAGGTACGCCACCTCGAAGTTGGCGGTGACGATATCGCCCAGCACTCGCAGGCCAAAGCGAAGCAGCATCATGGGCTTGCTGATGCGTGGTCGGGCATCCCAAAAGCGGTGGGTCAGCAAAGGAATCAGGATAGCCAGCGCGCCGCCCAGCACGAACTGGCCAAAGGCGTAGCTGCGGACCAGCAGCAGCCATACCAATAGCAGCAGTATCGACAGCACCGGGGTGGGCAGCCATTTGCGAGGGGTAATCATGGCGTCTCTCCTGCATCGGGCAGCAGCGTTTCGATCAGTTGTTGCGGGTTAGCGAGCTGCTCGCCGGTGGCTTGGGTATAGCTGCTCACCGGCCCGGCGAACGCCACCAGTAAAGGCGCAGCGCTGAGTAGCCAGAGCATGCCGAACCACTGGTAACGGGATAGCGGACTACCGCTTGGGCTACCCCGGTGGCTGCGCCAAAACAGCGTAGAGCCCGCGCGAGAGAGCGCGATCAGTGACGCTAGGCTGGCGAGCAGCAGCAGTGGCCATAACCACACGCGCTGAGTGCCTTCTGCCGCCACCAATACCATCGCTTTACCCAGCGCGCCTGAAAGGGGTGGCATACCCACCACGGCAATCGCACTGATGAAAAAGGTGATCGCCAGGGCATTACCCTGAACCAGCGGGCGCCCTTTGACGATACGCGTACCCGGCTTGCCGCGCTGCAGGCCAATCATCTCAGCCAGCAGGAACAGGCCACCGGTGACTAGCGTGGTATGGATGAGATAGTAAAGCAGAGCGGAGGTGGCCTCTACCGAGCGCATGCCGACGCCCGCCAGTAGTGTGCCCACCGAAATCAGCACCAAGTAGGCCACCAGCAGGCGCAGGTCGCGAGCGGCCATCACGCCCACGCCAGCAGCGGCCAAGGTGGCTAGCGCTAGCCACCACACCCAAGGCTGCTCAAGCGCCACAAGGCCCCCTGCCTGCTCGCCAAAAATCAGCGAATAGACCCGCAGAATGGCGTAGATGCCCACCTTGGTCATGATCGCAAACAGCGCTGCCACCGGGGCAGGGGCCGCGGCATAAGCGCGGGGGAGCCAGAAATAGAGCGGTAAAATGGCAGCTTTGAGGCCAAAGACGACCAGCAGCATCAGCGCACCTGCGGTGACTAAACCCTCACGCTCGGCGGGCAGGCTAGCGAGCTTATCGCCCATATCCGCCATATTGAGCGTGCCGGTGGCCCCATACAGAATGCCCACGGCAATCAAAAATAGCGACGAACCTGCCAGGTTAAGCACCACATAGTGCACGCTGGCCTGAATGCGCGCCTTGCCGCCACCGTGCAACAGCAGCGCGTAGGAGGCCAGCAACAGCACTTCGAAAAAGACGAACAGGTTGAACAAGTCGCCGGTCAAAAACGCACCGTTGATACCGAGCAACTGCCACTGAAACAGGCCGTGGAAGTTGCTGCCTTTCTCGTCGTCTCCACCGCAGGCAAACACCACGGCGCCCACGGCTAGAAGGGACGTGAGCAGCACCATCAGCGCGGAGAGGCGGTCGAGCACCAGCACGACGCCAAACGGTGGCTGCCAGTCGCCTAGGGCGTAATAGGTGATCTCACCGCTGGCGGCTTGGCGCACCAGAGCAATCGACACCAGCAGTAGAAGCAGGGTGGCAATAACGCTTACAGCGCGCTTGTAGTGCACCAGCCCCTGGCGCTGGTAAAGCAATAAAATACCTGCGACCAGTGGTAGTACCACGGGCAACACAATTAGATGCTGAATCATTCGCGGTCTTCCTTTTTACCATCCACGTGGTCGTTACCCACCTCGCTGCGCGCCCGCATGGCAAGAATGACCACGAACGCTGTCATGGCAAAGCCGATGACGATAGCGGTGAGGACCAGCGCCTGGGGCAGCGGATCGGCGAACTGTGAACCTTCGTTCACCAACGCGGCACCATCCGTCGTCAGCCCGCCCATGGAGAACAGGAACAGGTTGACCGCATACGAGAGCAGTGTCAGGCCCACGACGACCGGGAATGTTCGTCCCCTTAGCGTCAGGTAAAGGCCGCAGGAGGTTAAGATACCCGTGGTAATGGCATAGAGCATTTCCATTAGTGGGATTCCTTTTCATTCGGCGTGTCGTGGGTGTCTGACGTCTTCGGGTCGGTCACCGGGCGGTGCGGTGTCGTCACCTTACCCAGGTTGGCCAGAATCATCAGCGTGGCTCCCACCACCGCGAGGTACACACCCAAGTCAAACAGCAGGGCCGTGGCAAGCTCGAAGGTGCCAATCAGCGGCAGGCTGAAATACCCAAACGACGAGGTCAGGAAGGGGTAACCCAACAGCCAGCTGCCTAGGCCGGTGAGCGTGGCAATGGCCACACCCACCACGGCGACCGGCTGGAAGGGGAAATTCAGGCGCTCTTGCGCCCACTCAACGCCCCGCGCCATGTACAGCAGAATCAAAGCAACAGCGGTAATCAAACCGGCAATGAAGCCACCGCCGGGCTGGTTATGACCGCGTAGGAAGATGAAGGCGGACACCAGCAGCGCCAGTGGCAGCAGCGTCATCGAGATGGAGGTCAGAATGGCCGGGTAGCGATCCGGTGACCAAACACGGCCTTCGCCGTCGCTGTGGGGCATGAACAGACGCAAGCGGTTGAGCAGCTTGAAGATCGCGAGACCCGCAATGGCCAGGACGGTAATTTCGCCCAGGGTATCGAAGCCACGGAAGTCGACCAAAATCACGTTGACCACGTTGTAGCCGCCGCCACCGGGTTTGCTGTTCTCGACGAAGAAGTTGGAGATCGAGAGCGTTTCGCGGGTCATCACCGCGTAGTTCAAGCTAGCGACCACCAGCCCCAGCGCACCGGCCAGCAGAATATCGCGCACGTTACGCATCGGGCTCGATTCGGTAGGGGTTTTTTGCGGCAAGAAGAACAATGCCAGCATCAGCAGAATCATCGTGACGACTTCCACCGAAAGCTGGGTCAAGGCGAGATCCGGGGCCGAAAAACGCGCAAAAGTGAGCGCTACGAACAGACCGACCACTGACAGCATCAACAGTGAAATCAAGCGGTAGCGGTGAGTCGCTGCGGTGGCAACCCCTCCAAAAATGAGCATGCCTGCGCCTAGCAGCACCACGCCGTCGATGGGCTGATTGCCTTTGCTACCGGTCAATTCTTGAATACCGGCAAGGCCGATCAGTCCCATCAGCAGGGCGGCGCCCAGTAACCATCCCATATAGCGCTGTAAGGAGTTACCTTCCAGCTTGGTAATGATCTGCTCGGCGCGGTAACCCACGGTGATGATTAGCCGTTCGAACACGCGGCGCGCATCCACGCTGGCGAAGGGCTGCACGAAACGGCGCAGATCGGCATGACGCCAGTACATGGCAATGCCTGCGGCAAAGGCCAGCAAGCTCATCATCAGCGGCAAATTCACGCCGTGCCAGATGGCGAGGTGGAACGACAACGGTTCGCCCAAAACGGCTTGGGTGGCTAGCTCTAGAATGCCTGTCGCGAAAAAGGCGGGGAATAGCCCCACCAGCACACAGAGCGTCACCAGCAGTTCCACGGGCAAGCGCATCAGGTGGGGCGGCTCGTGGGGGGATTTAGGCGTTTGCTCGCGGGCCGGCTTATAGAACACCGCATGAACCAGCCGCAGCGAGTACGCGACGGAGAGAATGCCGCCCAGCGTTGCCAGTGCGGGTAGCACCCAGCTCAGACCGCCGAGTACCGGAGTGGCGAGCGTTTCGGTAAAGAACATCTCTTTCGAGAGGAAACCGTTAAACAGCGGTACCCCCGCCATGGCGGCGGCGGCCAAGGTGGTGAGCAGCGCGGTGACCGGCATCGCTTTTCTGAGCCCGCCAAGCTGCTTCAGCTCTCGGGTGCCGGTTTCATGGTCGATGATGCCCGCGCTCATGAACAGCGCCGCTTTAAAGGTAGCGTGGTTCAGAATGTGGAACAGCGCCGCCAACACGGCCATGGGGCTGCCAATGCCCAGCAGGACGGTGATCAACCCCAAATGGCTGACGGTCGAAAACGCCAGAATGCCTTTCAAGTCGGTTTTGAACAGCGCAAACCACGCGCCGTAAAGCAGCGTGATGGTACCTACCATCGGCACGACCACGCTCCACAATGCGCTATCCGCAATGGCGGGGTGCAACCGCGCCATTAAGAAAATACCCGCTTTTACCATCGTGGCTGAGTGCAGGTAGGCAGAAACGGGCGTGGGAGCCGCCATGGCATGGGGAAGCCAGAACTGGAACGGAAACTGCGCGGATTTGGTGAACGCACCCAGTAGCACAAGCCCCAGCATCAGTGGGTAGCGTGGATCCGTCACGATGGTCGCGCCGCTGGCCAGCACGTCATCCATGCGGTAGCTACCGGCCATGTCGCCCAGCAGCAGCAAGCCTGCAAGAAGCGCTAGCCCCCCTGCGCCGGTTACGGTCAGCGCCATGCGCGCGCCTTTGCGGGCATCGCTGCGATAGGACCAAAAGCCAATCAGTAGGAAGGAGGAGAGACTGGTCAGCTCCCAAAACAGCCAGAGCAGGATGAGGTTGTCGGACATGGAAATGCCCACCATCGATGCCATGAACAGCATCAGGAAAGCGTAAAAACGTCCGAAAGGCTCATCGCTTGCCAAGTAAAAATGGGCATACAATAGGATCAATAGCCCAATGCCCAGAATGAGCAGGTTGAAGAGCAGTGACAGGCCATCGAGACGAAACGCAAGCTCCAGACCGAGGGTGGGCATCCAGTCGGCCGCAAAACGCAGCGCCTCGCCCTCCAGCAAAGCAGGAATTTGCAGTAGCGTGAGTAGTAGTGCCGTTGCTGGCAATATGCCCGTGGCGAGCGAGCACCAAGTGCGGCCGCGTTGGGCAATCAGTGCCGGCACCAGTACGCCCAGTAATGGCAGTAAGGCGATCCACAGCAGTGTCATGAGGTCATCCAGCGCAAAAAATCAAAAAAATCGCCAGAGCAATGAGGGTTGCCCTGGAGGCGAAGATACATCAAGTGAAACAACAGGATATCACTTGTATGGAAGGTGTGTGATTTTAGTATAAAGTGTTGACGTTAACCGTTGAGAGACTCCTTGTTCCATGAGTGAACCCTTCAATACTTGGCAATCCCGCTTTGAAAAGCTGCGTAGCAACAAGCTGTTCGAAGGGCTGGTCATTTCCATCATCGTGATCTCGGCGCTGGTTATTGGCGCGAAAACCTACGAAGAAACCACTCGTATCGAGCAGTGGTTGCTCTACCTCGATGTGGCCGTCACGGTGTTCTTCCTGGTCGAGATTTTGATCAGAATGGCAGCAGAGCGCAACTTAGTCAGCTTTTTTAAGAAGGGCTGGAACGTTTTTGACTTCTTGATCGTCACCGCCAGCCTGATTCCCATGGATGACTCGGAGATGGTGCTGTTAGCGCGGCTGCTGCGAATTTTCCGTGTGCTGCGCTTGGTGTCGATGATTCCCGAACTAAAGATGCTGCTGGGCGCGTTGGTCAAATCGATTCCCCGCATGGGCTACGTGGTGCTGCTCATGTTTATCATCTTTTATATCTACGCGGCGTTGGGCAGCTTTCTCTTCCACAACGTGGATGAGTTTTTGTGGGGCAACATCTCCATTGCCATGTTGACGCTGTTTCGTATCGCGACGTTCGAGGACTGGACGGACGTGATGTACGCCACGCAAGAGGAGTATGCCTGGAGCTGGGTGTACTACCTGACGTTCATTTTTCTCACGGCATTCATTTTTCTTAACATGATGATTGGCATCGTGTTAGACGTAATGCAAAAAGAGAGCGCACAGCTCGATACCGATGACGAGGAGGGCGAACCGGCGCAGCTGCAGGCGCTGCGTGGCGATGTCCACGCGTTGAAAGCACAGCTCGATCGCATGGAAGCCGCCCTGGCGGAGCGACAAGGGTCTTCTATTTCCTCTCATCGCCCTTCCGATTCTTCTACAACCGATTAACGATAGGAGCGCCGCTATGATGCTGTCCGACCCCTCCAAGAAGTATCGCCCCTTCGTGGCCGTGGATCTGCCTGATCGACAGTGGCCAAGCCAACGTATCGACACGCCGCCCATCTGGTGCAGCGTGGATCTGCGCGACGGCAACCAGTCGCTGATTGACCCGATGGATCAAGAGCGCAAACAGCGGCTGTTCGACATGCTGTTGAAGATCGGATTCAAAGAGATCGAGGTGGGCTTTCCCTCTGCATCGCAGACCGATTTTGATTTCGTTCGCTCGCTGATCGAGCAAAACAAGATTCCCGAAGACGTGACCATTCAAGTGCTGACCCAAGCGCGTCCGCACCTGATTGAGCGCACCTTCGAAGCGCTGAAAGGCGTCAAGAACGCCATCGTGCACGTTTATAACGCCACCGACCCGATGTTCCGCCGGGTGGTGTTCAACGTGGATAAAACCGAGTGTATCCAAATTGCCGTGGATGCCACCGCGCAGATTCGCGATTTGATGGCGGCCAACCCGGAAACGAACTGGACCTTCCAGTACTCTCCTGAGCTATTCACCACCACGGAGATGGATTTCGCGGTCGAGATCGTCGAAGCGGTGATGGACACTTTTGGCCCCAGCGTCGACAACAAAATGATCGTCAATCTGCCCGCCACGGTCGAAGTCGCCACGCCCAACAACTACGCCGACCAGATCGAGTGGTTCTGTCGCCATGTCAAAAAGCGCGATACCTTGATCGTCAGCGTTCATCCGCACAACGATCGCGGCACTGGCGTCGCAGCGGCCGAACTCACGCTAATGGCAGGAGCCGACCGCGTCGAGGGCACGCTATTTGGCAACGGCGAGCGTACTGGCAACGTGGATATCGTCACGCTGGCGATGAACATGTATACCCAAGGGGTGAATCCTCAGCTTGATTTCTCCAATATCACCCCGATCATGCGCGAAGCCGAGTACTGCAATCAGCTGCCCGTTCACCCGCGCCATCCGTATGTGGGCGATTTGGTCTTTACTGCGTTCTCAGGCTCTCATCAGGATGCCATCAAAAAAGGCATGGCTGACCGTCGCGCCCATCCAGAAGCGCCGTGGGACGTTCCCTACTTACCCATCGACCCGCTGGACGTAGGTCGCAGCTACGAAGCGGTTATCCGCGTGAACAGCCAGTCAGGCAAAGGCGGCATCTCTTACCTGTTAGAGCAGGAGCACGGTATCGAGCTGCCCCGCCGACTCTCCATCGAGTTCAGCCAAGTGGTGCAGGAAGTGGCGGACCGCACCGGTAAAGAGATCACCTCACAAATGATCTACCAAGCCTTTGCCGATGAGTATTTAGAGCAGCGGTCACCGCTGGCACTGGTGAATCACCGTCTTTCCTCCGAGCCAGATAGCCCCAAAGTCGCGCTAGAGGCCATTGTCGAAAACGGCGGCCAACGCCAGACTCTGACCGGTGAAGGCAACGGCCCGCTGGCCGCGTTCATCAAGGCGCTGGTGGCGAGCGGCCAAGAGGTCGAAATCATTGACTATCATGAACACTCCCGCGGCCAAGGGGCGGATGCCGAAGCGATCGCTTACGTGGAAGTACGCATTGATGGCAAAGCCGTATTTGGCGTCGGTACCGATGAAAGCATCACTAGCGCTTCCATGAAAGGCGTGCTTAGTGCAATCAATCGCCACTATTCGACGCAGCCTGCGGCGGCCAATGTGACGGCGGAGTCGTTAGGGTAAATGCTCAAACGGCCTTGGCTGTTCATCGTATTAGTCGCCATGGCCCTGGCTGGGCTGCTCTCGCTGACGGCCTCCAATGAGCCGTTTGAAGAGACGTTGGTACGCTTGGAAGTAGAGCGGGCACTGCCCGCTCTTGAGCCCACGCTGCAAGAAGAGTCTGCTGAGATCAACGCATTGTTTCTGCACTATGCGTCTGATCAAGCGCTATGGATGAGCGCCACGTTGGCGATATTACGCCACGGTGATATCGCTCGAAGCACGCTTCTCGACTATGGGTTATCTCCCCAATTCCAACAGGTGCTGGTGCGCTTCGGAGCGGATACCGTGCTGCCTATCAGCTACTTCCGCGACCACGACGTGACGACGCTGCGCGCTCAGCACTGGATAGGGGAGCGCTATCAGCAAGTCAGCCGCTGGTGGGGCGATGAGCCATCGGATTCCGATGAGCGGGGTGACGCAGACGTAGAGGCGGCCATGGCCGAGCTAACCCCTTTGCGGCGTGGCCAGATGGGAATTGCGTTACTCGACAGCAACGGCCATGGGCTGCTCAACCAGTTTGTCGTGGATGACGAAGGCAACGTAGCGTGGCTGCAAGGGGAGCGTCTGGTTGCCGGCGTAGGCGACTTTTTTACTAGCGGCCTACGTGACTTAGAAAGCCAGTGGCGGCGTGGCGAGGCAATAGGCGCAAGCGATCTGGGCTGGGCGGGTGTTGATCTGCTGGTAATGGCCAGTACTGTGAAGGTACTCCGCGCTGGAAGAGCCGCTCGTACGGCTCGTGTGGGTGGCGTCGAGGCGCAGGCTGCTCGCACGGGTGTGCGTCAAGGGATCGTTGCCACAAGCGGGCGCTTCGCAACGCTGCCACGCATGGCCAAAGTTGCAGCGGTCGCCGGCACGGCTTATGTGGTCATTCGCCATCCCAGCTTGGTCAGCGCACTGGGCACCCATCTATCTCACTGGCTAGGCTGGCCAACGTGGCTCGGGCAGTTTCTGGTCTGGTTGATTGTACTGCTGCCAGTCTTGTTTATTGCCCGATTCGTTTACCGCTGGTTACTGAGGCCGCTGCTTTGGGTGCTTTTGCCTGCTATGCGGCTGAGCGTTAAAGCGTCTACCCGAGCCTTCTAAGCTTGGATTGGCTTATAAAAATTTACGCAAATCGCCCAGCGCTGCCAATAACAGTACTTGGCGATGTTGCATGTCTAGCCGCGACGCCTTGCAAGACCATTGAGCGGGCTACAAAGGCGTTTTGCTCATCTTGCCTGGCACTTCGCGTACCAGCCGTGGCATGAGAAAGCCGGGCAGGTGTTCCAGCAGCGCTTGTATGAGCGCTTGCGCCTCACTGTCCGGCACGTCAAAGTGCGCGGCGCCCTGGACCGGGTCGAGCACGTGCAGGTAGTAGGGCAGTACGCCTGCTTCAAACAGCCGTTCCGAGAGGACCGCGAGGGTGGGGACGCTGTCGTTGATGCCCCGTAATAGAACGCTCTGGTTTAGCAGCGTGACGCCTGCCTGTTTCAAGCGCGTGCAGGCATCCAACACGGCTTGGTCGATCTCGTTGGCGTGGTTGATATGCAGCACGACGACTTTTTGTAAGCGGGTGCTACCCAGCCAGCCAAGCAAACTTTCATCCACGCGGTCGGGAATGACCACGGGCAAGCGAGTATGAATACGCAGCCGTTTCAGGTGAGGAATGCTTTCTAACTGTTTGACCAGCCACGCCAACTGCCGGTCGCTGGCGGCAAGGGGGTCGCCTCCGGATAGGATCGCCTCGTGAATCGTGGTGTCGGCACGCAGGTAGTCCAGCGCTTCCTGCCACTGAGCGCGTGAAGGGGAGTTCTCGTGATAAGGAAAGTGGCGGCGAAAACAGTAGCGGCAGTTGATCGCGCAGGCTGGGCTGGCAATCAGGAGTACACGATTCGCATACTTATGGATCAGTCCTTTGACAGGACGATGGTCGGCCTCTTCTAGCGGGTCGGTCACGTAGCCAGGCGGCGCGGCGGCTTCGTCACCCGTTGGTAAGATTTGGCGTAGCAGTGGATCATTGGGGTCGTTTGGTACAATGCGCGCCAGATAAGCGTCAGGGACGCAAATCTCGAAGAGCCCATGCCCGGCCTGCGCGCCCGCCAGCCACGCTTGGCTCAACCCCAGGCGTTGGCAGAGTACGGCGGGGTCGCGAACGGCTTGGGAAAGCTGGCGCTGCCAGGCGCTCTGAGTCTGGGCAGCGGCCTGCTGAGCAGCGATAATGATGTTCTCCTGCAAAAAGCCCTCCTTCGGGTTATCATGCGCGCACTTAGCGACGACGCTGCGATTGGCAGCGTGATGGGCGAGTAGGGTGTCTCACGGCCCATACTGAAATAGACGATTGAAACAGACCATTGAGAGGCATTATGGCGAACTATTCTACCAACGAATTCAAAGCAGGTTTAAAAGTAATGCTCGACGGCGATCCTTGTTCGATCGTCGAGAACGAGCTGGTGAAGCCGGGCAAGGGCCAGGCGTTCAACCGCGTCAAGCTGCGTAACCTGATGACTGGTCGTGTGGGTGAGCGCACGTTCAAGTCGGGTGACTCCTTGGAAGGCGCTGACGTCATGGACCTCGAGATGGAGTACCTCTACACCGACGGTGATATGTGGCACTTCATGAAGACCGACGGCTCTTTCGAGCAGTATGCGGTAGAGAAAAAGGCTCTCGGTGACACCGAAAAATGGCTCAAAGAGCAGGTGCCGTATACGCTGACGCTTTGGAACGACAAGGCGATCTCGGTCACGCCGCCCAACTTCATCGAGTTGGAAGTAGTCGAAACCGACCCCGGTTTGAAGGGCGACACGGCGCAGGGCGGCTCCAAGCCTGCCACGCTCTCTTCGGGTGCCGTGGTTCGCGTACCGCTGTTCATCAACCAGGGTGAAGTGCTGAAAATCGACACCCGTTCTGGTGAGTACGTATCACGCGCTTAATCGCGCGATGATAAAAGCGACCGATCCAGTCGCTTAAGCATTTCATTCATAAAGCCACGCGATACTGTTGCGTGGCTTTATGTCGTTAGGGAGAAGGGAATGACACTGAACTGGCAGCCAACGGCAACGGTGGGCACCCTGCGCGAGCGCGCCGGCTTGATCGCCACGGTGCGCGCTTTTTTTGCCGCGCGGGACATATGGGAAGTGGAGACGCCAGTGCTCGGCCAAGGAGGCAGTACCGACGTGCATTTGGTGTCGTTAGCGACGCTTGCCCGCACCGATAAAGGTCAGCGCAAACTATGGCTGCAAACCTCGCCTGAGTTTCATATGAAGCGACTGCTGGCGGCGGACAGTGGTCCCATTTTTCAGCTGGCAAAAAGCTTTCGTGATGGCGAAGTGGGCGCGCGGCACAATATCGAGTTCACCATGCTGGAGTGGTACCGCCCTGGTTTCACGCTGGCGCAGTTGATAGAGGAGACAACGGCGCTGGTGGCGCACGTGTTGCCGCAGCCATCGGGCCCGGTAGTGCACTACCGCTATCGCGAACTCTTTCATCGCCACTTGGAGGTAGACCCGTTCACCACGTCGCTGGACACGTTGCGAACGCTAGCAGCGCAGCGAGGCAATATGTCGGCCCACGCGCTGGCCGAGGAGGGGCGAGATACCTGTTTGGATCTGCTGATGGGCATGGTCATCGAGCCCACGCTGGGGCAGCAGGAGCTTAGCGTGGTCGTCGACTACCCAGCGAGCCAAGCGGCGCTGGCGCGACGCCATCAGGATGCCGACGGCGAATGGGTGGCGTCACGCTTTGAGCTATATCTGAACGGCATCGAGCTCGCCAACGGCTACGACGAGCTGACCGATGCCGAGGAGCAGCGCCAGCGTTTCGACGCCGATAATGCCGAGCGTCGCCGGTTGGGGCTCCCTGAGGTGGATGTCGATGTTCATCTACTGGCAGCGCTCGAGCAGGGGCTGCCAGCCTCTTCCGGCGTGGCGCTGGGGCTGGATCGTTTGATCCAATTAGCGCTGGGTAAAGCGCGCCTGGAAGAGGTCTTGGCGTTTTCGACGGCTAACTGCTAACGAACGCGGCCAGCCTGCCTTAGGGCGTTGGGGTAGCGAGGCTCTGCCCCATTTGCACTGTCGCCCCGAGCGCATGATGGCCAAACGCCACGGGGTTAGCGAAGCACATCACGACGGTGGAGCCGAGTTTGAAACGGCCCATCTCTGCACCTTTCTCCAGCACGATCGGCTGCCCGAAGCGCATACGCTGAGGGTGGCCCGATAGCGGTGTTACCTGCCCAGACCAGACGGTTTCGATGGCGGCCACGATCATGGCGCCGACCAGTACCATCGCCATGGGGCCGTGTTCGGTGTCGAAGATACAGACCAAGCGCTCGTTGCGCGCGAACAAACCGGGCACATAGTTGGCGGTGGCTTGGTTGACCGAAAAGAGCCGCCCTGGCACGTAGATCATCTCTCTCAGCGTACCGGTCACCGGCATATGCACACGGTGGTAATCCCTTGGCGAGAGATAAACCGTCGCGAAGCTGCCGTTCAAAAACTCGTCGGCTAACGCTTTGTCGCCGCCTAACAGCGTTTGAGCGGAAAACGTATGTCCCTTGGCCTGTACCAGTGTGCCCGCCGTAGTGAGGCGGCCAAACTGTGAGAGCGTGCCATCGGCAGGGCTCAACACTCCTTCGCCCAGTGGGCGCGCATCGGCTTTTAGCGCCCGAGTAAAGAAGTCGTTGAACGTGGGATAGGCCGTCGGGTCTGGCTCTAGCGCCTGGCTCATGTCCACGTTGAAGCGCTTGATGAATGCCTTGATGAGGGTGTTTTTCACCCAGGGATTATCGCACTGGGCGAACTTACCCGTTAGGCGCGACAGCGCGTGCTGAGGCAGTGGGTATTGGAGCAGCGAAAAGGCTTTTTGGGAAAGGGTCACGGTAATATCTTCATTTCTCGATGGGTGTATCGTCACGGTTGCCCCATTCACCCCAGGAACCCGCGTAGCCGCGCATATTAAAGCCTAGTGCTTTGCCGACCAACCAGGTAAAGCTGCTGCGGTGGTGGCTTTGGCAGTGGGTGGCAATTTCCATGTCGGGGGTGAGCCCTAGGGCATTGAGTTCGGTCATGAGCTCGGCGTAGTCGCGGATTCTCAGCGCCCGGCTGCGATCCATGGCGTCTAGCCAATCCATGTTCACCGCACCGGGGATGTGTCCCAGGTGTTTATTGTTGCCGCGTTCGCCGTCGTACTCCGCTTTGGAGCGAGCGTCCCAGATGGCAAACTGTTTGTTGCCGAGCTTATCTTTGATCTCATCACACGTGATGGCGGCACTGGGGTTGAGAATCTCGGCGTGGTATTCGCTGGGGGTTGGCGCGGTGAGTTCGGTGCTATCTTCCAGACCGGCGTCGCGCCAAGCGTGAATGCCGCCATTCAGATAGGAGTAGCGGGTGTGGCCGATCAGCTCCAGCGTCCAGAGCAGGCGAGCTGCCCAGCCGCCGCCTTCGTCGTCGTAGGCCACCACGTGTGTGTCGCGGGTCAAGCCCAGCGCGCTGAATAATCGAGACAGAAACTCTACCGACGGTACGTCATTAGGCACCGGGCCTTCGCCGCGCATCAAGTAGCGAAAATCCAGATAAATGGCGCCAGGAACGTGGCCCTGACGGTAGCTGTCACCATTGGCGGGCACATCGATAATCAGCAGTTCAGGTGCCTGCAAGTGCTCTTGCAGCTGTTCCGGCTCGACGATGAGTGGCAATAGATTGTGTTCTGATGAGTGGCTGGCGGTGCTCATATCCGGCTCCCTATCCTTGATAATAAGACAACCGCAACGAGGTAACGGCGATGTCACTCCGATCATTGCGGGTTTGTCACTGGGGATTCAAGCTATCGAGAATACGTCGATAGCTGGCAAAACGCTCTGGATGAATCTTGCCTGCCTCGACGGCGTCCAGTAAAGCGCAGCCCGGCTCATTGCGATGGCGGCAGTCCCGGAAGCGGCAAAGGCCCAAATAGGGGTGGAACTCAATGAAGCCGTCGGTCACTTCCTGCTCGTCCAGATGGATCAGGCCAAACTCACGAATGCCGGGCGAGTCGATCAGTTCGCCATTGCTGACTTCGTCGCTGCGCATAGCGTAGAGCCGTGCGGTGGTCGTCGTGTGCGTGCCTTTACGCGAATCTTCCGATAGCGCGCCAATACGCAGGGTTTCGTCGGGCAGCAGCAGATCTATGAGCGATGATTTTCCCACGCCACTCTGGCCGACGAATACCGAGGTGCGGCCCGCGAGCTGCTGGCGCAACGTATCCAGCCCTTCGGGGTTGGCCGTGGTGGTGCGTACCACCGGATAGCCCAGCGCGCGATAGCGCTCTAGTAACTGCCCCAGCTCGCCTCCATCGTCAGGTAGCAGATCCGTCTTGTTGAGCACCAGTACCGGCGCGATGCCGGTGGCTTCAGCGGCGACGAGGTAGCGGTCGATTAGGTTGGGATGAGGCGCAGGCTCGACGGCAAACACGATCAGCAGCTGGTCGATATTGGCGGCTACCGGCTTGAGCTGGCCGCGCGGGTCGGGGCGCTTTAAAATGCTGTCGCGCTCTTCACGGGCCACGACCACGCCCGAGCCATCCTGGCCCGCCCGCCAAATCACGCGGTCGCCGGTCACCAAGCCCTCCAGATTGGCGCGTAGATGGCAGCGCACGGGCGTGCCGTCGGCGTCGCGCACCTCCAGGGTGCGACCGAAGTGGGCCATCACTCGCCCTGGCTGTTCGGGGCCGTATTCGCCTGCAGAGAGCTTTTCGGCATCTTTGGCATCACGTTTTTCGGCACGCTGGGCGCGTTCGGCTTGTATCTTCTCGACTCGCCACTGCTGCTGACGGCTTAATTTACGTTTGCTCATGACCACCTGATGATCGTTACAATAGAGGGCATTGTACCCACCTGGACGGTCCACTGTCCTGTGTGGGGTGCGGGTTAGCGCAATATAAGCGACACTTTTGTTTGATGCGCCGATACAAGGGCGACCCTGACCAAGGAATGAATGCAATGAGCGAGCAAAACGGCGCACCGCGTAGCGACCTATTGGTGTGGATTGATTTGGAAATGACCGGTCTTGAACCGGACAAAGAGCGCATTATCGAGGTGGCGACACTCATCACCGACGCGCAGTTGAATATCGTGGCAGAGGGCCCCGTGATTGCCGTCAAACAGCCCGATAGCCTCTTGGCCGGAATGGACGATTGGAACCAGAAAACCCACGGTGAATCTGGTCTAGTGGCGCGGGTGAAGGCAAGCACCATCGAGACGCAAGAAGCCGAGCGCCAAACCCTCGACTTTTTACGCCAGTACGTGGTGGCGGGCTCTTCGCCCATGTGCGGCAACAGTATTCATCAAGACCGCCGCTTCTTGGAACGGGAAATGCCCGACTTGTGGGCGTTTTTCCACTACCGCAATTTGGATGTGTCCACGGTGAAAGAGCTGGCAAAGCGCTGGAATCCCGGTGCACTGGTGGGCTTTAAGAAACAAAACGCCCACCTGGCGATGGATGACATCAAAGAGTCGATCGCGGAGCTTGCCCACTACCGCCGCACGTTTTTGCGTATCGAAGAAGGGAGCGACGAAGAGGAGTAACCCTCACGCCCGCGTTGCGATGCGCGCATCGCGCTTGTGGCGCTGCTCGTCGAGCGCCCAGGCGACGTGCTCTCGCACCAGGGCGCTAGGGTAAGCTCGGCGTGCCCATAATGCGGCCTCGACGTCATCGCTCCACGGGGCATTGCCCAGCCCAACGGCAAGGTTACGCAGCCAGCGCTCATAGCCAATGCGGCGAATGGGGCTGCCTGCGGTTTTGTTCAAAAACTCCTCTTCGCCCCAGCTAAACAGCGCAATGAGCGATGCGCGGTCAAGGTCGTGGCGCGGGGAGAAGTCCTCTTCTTGGGTGATTTTTGTGAAGCGGGTAAACGGGCAAACGAGCTGACAATCGTCGCAGCCATACACGCGATTGCCCATGGCGCGACGGAACTCTACGGGAATCGCGCCGTGCAGCTCGATGGTGAGATAGGAGATGCACTTGCGTGAATCGACGACCTTATCGTCGACGATGGCCCCGGTGGGGCAAGCGGTGCGACAGGCGCTACAGCTACCGCAATGCTCCTGTTCGAAAGGTGCATCGACGGGCAGCGGGAGGTCGGTATACAGCTCTCCCAGAAAGAACAGCGAGCCCGCTTTGGGGTTCAACAGCATGGCGTTTTTACCGAACCATCCTAAGCCTGCCTTTTGGGCAAGTGCCCGCTCCATCACCGGCGCAGAGTCGACAAAGGCGCGGAAACCAAATTTTCCTACTGCTTGCTCGATATGCTTTGCCAACTGTGCCAAGCGTTTGCGCATCAGCTTATGATAGTCCCGGCCCAGCGCGTAGCGGGAGACGTAGGCACGGCTGGGTTGGCCCAGCACCTTGGCACTCTCTACTTCAGCGGGCAGATAGTCCATGCGCACGCTGATGACCCGGCGGGTGCCGGGTTCCAGTTCGTCAGGTCGCGTGCGTTTGGTGCCGTGCTTCGCCATAAAGCCCATCTCGCCGTGGTAGCCTTTATCCAGCCAGCGGTTCAGATTGGCCTCATGAGCCGCTAAGTCCGTGTCGGTGATGCCGACCTGCTGAAAGCCCAGCTCGCGACCCCACTGCTTGATCTGCTCGGCAAGCTGATGCAGAGACTCGCGAGAGATGGGTTCGTGAGACGGTGAAAAAGTGGTGGAACTTGGCATGGTCAGTCAACGGTGAGGCGTTAAGCGCGCTATGCTAACGCATTAGCCGCTGGCACGACATGCCGAGCACGCCGTTGCGTGATCGGGCGGCACCTGAGCGTTGATTTAGCACCCTATCAAGGAGACACCGTGTCTACGTTGAGTACCTCTTCGCTACGTCCTCTCTATAAGGCATCGCAAGTGCGCGAGCTGGATCGGCGCACCATTGCCGGTGGTATCGAAAGCTTTGCCTTGATGCAGCGGGCGGCCTCCAGCGCCTGGCACAGCTTTCGCTCGCGCTGGCCTCAAGCGCGCAGCGTGACCGTCGTGTGCGGCAGCGGCAACAATGGCGGCGACGGTCATGTGCTGGCGGCGCTGGCCATGCAGTCGGGGCTCAAAGTGCAGCGACTTTCCCTGACACCACTAGACGCGCTGACCGGCGACGTTGCCCGGGCTGCCGAACTGGCAACGGCAGCGGGGGTCGGGTTTGAGGAGTGGCAGCCCAGTACGACGCTCGCCGGTGAGGTCATCGTCGATGCCCTGCTAGGCACCGGGCTGTCAGGCGACGTCGAGGGCCGCGCTAAGCAGGCCATCCACGCCATGAATGCGGCGTCTCATCCCGTGCTGGCGCTGGATATTCCGTCGGGGATTTCGGCAGATACCGGGGCGAGGCTAGGCACGGCGGTCGAAGCCGCCTGCACGGTCACGTTCATTGGTGACAAAATTGGCCTGCACACTGGGGAAGCACCGGCCTACACCGGTGAGATCGATTTTCGCCCGTTGGGCGTCAAGGCGCAGGCGTTCTTCGATATTCCACCCACTGCATGGCGCCTGGATGAGACGCTGCTGGGAGAGGCCTTTCCGCCCCGTTCGCGTACCAGCCACAAGGGAAGCTTGGGGCACGTCTTGGTGATGGGAGGCGCGCCTGGCTTTGGTGGGGCGGCGCTGTTGGCCTCGCAAGCGGCTGCGCGACTAGGAGCGGGCAAGGTCACCCTCGCCACTGCTCAAGAACACGTTACCGCAAGCCTCGTGCGTTGCCCAGAAGTCATGGCGCGCGCGGTGCGTAGCGGAGCCGACGCGGCCGAACTGCCTTCTACCGCAGACGTGCTCGTGGTGGGGCCTGGACTTGGGCAAGAAGCGTGGGGGCAGGCGGTGCTACAAAGTGCACTACAGGCAGACACGCCGCTAGTGGTGGACGCCGATGCGCTCAATCTGCTGGCCAGCCGCTGGCCGACGCTGCGTCGCGACGACTGGATATTGACACCCCATCCTGGCGAGGCGGCCAGATTGCTAGGCTGTTCCGTGGCCGATGTTCAGTCGGATCGTCCGTCGGCCGCCCGCGCACTACAGCGTGCCCGGGGAGGCGTCGTGATATTAAAAGGTGCAGGCAGCTTGGTGGCGGGACCCAGTGGGCTGGTCGTGTGCCCCTATGGTAATCCGGGCATGGCCAGTGGCGGCATGGGCGACGTA
Source organism: Halomonas meridiana (assembly GCF_009846525.1). Taxonomy (NCBI): domain Bacteria; kingdom Pseudomonadati; phylum Pseudomonadota; class Gammaproteobacteria; order Oceanospirillales; family Halomonadaceae; genus Vreelandella; species Vreelandella aquamarina. The sequence continues at coordinate 2,424,482 of NZ_CP024621.1, read as the reverse complement.
CTAAGCGGTATGCTGGGCGCTTTGGTGGCTCAAACTGGCAGTCTCGAGCAGAGCGCTTGGTTGGGCGTCATGCTACATGCGCTGGCAGGTGATGAGGCGGCTAAAGCCGGTGGAGAGCGTGGCCTGTTAGCAAGTGATCTGGCATCCTATGCACGAGTGCTCATTAACCCGTGAAGGCGGCCAACATGCAGGTGCAATTGAATGATGAAGAGGCCCACGTTGCCTTCGGCGAGGCGCTGGGCAAAGCGCTAACCGGTCGCGGGCGCGTATATTTAGAGGGCGATTTGGGGGCGGGCAAGACCACCCTGACGCGCGGCATTTTGAGGGCGTACGGTTATCAAGGCGCCGTGAAAAGTCCGACCTATACCCTGGTGGAGCCTTATGAACTGGGTGATCAGCGCCTCTATCATCTGGATTTATACCGTTTGGCAGACCCGGAAGAGCTGGAATTCATGGGCGGGCGCGATGTACTAGCCGACGATGCTCTTTGCCTCATCGAGTGGCCCAGTAGAGGCGACGGCTGGCTGCCTGCGCCGGATGTGCGTATCCAGCTCCGCGTTGCGGATCCAGGGCGAATGGCGCTGTTGACGGCCGAGAGTGCGCTCGGTCAGCATGTTTTGGGGCAACTGAACGCGCAAACCAACGGTCACCCGCAGGAGGGTGGTGTCATTCAATGGAAATGAAACAACCCCTCCGTCGTCTCCTTGGCCAGTGCGCGTTTGGTTGCGCCATGCTGTTGACCGGTGTCTCTGGCGTGCAGGCCGCCAACGTCGACAGTATGCGGCTCTGGGCTGCTCCGGATCACGCGCGTTTGGTCTTCGACCTGACAGCGGCTACTCAGGCCAATGTGTTCTCGTTGGAGAATCCGTCGCGCCTGGTGATCGATCTGGACGACAGCCAGCTCAATACCGACGTCTCGACCCTACCGCTGGAGGGAAGTGCGATTGCTGCCGTGCGCACGGGCGTGCGCGACGGCAACGGACTGCGCGTGGTGCTGGAGCTGAACCGCGAGATCGAGCCGCGCCACTTTACGTTGCCGCCCAACGATCAGTATGGCCATCGTCTGGTGGTCGATCTGGAGTACCCCGGCGAAAGCGCGGTGGAAAATCCCATCGACCCCATCGAAGCGATGATTCGTGATCAGGAGATGGTGGCGCAGCGCTCGGCTCAGGCTCAGCTGCCTGGAGCCGACGCTGCGGTGCCCCCCGCCGCGCCAGACCAGCCGCCCACCGAAGTGCAGCCTGCCCAGCCGCATCCGCAGCGGGATATCATCATCGCCATCGATGCCGGTCACGGTGGCGAAGACCCAGGCGCCATTGGGCCTGCAGGCACCCGCGAAAAGGACGTCGTGTTGGAGATCGCCAGACGGCTTGCCTCCGATGTCAATCGTACCCGGGGGTTTAAAGCCGTGCTGATCCGCGATGGCGACTACTACTTGGGTCTGCGTCAGCGCACACAGCTGGCCCGAGAGCAGAAGGCCGACTTCTTTGTCTCGATTCACGCCGATGCCTTCACCAGCCCACGCCCGCAGGGCAGCTCCGTGTATGCCCTTTCCCAGCGTGGGGCGACGTCAGAAACGGCGCAGTGGCTCGCAGATAGCGAGAATCGCTCGGATTTGATCGGTGGGGTCGATGGCAGTCTATCGCTGCGGGATAAAGACCAAGTGCTGCGCGGCGTGCTGTTGGACCTCACCATGACCGCCACGCTCAACGACTCGCTGTCGATCGGTGGGCAGGTGCTCGAGCAGCTTGGTCGAGTGAATCGGCTGCATAAGTCGCGGGTCGAGCAGGCGGGCTTCATGGTACTGAAATCGCCTGATATTCCGTCGCTGCTGATTGAGGTGGGGTTTATCTCCAACCCGGACGAAGAGCGCCGCCTGCGTGACCCGGTGCATCAGCAGGGCCTATCAACGGCCATTTTCAGCGGGTTGCGCGATCATTTTCAGCGTAACCCCCCGCCCGCGAGCCTATTGGCGTGGCAGCGTGATCACCAGCGTAGCCCCACTGGCGACGAATATCGCATCCAATCGGGGGATACGCTCTCGTCGATTGCCGTTCGCCACGGTGTTCCAGTGAATCAGTTGAAGCAGGCCAACGATTTGAATGGTGACGTGATCCGGGTGGGCCAAGTGCTGCGTATTCCTAGTTCCTAGTTTTTGACGCGCGTTTTTTAATAGACCGCTAAGATGATGAGCTTCTGAGGTGTTGGTTGACTGAATTGAACTCGCTGTCTGGCCGTATCCATGTGCTCGACCCCCGCCTAGCTAACCAGATTGCGGCAGGTGAGGTGGTCGAGCGCCCCTCGTCAGTCACGAAAGAGCTGATCGAGAACGCCATCGATGCGGGCAGTCAGCGTATCGAAGTGGAGATCGAGCAGGGCGGTGCTCGGCTGATCAAAGTGCGTGATGACGGTATTGGCATCGGCGAGGAGGATCTCCCGTTGGCGCTGGCACGTCATGCCACCAGTAAGATCAGCAGTCTCGAGGACCTGGAGGGGGTCAGTTCGCTGGGCTTTCGCGGCGAAGCGTTGGCCTCGATCAGCTCCGTATCGCGTTTGGAGCTGGTGTCCAACGCGGAGGAAGACCCCCGTCAGGGATGGCGCGTCGTGGCCGAGGGGCGAGGTATGGAAGCGCGGGTAACGCCCGCGCCTCACCCACGGGGCACTAGTGTCTCGGTGCGCGACCTGTTCTTCAATACGCCCGCGCGGCGTAAGTTTTTACGCACCGAAAAGACCGAATTTGCTCATGTAGAAGAGGCTTTTCGTCGTCAGGCGCTGTCGCGTTATGACATTGCCTGGGTATTGAAGCACAACCAGAAGGTGGTGCATCAGCTGCCTCAGGGCAATTCGCCCGCCTCCCGTGAGCGACGAATTGCGTCGCTGTTGGGCAAGAATTTTATCGAACACGCCCGCTATATCGAACGTGAGGCAGGCGGCTTGCGTCTGAGCGGCTGGGTAGGGCTGCCGACCCACTCCCGCTCTCAAGCAGACCAGCAGTATTTCTTCGTCAATGGCCGCGTGGTGCGTGATCGCCTCGTTGCGCATGCGGTACGTCAGGCGTATCGCGACGTGCTCTACAACGGGCGCCATCCGGTGTTCGTGCTTTATCTGGAGCTCGATCCAGACGTGGTGGATGTCAACGTTCACCCCACTAAACATGAAGTGCGCTTCCGCGATGGGCGCATGGTGCATGACTTCCTGTACTCCAGTTTGCACCACTGCTTGGCGGCCTCCAGGCCTGCCGAGGAGGACGAGCCCAACGAGGAGGCTGCTCCGACGGGCGAGGGCGAATCCGTTTCCAGCGTGGCAACTGCGCCAGAGGCTTCCCGCTGGCAGCAGCAGGGTATGGCCTTGTCGGAAGCGCCCGAGCGACATCCCGGCGCTGAGCGGGTGCGCCGCTTCATGCAGGGGTATCAGGCGCTGCATCCCGATCACGAAGAGACGCTGCTAACGCCACAACCAAGCCCGCCAAGCTCACGTCCAGTCGCCTCGGAAGTACGCGAAGCCCCCTGGCCATGCCGGATCATGACGCCACGTCAGCACCGCCGCTGGGGTTTGCGCTAGGCCAGCTCCATGGCGTGTACATTTTGGCGCAGAATGCCCAGGGGCTCGTGCTGGTGGATATGCACGCCGCTCATGAGCGGATCGTTTATGAGCGTATGAAAAACCAGCTGGCGGCAGCAAAAGGGATCGATACGCAACCCTTGCTAGTGCCCGTCTCGCTGGCAGCCAGTCGTAGCGAAGTCGCCACGGCAGAGAGCGAGCGTGACGCCATTGCCCAGCTGGGGGTCGAATTGGATGTGGCGGGCCCCGAGACGCTGCTGGTTCGCCAGCTGCCTGCGCTGCTGGCCCAAGCTGACCCCGAAGCGCTGGTGCGTGAAATGCTCGAAGAGTTGTCCCGCTACGGCCGCACGCATCAAGTCGAGGCGCGCATTCATGAGCTGCTGTCTACCATGGCATGCCATGGTAGCGTGCGGGCCAATCGACGCTTAACGCTGGATGAGATGAATGCACTGCTGCGAGACATGGAGCGCACCGAGCGTAGCGACCAGTGTAATCATGGCCGTCCCACCTGGACGCAAATGAGCATGAAAGCGCTCGACCGTCTATTTCTGCGCGGCCAGTGACGATGAAGACAACCAACGGAGTGCGGCTAGCAGATGGCTGATACACGCCCCTGGGCGATATTTTTGATGGGGCCTACGGCCGCTGGGAAAACCGATGCCGCGATAGCGCTTCACGAACGGCTAGGCCATGAGCTGATCAGCGTGGATTCCGCGATGGTGTATCAAGGCATGGACGTGGGCAGCGCCAAGCCCAGTGCGGCCGAGCTGGCGCGGGCACCCCACCGTTTGATCGATATTCGCGATCCCGCCGACCCCTACTCAGCGGCCGACTTTCGCGAAGATGCCCTGCGGGAGATGCGTCAAATCAGCGCGGCGGGGCAAGTGCCGCTGCTGGTGGGCGGCACGATGCTTTACTACAAGCGCTTGGTGGAAGGAGTGGCCAATTTGCCTGCAGCGGACGCCGCCATCCGTGAGCATCTGGAGAACCAGCGGCAGCAGGAGGGCTTGATTGGGCTGCATCGCACCCTTGCAGAGGTCGATCCGCCCTCTGCGGCGCGTATCCATCCGAATGACCCTCAGCGGCTGATGCGTGCGCTGGAAGTGTTCTACGCCAGCGGTCGCCCCATGAGTGAGCTGTGGGCGGAGCAGCGGCCGGAAACCTTTCCATGGCGGGTGCTGTCAGTAGCGCTAGCACCGCAGGATCGCAAGGTGCTGCACCAGCGCATTGCCCTGCGTTTTGAATCCATGCTGGCAGAGGGCTTGATAGATGAGGTCGCCGCCCTCAAAAAGCGTGATGATCTACATATTGACTTGCCATCCATGAAGAGCGTTGGCTACCGTCAAGTATGGGAGTATCTGAACGGCGCTTATGATCGAGATGAACTCGTGTCGCGAGGTGTCATTGCCACCCGTCAGCTTGCCAAGCGTCAGCTGACCTGGCTGAGAAGTTGGCCGTCGTTGACATGGATCGACTCGCAGCAGCCTGACGCACTGGATAAGCTTCTGAAATTCGTGCGTGAAAGCGGTGCTTAGCGTAAGATAGTGATTTCGTAAGCAAGTGTTTTCGAGTGGCCGGCTAGCGCGTTTGACACACTAGGCCTTTCGGGCAACAAGATTGCGGCGTAGCACCAGTAGGGCACGCCATTTGATAACCAACCCCAACGACAGTTTTAGGGAGAGCAACATGTCCAAAGGGCAGTCCCTTCAAGACCCGTACCTGAACATTTTGCGCAAGGAGCGCATTCCGGTCTCTATTTTCCTGGTAAACGGCATTAAGCTGCAGGGCCAGATTGAATCGTTTGACCAGTTTGTCATCTTGTTGCGCAATACCGTCAGTCAGATGGTTTATAAACACGCTATTTCCACGGTGGTGCCTTCGCGCAACGTGCGTTTGCCGGCACAAGACCCTTCAGCACCCGATGCTGAAATCTAACACCGCTGGATAGCAAGAGAGTCCATGAGGTATTGATTGTTTTTTGAACGCCCAGACGCCGGTGAAACGGCAGTACTTGTTCACGTAGATTTCTATGATGAGCAGGCACGTGAAGACCCGGGTGAGTTCTTGGAGCTCGTGCGCTCTGCTGGCGCAGAGCCCGCGACATTGCTCACAGCCAGCCGACAGCGCCCTGATTCCCGCACCTTCATCGGGTCAGGAAAGCTGGAGGAGCTGCGGGCAATGCTCGCAGCTCATCACGCTGAACTGGTCATCTTCAACCACAGTTTGAGTCCCTCCCAGCAGCGCAACCTTGAGCAAGAACTCAAGTGCCGCGTATTGGACCGTACGGGTCTGATACTCGATATTTTTGCGCAGCGGGCACGAACGCACGAAGGTAAGCTGCAGGTAGAGCTTGCCCAGCTCGAGTACATGTCTACGCGCCTCATTCGCGGTTGGACACACCTTGAGCGACAAAAAGGCGGGATCGGCTTACGCGGTCCCGGTGAAACACAGCTAGAAACCGACCGTCGTTTATTACGCGGTCGTATCAAGTCGATTCATAAGCGCTTGGATAAAGTGCGCAGCCAGCGGGAGCAGAACCGGCGCGCCCGCGCCCGTGCAGAAATCCACAGCGTATCGCTGGTGGGCTATACCAACGCGGGCAAGTCGACCCTGTTCAATGCGCTGACCAGTGCCGAAGTTTATGCAGCGGACCAGCTCTTTGCTACCCTGGACCCGACGCTGCGACGTTTGGAAATCGAAGACGTAGGGCCGGTCGTCATGGCCGATACCGTCGGCTTCATTCGTCACTTGCCGCACAAGCTGGTCGAGGCTTTCCAGGCAACGCTGCAAGAGGCGGCAGAAGCCACGCTGCTCGTGCATGTGATCGACGCTGCCGACCCTGATCGCGAACTCAACGTCGAGCAGGTCGATAACGTGCTGAAAGAGATCGGGGCGGATAACGTGCCGGTGCTCAAAGTAATGAACAAGATCGACAAGCTGGACAGCGCACCGCGTATCGAGCGCGACGGCCACGGTGTTCCCGACGTGGTTTGGCTGTCTGCTCAGCAGGGCCAGGGGCTAGAACTGCTCCATGAAGCCCTCACCGAGCGACTCGCCAACGACGTGATTGGTTTTTCGCTTACTCTTTCCCCAGAGCAGGGAAAGCTGCGTGCCGGTCTGCACGAGCTCAATGCCGTGCGCGAAGAGAGCTTCGACGAGCAGGGGCGCTCTGTATTGGATGTGCGCTTGCCAAGGCGCGACTTCAATCAGCTGATGGCTCAGCTGGGCATGCGTGCCAATACCTATTTACCAGAAGCATTACGCGAATCTGACGAATGGTAGCCCATCGAGTACCTGCCCGTAGTCATTGGCTGTAAAGGTATGGTACAAGATTGATATAGCAACAATATCAAAAGCACCCGGCCTTGCATTCAGTATCAAGGCAAAGTGCAGGTGAACACCTTAGTGGAGACGAAGTATGGCCTGGAATGAGCCCGGTGGTGGCAACCAGCACGACCCCTGGAGCGGTGGCGGCCGACGTGGTAACGGCGGTGATCGCGGTGGGAACAATGGTGGTGGAAACAACGGCGGCAATAATGGTGGCAACAACCAGGGGCCACCTGACTTGGATGAGGCGCTGAAAAAGTTCCAAGACAAGCTCAACGGCATGCTGGGTGGCAGCGGCAAGAAGAGCGGCGGCGGTGGCAGCGGCAAGAGTGGCGGCGGCAAGCCGCGTAACTCTTTTGCACTGCCCGGTCTTCTGCTCATCGTGGCGCTGGCCATCTGGGGAGCCTCGGGCTTCTACCTCGTGGACCAGTCGGAGCGTGGCGTCGTGCTGCGTTTTGGCGAGTACCAGGGCATCGTCGAGCCGGGCCTTCAGTGGAATCCGCCGCTCATCGATGACGTGCGCATGGTCAACGTGACGCGCGTACGCTCTGTTTCTCAGACTCAGTCCATGCTGACGCGTGACGAAAACATCGTCGAAGTGGAAATTTCTGCCCAGTACCAGGTCGCCAATCCGCGTGATTTCGTGCTGAACGTTCGTGATCCAGCGCTCTCCATCGAGAACGCCCTGGACTCGGCGCTGCGTCACGTGGTTGGTGGTACGGACATGATCGATATCTTGACCTCTGGTCGTGAGATACTCGGTAGCTCCGTCGCGAGCCGTCTGCAAACGTATCTGGATGCCTACGGCGCCGGTATTCGTCTACAAACCATCAACATCGAATCCACGTCGGCGCCTGCGCCCGTCATCGATGCTTTCGATGACGTTATTCGTGCCCGCGAAGATCGTCAGCGGACGATCAACGAAGGTATGGCGTATGCCAACGCGATCATCCCGGCCGCACAGGGTCAGGCGCAGCGTATCGTCGAGCAGGGGCAGGGGTATCGTGAGTCGGTCGTGGCAGAAGCGCAGGGTCAAGCCAACCGCTTCAACGCGCTGCTGACCGAGTATCGCAACGCGCCTGAGATCATGCGTGAGCGTATGTACCTGGATGCCATCGAAGAAGTCTTCGGTGGAACGCCAAAAGTCCTTTTGGACGTGAGTGAAAATGCGCCGTTGATGTATTTGCCGCTCGATCAGATGCGCGGTAACAGTGGTAATGACAGCCGCTCAACGAGCGATGACGGTAGCGACAGCAACAGCGATGCGATCGACCCGCGCGTGCTGGAGTCGCTGCGCGGTAGCCAAAGCAACGCTTCCTCATCGTCGTCATCGAGCAATAACCCCATTCGCAGGGAGGGCCGCTAAATGATTAATAATCGATCCCTGCTTATCGTAGGTGGTTTGGCCGCCGTGGCGTGGCTGGCGAGTAACAGTCTGTATGTCGTGGATGAAACCGAGCGCGCGGTGAAACTGCGCTTTGGTGAGGTCATCGAAGAGAATATTCAGCCCGGCCTGCATGCGAAAATTCCGATTGCGCAGACCATTCGCAAATTCGACGTTCGCCTTCTGACGCTGGATACGGATACCAGCCGTTATTTGACCCTTGAGCAAAAGGCGGTCATCGTCGACTCTTACGTCAAGTGGCAGGTCGTCAACCCGACTCGCTACTACGAGGCCACCGCTGGCGATGAAATGATGGCGATTCGCCTGATTCAGCCGCGAGTGGATGAGAGTCTGCGTAACGAATTCGGTCGTCTGAACCTTCAGGAAATCATCGCCGAGCGCCGTGATGACCTGATGACCGGACCCACCGAAGAGCTGGACCAGCTGATGCGTGAAGAGCTGGGCGTGGCGATTCGCGATATTCGTATCAAGCGTATCGACCTGCCCGAAGACGTATCGGCAGCAGTCTTCGAGCGTATGCGCTCAGAGCGTGAGCGTGAAGCCCGTGAGTGGCGTGCTCAGGGTCAGGAAGAGGCCGAGCGGATTCGGGCGAATGCCGATCGCCGCCGTCAGGTACTGCTGGCCCAAGCGAACGAGCGTGCCGAAACCCTGCGCGGTGAAGGCGATGCCGAAGCGGCTGCGATCTTCTCGGAAGCTTATAGCCAGGATCAGGAGTTCTTCGCCTTCTGGCGCAGCCTGAACGCCTACCGCGAAAGCTTCGCTGGCGACGGTAACCTGCTGGTGCTCGAGCCGGATAGCGACTTCTTCCGCTATCTACGCAGCGCCGTTCCCGACAGCGCCGAGTAATGCGCCAACCCCGTCAAGCACTGCGCTTGGCGGGGTTCACCTCGCGCATAAACGTGATAGACTTTATCTACCGGGCGTCGCCCGGTTTTTTTGTGGCCCTCGTTTCGTGAACGTTCCACACAGCGCCCGGTAAGGCGGTGGGTGGTGTCGTTAGAAAGGGCCTTCATCGTCTCGCAGGATTGTTCACATGACCATCGCTGACCGCTGGCTATTGCCCGACGGCATGGATGAGGTGCTGCCGCCTCAGGCAAGCCGCATGGAAGAGCTGCGCCGTGCGCTGCTCGATCTTTACCATTGCTGGGGCTACGACCAGGTAATGCCGCCGCCGGTGGAGTTTCTGGACTCCTTGCTGACAGGTACCGGCACGGACCTCGACCTTCAAACGTTCAAGCTGACCGACCAACTGACGGGCCGCATGATGGGCGCATCTGCCGATGTGACGCCCCAAGTCGCACGTATGGACGCTCATTCCCTCAAACGCCAAGGCCCCGTGCGTCTGTGTTACTGCACCAACGTGCTGCGCGCAAAAGCCGACCAGCATCAGGGTGGCCGAAGCCCCGTGCAGGTTGGGGTAGAGTTGTTTGGTCATGCTGGGCTCGAAGCTGACAGTGAAATCATCCATTTGGCGCTGGCCAGTCTCCACGCAGCAGGTGCCAACGAGATCCACTTGGCGCTGGGCCATATCGGTATTTACCGCAGTCTCGTGGAAGCGGCGGCTCTCAACGCCGAGCAAGAGCGCGCGCTGTTCGAAGCGCTGGCGCTTAAATCACCGGGGCAGCTGGCCGAGCAGGTAAACGCCAGTGTCAGCGATCCCGTGCTGGCGGATATGCTGATGGCACTGGGCGAGTTGCACGGTGATGCTAGCGTGCTGAGTGAAGCGCGCGAACGTTTTGCCGGGGCGCCTGCACCTGTCACGGCTGCGCTAGATCAGCTCGAATCGCTTTATAAGGGCGTCCTGGCACGCTTCGACGTCTCGCTCTATTTTGATCTAGCGGAGCTGCGTGGTTATCAGTATCACACGGGCATGATGTTCGCGGCCTACGTGCCGGGTTACGGCCATGCGCTGGCCAAGGGCGGGCGCTATGATGATACCGGTCGTGCGTTTGGCCGTGCGCGGCCAGCCACCGGCTTCTCGATGGATCTGAAACAACTGGCATCGCTGGCGCTGGCGTCACCCAGCCGGGGTGCAATTTGGGCGCCTGCCCAAGAAGAAGAGTCGCTTAACGCTGCCATTGTGGCGCTGCGTGAGCAGGGTGAACGCGTAATTCAAGCGCTGCCTGGGCAGCGTACTGGGCCGGCGGAGCACAGCTGTGACCGCCGTCTTGAGTTTATCGATGGTCGTTGGCAGACAACGGCCCTGACACAAGAGACGAGTGCATAATGGGTAAGAATGTCGTAGTCCTGGGTACCCAATGGGGCGATGAAGGCAAAGGCAAGATCGTTGACCTGCTCACCGAATCCGCGTCTGCCGTCGTGCGCTTCCAAGGCGGTCACAATGCGGGTCACACGCTGGTCATCGACGGTGAGAAAACCGTTCTTCACCTGATCCCCTCGGGTGTATTGCGCCCGGGAAAAACCTGCGTGATTGGTAACGGCGTCGTGCTGTCACCGGAAGCGCTGATCAAAGAGATTCGCGAGCTGGAAGCGAAGGGCGTTCCCGTACGTGAGCGTCTGCGTCTCTCGCCAGCGTGTCCGCTGATCTTGCCTTATCACGTGCGTCTCGACCAAGCCCGTGAGAAGGCGCGTGGCGTGGCCAAGATCGGCACCACTGGTCGCGGCATTGGCCCGGCGTACGAGGACAAGGTCGCACGTCGTGGTCTGCGGTTGGGGGATATGCTCCACCGTGAGCGTTTCGCGTCCAAACTGGGCGAAGTGCTCGATTACCACAACTTCGTGCTGGTGAATTACCACGGCGAGCAGGCGGTCGATTTCCAGGAAGTGCTGGACAGCGCCATGCAGATGGCCGAAGAGCTGCGCCCCATGGTCAGCGATACGGTGAGCATGGTGCACGATCTGCGTAAAGCGGGCGAGAACATTCTGTTCGAAGGTGCCCAAGGCTCGCTGCTGGATATCGATCACGGTACCTACCCCTATGTGACCAGTTCGAACACCACCGCGGGTGGTACGGCGACTGGTTCTGGTGTCGGTCCGCTCTACCTGGACTACGTGCTGGGTATTACCAAAGCCTATACCACCCGTGTTGGCTCTGGCCCGTTCCCCACCGAGCTGTTTGACGACCACGGACGTCATTTGGCCGAGCGTGGGCACGAGTTTGGCGCGACCACCGGGCGTCCGCGTCGCTGTGGCTGGTTCGATGCAGTCGCACTACGTCATGCGGTACAAATCAACTCTGTCTCCGGTATCTGCCTGACCAAACTGGACGTGCTGGACGGTTTGGAAAACATCCGTGTCTGCGTTGGCTACCGCAGCAAAGATGGCGACGTGCTGGACAATCCGGTGGACTCAGAAGGCTACGAAGCCGTAGAACCTCTCTATCACGACCTGCCGGGCTGGAAAGAGTCCACGCTGGGGGCGAAGAAGGTGGAAGACCTGCCCGCCAATGCCCGTGCGTACATCAGCTTCCTCGAAGAGCAGGTGGGTACCAGCATCGACATCATTTCGACCGGCCCAGACCGCGTCGAAACGATCGTACTGCGCAACCCGTTCGAAGGGTAAGTCATCCCTTCATGCGATACCCAAAGGGCGGCTTGGCCGCCCTTTTTCGTGGCTAGAAATCGATGCCGCGTCGAGCTTGAAGCCCGTTGTTGAAGGCGTGGCGGACCTCCTGCATGTCGGTCACCGTGTCTGCCATGGCGACCAGTTCGCGGTGGGCATTGCGTCCAGTGATGATGACTGTTTGTTCCCGAGGTCGATCCAGCAACGCCTGTTTGACGGTGGCGATGTCGAGATAGCCAAATTTCAGCATGTAGGTAATCTCGTCTAGCACCACCAAATAGGTTTCTGGATCTGCCAACATTCGTTGCGCCTCTTGCCAAACCTCCTGGCAGGCTGCGGTATCGGCTTCGCGGTTTTGGGTATCCCAGGTAAAGCCGGTTGCCATGATGGCGACGCTCAAATGGGGATCGTCTTCTAGCCGATTGCGCTCACCACACTCCCACAGCCCTTTGATGAACTGCACCACGCCCACTTTGTATCCATAGCCCAGCGCGCGGGTGACAGTGCCCCACGCGGCGGTGGTTTTGCCTTTGCCGTTCCCCGTGTTGATCAGCAGCAGACCGCGCTGTTCGGTGGCGTTGGCGACTTTTTCGTCCACTCTTGCTTTGAGCTTTTCCATGGACGCTTTATGGCGGGCATCGCGATCACTCATTGTCTCTCCTCGTTGAAAGGCGTCAGGGGTAAGTCAGCAGGTTACGCCAGAGATGCACAATTTAACATCGCCCTAAAACGTATTTGTATAACTTTTTAGGCGCTCTGCAGCGGCCTTGCAGAGTTTATGTGCAGCTTTTGCCAAGAGAATTGGCCGGTTGGGTGCTTGCTGCTCTAGAATGGTGGGTCATGTCTTGTCAGGAACATTGTCATGCCCTCATTTGATATTGTGTCAGAGTTCGACCAGCACGAAGCCGCCAATGCGGTGGACCAAGCCAATCGTGAAGTGCAGTCACGCTTCGACTTCAAAGGCGTCGATGCCAGCTTCACGTTGGAAGGAGATAAAGTACAGCTCGAGGCCGAGGTGGATTTTCAGCTCAAGCAAATGCTGGACGTATTGCGTAACCGCCTGATTGCTCGCGGTATCGATGCGCGTTGCATGGATGTCAAAGAGGCTGTGCTGTCGGGCGTCAAGGCGCGTCAAGAGGTGGTGTTAAAGCAGGGGCTCGACCAAGCTGAAGCCAAAGACGTGGTCAAGCGCATCAAAGCCAGCAAGTTGAAGGTGCAGGCTCAGATTCAGGGTGAGAAAGTGCGCGTAACGGGCAAAAAGCGCGATGACCTGCAGAGCGTCATGGCGCTGCTGCGCGGTGAAGAGGGGCCCGACTTGCCGCTGCAGTTCGACAACTTCCGCGATTGACGATCATAAGAAATGTTCACTGAGTAGCGCAGCGTTTGCGCTACTCGATTACTGAAAAGCTTACAGGAGTTTCGCACTATGTCTGATCCGCAGCCGGTTTATTTAAGCGACTATCAGCCGCCCGCCTACCACGTGACCCATACCGAGCTGACGTTTGATCTTGACCCCACCGAGACCCGTGTGAAAGCACGCCTGACCATGCAGCGCCACCCAAGCGCCGACGCCTCTGCACCGCTGGTGCTCAATGGCGAGCACCTATCGCTGTGCGCGCTTGCCATCGATGGGCAGGCATTGAGCGACACCGATTACCAGCTCACCGATGAAACGCTAACGATTGCCCACGTACCGGCGACCTTTACGCTAGAAAGCGACGTTGCGATATCGCCCAGCAGCAATACGGCCCTGGAAGGGCTTTACCAGTCGAACGGCATGTACTGCACCCAGTGTGAAGCGGAGGGTTTTCGCCGCATCACCTATTACCCGGATCGCCCCGATGTCATGGCCACGTTCAAGGTCACGGTCATCGGTGATGCACACAAAGAGCCGGTACTGCTTGCCAACGGCAACCCCATCGCGCAGGGCCAGCTAGAGGGCGGTCGGCACTTCGTGACCTGGGAAGATCCGCATCCCAAACCCTGCTACCTGTTTGCGCTGGTGGCAGGCGATTTGAAGAAAGTCGAAGACCACTTCACGACCATGAGTGGCCGCGACGTCACGCTGCAGCTCTGGGTAGAAGAAGAGAATCTCGACAAAACCGACCATGCCATGGCCTCACTCAAGCGAGCCATGCGCTGGGATGAAGAGACGTATGGCCGTGAGTACGATCTGGACCTGTTCATGATCGTGGCGGTAAATGATTTCAACATGGGCGCGATGGAGAACAAAGGGTTAAATATCTTCAACTCTGCCGCTGTGCTAACGCATCCCAAGACTGCCACCGATGCGGCGTTTCAAAACGTCGAGGGGATCGTTGCCCACGAGTATTTCCACAACTGGTCGGGGAATCGCGTTACCTGCCGCGACTGGTTCCAGCTCTCGCTAAAAGAGGGCTTCACGGTGTTCCGCGATCAGTGTTTCTCTGCAGATACCAATTCAGCGCCCGTCAAACGTATCCAAGACGTGTCGTTTTTCCGCACCGCCCAGTTTGCCGAAGACGCAGGGCCTACGGCACATCCGATTCGTCCGGATCACTACATCGAAATCACCAACTTCTACACCCTGACCATCTATGAAAAAGGGGCAGAAGTGGTGCGCATGCTCCGCAACCTGCTGGGGTGGGAGGCCTTCCGCCGTGGCTCGGATCTCTATTTCGAGCGCTTTGACGGGCAGGCCGTGACGATCGAAGACTTCGTGGGCTGCATGGCCGAGGTATCGGACATCGATTTAAGCCAGTTCATGCGCTGGTACTCCCAGGCAGGCACGCCGGAAATCGATGCCCACGGTGAGTACGACTATGCCAATGCCGAGTACCATTTGACGCTACGTCAGCGCACGCCAGCCACGCCCGGACAGCCGGACAAACAGCCGCTGCACATTCCGGTACGCATGGGCTTGGTGGGCACCAAATCCGGTCAGGACTTAACGCTCACGCTCGACGGCAATAAGATCGGGAAAGACGCGGTCATTCACCTGACCGACGATGAGCAGACCTTCATCTTCACGGAAGTGGCCGAGGCGCCCGTGCCGTCGCTACTGCGCGATTTTTCCGCACCGGTGAAGCTGCACTACCCGTACTCCCGTGAAGACTTGGCATTTCTGTTGACCCACGATAGCGATGGTTTTAACCGTTGGGATGCGGGTCAGCGATTAGCGATGCTGGCATTGGATGATCTGATTGCGGCCCATCGTAACGGCGTCGAAAAAGTGATGGATGGCCGGGTAGTCGACGCGTTCCGTACGCTTTTGACCTCTTCCATGGACGATAAAGCGGTACTGGCCGAAATGCTGACACTGCCTTCGGAAGCCTATATCGCCGAACAGCAGCCAATCGTAGACGTAGATGCCATTCACGCTGCCCGCGAGTTCGTGCGCCAATCCCTGGCGCTGGCGCTGCGCGATGAGTTTCTTGCCGTCTATAAAGCGAACGGTAGTCAAGCCCCCTACGCCCCGACGCCTGAACAAATTGCGCAGCGCAGTCTCAAAAACGTGGCGCTCTCGTATCTGATGTCCATCGAAGACGAAGAGAGCGTAGCGCTGTGTGAAGCGCAGTTTGCCGCTGACCACAACATGACCGATGTGCGCCACGCGCTGACGCTGCTCGTTCACAGTGATCGTGACGACGTGTCGACGCCTGCTTTGAAAGCCTTCGGGGAAACCTGGGCCCACGATCCGCTGGTGATGGATCAGTGGTTCACGATTCAGGTATCGCGCCCGCAGCCCGACGTATTGGAGCGCGTGGAGTACTTGATGCAACACCCCGCGTTCTCTATGAAGAACCCCAACAAGGTGCGTGCTTTGATTGGCGCCTTTGCGCAAAACCGGGTCAACTTCCACCGTCTGGATGGCAAAGGGTATGCGCTACTGGCGAATGCGGTGATCGAACTCAACCGACTCAACCCTGAAATTGCGGCGCGGTTGATTACCCCTTGACCCGTTGGCAACGGTTCGATGAAACACGCCAGCAGCTCATGCGGGCCGAACTCGAACGGATCAAACGAGAGCCGCTATCGTCCAATGTGTTCGAGGTCGTCGAAAAAGCGCTGGCATAAGGTGTAGCCAGTGAATTAACCATGGAGAGGGACGTCGCCGGTGACAGATTCACAGCAGTGTTATTTACTGATTATCAACGGTAAGTCTGCCGGAAATCCGGCGCTACGCGACGCCGTCGAGGCGCAGCGCAAGGCAGGGACGCCCATTATCGTGCGGGCGACGTGGGAGGGCGGTGATGCCGCCGAGTTTGCGGCGCAAGCCCCGGATTTGGGGGCAACGCGCGTCATCGCCTGCGGTGGCGATGGTACAGTCAACGAAGTGGTCAACGGCCTCATGCGCCTGCCCCACGACCATCGTCCTGCCCTGGGTGTCGTGCCGCTGGGCAGCGCTAATGACTTTGCCACATCGGTGGGCCTGCCTTTGGAGCCGGATCAAGCGCTAACGGCTGCCCTGGAGTTATCACCGGCGCCAATCGATGTCATCCGCATGACGGCAGAGGCTGGTGGTGAACAGTCGGTGTGCTATTACGTCAACATGACCACCGGCGGTTTCGGCGCGGAAATCACGTCGTCCACGCCCAAGACGTTGAAACGCATGTTGGGAGGCGGAGCCTACTCGTTGATGGGCGCGCTCAAGGCGTGGCGACATCGCAGTTATCGCGGCACGCTGCACTGGAGCGACCATGAGCAGGCAGCGTCGCTGCTGCTGCTGGCGCTGGGCAACGGGCGGCAGTCTGGGGGGGGCAGGTCCTGGCCCCCGTGCCAAGCTCGATGATGGCCGGTTGGACGTGCTGCTGGTGAAGGATTTTCACTCGGTGACGGAGCTACCAGCGCTGCTCGGCGAGCTTCAGCAGTTTCCGGCAGAAGGGCGCTATGTGCGCTACTTTACCGCTAGCCAACTGACCGTCACGACTCAGCCCGATGATGAACCCTGGCCGCTGACGCTGGATGGTGAAGCCAAGCGCTACGAGCGATTTAGCGCGGAAGTCGTTCCCCTGGCGTTGAAAGTGCTGCTGCCAGAAGACTGCACGCTGCTCTCCGCCCACGACCGCCACTAATGAATTTGACTCGTTAAGGAGCATCACTCGATGACGTACCGTGTATGGATGCCGCTATTGGCCAGTTTGGCGCTTTTATTGAGCGCCTGTGGCGATAGCCAAGAGGAGGCTAACGTCCTGCCTGAGGAGAACGCTGCCGAGCAGACCAGCGAGCCATCGGCCAGCGAGCCTGATGAGAGTGGCGATAGCGTAACGCCTTCCCCCACGCAGGCGGACGACGAAAGCGAAGCGCAACCAGCGTCTGACGCACCAGAACAAGCCGATGACGGAGACGACGCGCCGTCCGACGCCAATGCATCGACATCGGAGGCTTTACAGGCAGACGAAGAGACCCTCGCCGCCGATCCTGATGAAGCTCTGGACGAAGCCAGCGCGATGCCCGGTGAAACGACCCGTTCAGACGTAGACGACGTGATCGCTGAAACCGAGCGTCGTTTCGAAGAGGCGCAGCGCCAGTTGGAGCAGCAGTTCCAAGAAATCGAACAGCAGTCTCCTGAGCTGACCCCCATGGAGAGCGATCCAATCGAGCCAAGCTGGGAGCGCGATAGTAACCTGCCCGAGAGCTCCCCACTAGAAGGTGAATTGGAAGCTCGGGATGTGGATGCGCTCATCGAAGATACCGAGCGTCAGTTCGAAGAAGCCCAGCAGCGTTTAGAGGAGCAGTTCCAGGCACTGGAGAACGAGGAACCCCTGAATGGCGCGACGCTGGAAACGGACGAGCGACAACATCGCGATCTCGGCGACGATCAGCGCCTGGAAGAGCGTTCTGACGAGGGCGATAGCGACGAACAAGAGGCCGAAAGTCCTACGGACGGCACGAGAGATACATCGTCCTAAGAACTAACATCTCAACAATAAAAAAGGCCCGCATCGGCGGGCCTTTATCCATTCGGTGCGAGTTACGCAACGCGAATGTTGGAAGCCTGAAGGCCTTTTTTACCCTGAGTCACCTCGAAGCTGACTTTCTGACCATCTTGCAGGGTCTTAAAACCTTCAGCTTGAATTTCGGAGAAGTGGGCAAAGAGATCGTCACCGCCGTCATCGGGAGAGATGAAGCCGTAACCTTTGGTGTCGTTGAACCACTTGACAGTGCCAGTTGCCATCGTTCATATCCTTAACGTGCTTAATGATTGAGCAGGCGGCTCAGTGCCGACCTGCCAAATCCACTTTAGAAGCAAATAATCAGCACGTCCAGTGACGTGGTTAAGATTCTTTATCACTCAGCGAGCCAAGTTCATGATGGAACTCAACCTGATCGACGCGCAGTTCATTTCCTTCGTGGTGGCGATCACGCTGCTCTCGATAAGTCCCGGCGTCGATACGCTTTTAGTGATTCGTAATACCGCACGGGGCGGCATTCGCGACGGTATTGCGACGAGCGTGGCCATTTGCTGTGGTTTGTTCGTTCATGCCACCGTCTCGGCATTGGGTATTTCCTTCATTTTGTTGCAGTCGGCCTGGGCGTTCAACATGCTGAAGTTGGCAGGGGCGGCGTATTTGATTTGGCTGGGGGTCACGAGCCTATTGGCAGCCCGCCGAGGAACGCCGCTACCGGTGAAGGGCGTAATGAATGAGGCGGTGTCGGTACCGCTCTGGCAACCGATCAAAGAGGGGCTACTGTCGAATGTGCTGAACCCCAAAACCGTGGTGTTCTACATGGCTTTTTTGCCACAGTTCATCGCGCCTAGTGACCCTGCGCTGATCAAGTCGCTTTGGTTGGCAGGCGTGCACTTCGTGATTGCCAATATTTGGCAAATCAGCGTCGTGCTCATGGTCGGTGGGGCGAGTAAATGGCTGGCCAGCGCACGCTTTGCGCAAACCTTGAATGCGGCCACCGGCGCGGTGTTGGTGGTTTTTGGCGTGCGACTCGCCCTAGAACAACGCCCGGTATAACCGGGCGTTGTGGGGGCGGTGGCAAAACGGGTAGGTAAGGGTTAGCGCTGTACGAGGGCCCGGTCGTAGCGCACGGCCTGCTCGCTTTCGTTGAGTAGCGACACTCCTTCGCTGCTGCCGCCATTGGCTAAGCTCTCAAAAATGACGCGATAGCTCAGCACCGCCTGGACGTAATCGCGTGTTTCGCGAAACGGAATGCTCTCCACGAAAAGGTCGAACGACTCCATGCTGTGGGTGCCCAGCCACTGGTCGACTCGGCCAGGGCCTGCGTTATAAGCGGCCGTGGCGGCGAGACGGTTGCCTCGGTATCGGTTGAGCTTGTCGCGCAAATAGGTGCTTCCTAGGCGAATGTTGAGTTCTGGTTCCAGCACGCCGTATGGGCCAGGGTCGTTCAGCCCTAATTGGCGGCTCACCTGTGTGGCCGTGCCAGGCATCAATTGCATCAAGCCACGTGCTCCGGCAGGCGATAGCGCCACCGGGTTATAAGCGCTTTCACGACGCGTAATGGCCATGAGTAGGTAGGGGTCCACGCCGGTCTGCTGGCCCCACTGCATGAAGCTCTCCCGATAGGCGGGGGGGAAGCGCCACTCCAGTGTGTCCCACATCTCGCCTGCAATGGTGGTTTGCACCAAGCGGGCGTACCACTGCTGATGGGCGGCGTAGTCGGCCAGGGCGCGGGCTTGCTGGGGCGTGCCCTGTTGAACGGCATAGAGCCACTCGCTATTGGCCAGTCCCTCTTCACCGATTCGCAGCAATGCCTCGGTCCGCTGCACGACCGGTAGCCGTGCCGTCTGCTCCCGGGTAGTGTCATCGAAGTGATGGCGCTCGTGGTTGAGCCGATACGGTTGACCGACTTTATCGGCGGCGGCGAAGCCATAGAAACTGCGATCAGTGGCCGCTTGCTGATAACGCGCCGCGGCTGCGTCGCGATTGCCGAGCTGCTCGTTGGCACGGCCCAGCCAATACTGCCAGCGGCTGCTCGTTTGCTGGCTCTCGGGCATTTCAGCAATCCAGTGCATGACGTCGGTCCACTGACGGTCCGCCAGGGCGCGCCGCACCCGTAGCTCCAACACACGCTCGCTGTCGAGCGAGGGCAAGACGCTATCCACCCACGCCAGCGTGCCAGGTACCTCGCGCACGAGGGCGTAAAACGCGAGCTCTTCATCGATGACTTGGCGTTCTGACGGCGTCAGGTTCAAGCGAGGCGAGAGCTGTTGCCAGGCGGCGAAAGCAGCAGGCGTGTCGTCCCGGGTCAGGCGCTGCATGGCGGCCTGGTAAAACGCCGCCGTGGCTCTGCACTCTGGGCCTAGGCAGGTGGGGGCGCTCGTGATGGCGCTGGGAGTGTTGCTCACCGTCTCCACCGTGTCGAGGGCCGTTTGCCACTGGTTGCTAAGCAGTCCACCCAAATAGTTGCTCAGCCGTGTTTCGCCCGCTTGCCAGGCCAGCATCTTACGCTCCCAGATGGCCGTCGCATCGATCGTGCCATCGGCCCGTAAACGGTCGAACAGTGGATCACAGGCGTCCGGTTGCGAACTGCCCACCCGCCACAGGGCCAAGCCCGCCTGGCGTGAGCGCTCTGGCTCGCGGTCGAGTAGCGCGGTGTAGTAGTAACACTGGCGCGCCGTTCCGGCGGGCTCGCCATTGGCGACGGTGAGTAGATCGCCGTAGCGTCCCGCATGACCATAATTGGCAATTGCCTGGCCGCGCATCCACTCCGATAGGGGGGAGTCCGCATACTGATCGATGAATTGCAGTACTTGGCTGGCGGCCACGTTGGGCAACTGGTTACGTAACCGGTGATACGCCACGTAGCCGCTGAGAACGTGCCCTTCGATGGCGCGCTCATCGATGTGTTGCCACTGCTGCTGGCGAGCGGCGTTCAGCGCATCGCGCATGGCCTCATCGGACGCCGCCCAGGCACCGGTGGGCAAGCCGATGATGACCGCTGCGCACAGAGTGCGAAGGGTAGAACGAAATGGCGTAGCCGGCATGGCACTCCCTCTTGCTCGCTGTTGGGGTAAAAGGCGCAATTGTGAACTATACGGACAAGTGAACTATACGGACAGATGGTGTTCTGACAATCGTGACACTTGGAGGATTCGATACGATGGCACGATTATCCGCTTGGGGACTGTTTCGTCGACTAAAAACGCGTGTTTGGGCGGTGAAGCGTATTGCCCGCGCGCTAACACTCTTTTTGCCGATGACTCGCGATGTGCTGAAGGGCGACTTCAGGCCGATTCCTTGGTCTGCGTTTGGCACCATGGCATTGGCGCTGGCGTATTTGGTCATGCCGTTCGATTTGATTCCCGACTTCTTGGTGCTGCTGGGCGTGGTCGACGATGTCTTGATCGTGGGCTGGTTACTGAACCGCGTCGATATGCACTTGGCCGACTACCGCGCCTGGAAGTCTGAAACCGCAGCCGCCGGCGCTTCTTCGCATACACCTTCTTGAAATCCCTTCGCTTATCCCCATATTGATCTCACCATCTTCTCTGCTCCTGCCGATAGGCAGGGGCGTTAAGCAACATGTGATCAATGAGGGCTAAGCGCATGACCACGGCGACCCACGAAGAAACTCTTGGCTTTCAAACGGAAGTTAAGCAGCTCCTAAACCTGATGATCCACTCCCTGTACTCCAACCGGGAGATTTTCCTGCGTGAGTTGATTTCCAACGCCGCAGACGCCTGCGACAAGCTACGCTACGCCGCGCTCGACAACGACGCGCTCTACGAGGGCGACAGCGAGCTGCGTATCGAGATCGAGCACGACCGCGACGCCAACACCATTACGCTGCGTGATAATGGCATTGGCATGAACCGCGAAGACGTCATTGCCAACTTGGGCACCATTGCGCGTTCAGGCACGGCAGAATTCCTGAAGCAGCTCTCTGGCGAGCAGCAAAAAGACGCCAAGCTAATCGGTCAGTTCGGGGTTGGTTTCTATTCCGGTTTCATCGTGGCCGACGAAGTGGCCGTACGTACCCGTAAAGCGGGCACGGCCGCATCGGAAGGCGTCGAGTGGCGCTCCAAAGGCGAAGGCGAGTTTACCGTTGCCGATATCGAGCGTGACGTTCATGGCACGGAAATCACCCTGCATTTGAAAGACGATGCAAAAGAGTTCGCCGACGACTACCGCCTGCAAAGCTTGGTTCGCAAGTACTCTGACCACATCGAAGTGCCGGTGCGCATGCCCAAGGTCGAAACCGCCAAGGATGACGACGGTAACGAGATCGAAGGTAGCGAAGTGACGACGTGGGAAACCGTCAACGAGGCCACCGCGCTGTGGGCTCGCCCCAAGAGCGAGGTCACCGACGACGAATACAAGGCGTTCTACAAGCACGTTGCCCACGACTTCAGCGACCCGCTCACCTGGAGTCACAATAAGGTCGAGGGCAAGCTCGAGTACACCAGCCTGCTTTACGTGCCGGGCCGTGCGCCGTTCGATATGTTCGACCGTGACGGCTCTCGTGGCGTCAAGCTCTACGTGCAGCGCGTCTTCATCATGGACGATGCCGAGCAGTTCCTGCCGCTCTACCTGCGCTTCATCAAAGGGGTGCTGGATACGCGTGATTTGTCGTTGAACGTCTCCCGGGAGCTGCTGCAGCAAGATCCCAAGGTCGACAAGATCAAAGGGGCGCTCACCAAGCGCGCGCTGGACATGCTCAAGAAGCTGTCCAAGGATAGCGAGCAGTATCAAACGTTCTGGAACACCTTTGGCAGCGTGCTGAAAGAGGGGCCGGGTGAAGACTTTGCTAACCGCGAGAAAGTCGCTGGCCTTCTGCGTTTTGCCTCTACCCATACCGATACCGCCACGCAAGAGCACTCGCTGGCCGATTACGTCGAGCGTATGAAAGAGGGACAGAAGAAGATCTACTACGTGGTGGCGGATAGCTTCAACGCTGCGAAGAACAGCCCGCATCTGGAGATCTTCCGCAAAAAAGGCATTGAGGTGCTGCTGCTTTCTGACCGCATCGACGAGTGGCTGATGAGCCATTTGACGGAATTTGACGGTAAGTCGTTTGCCGATGTGGCGAAAGGTGAGCTGGATCTCGGAGATGTCGAAGACGAAGCCGAGAAAAAAGCGCAGGAAGAGACGGCCAAGGCGAAGGAAGATCTCGTGAAGCGCGTCAAAGAAGCGCTAAGCGACGGTGTTCAAGAGGTGAAAATCACTCATCGTCTCACCGATTCCCCTGCTTGCGTGGTGCTGCCCGAGCACGAAATGGGCTATCAGATGCGTCGTATCATGGAAGCGGCCGGTCAGAAATTGCCGGACGTGAAGCCCATTCTTGAGCTCAACCCTAACCATGCCCTGGTGGCGCGTTTGGAAAATGCGCAAGGCGACCTGTTCGGCCAGCTAGCCCATATTTTGCTGGATCAGGCGATCATCGCCGAGGGCGGCCATCTGGACGACCCGGCGGCCTACGTGAAGCGCCTCAATAGCGTGTTGACGGCCTAATGCCTTAAGCTCGTCAATGGCGGCCCGCTTGGTTTACCAAGCGGGCCGCTTGTTTTGTTAAGGTCGTGCTTATCAAAATGGGTGGGGAGCAGGCCCACCATTACGTAGAAGAACTTCAGGACATGGCTATGGCAGAGCAGCAAAGTAATGTCGCGGTGTTGGGGGGCGGGAGTTTTGGCACCGCGCTGGCCAGTATCGCTGCCGACAACGGCGCTAACGTGCGTCAATGGATGCGCGATGACGCGCTGGTCGCGCAGATCAATCAGGAGCATCGCAACGGGCGCTACCTGCCCGACTATGCGATCAATCCAGCCGTAACGGCATCGACCGATTTGAAAACGGTGCTGACGGGCGCTGAACTAGTGCTGATTGCCATCCCGTCGAAAGCGTTTCGCGCCGTGGTGCAAGCGGCCAAACCCTGGCTGACGCCCGAGCAAATTCTGGTCAGTACCACCAAAGGGATCGAGCAGAATAGCTTTTTACTGATGAGCCAGGTGTTGGAGCAAGAGACCGGCTTTCCTCACATCGGCGTCATCGCTGGCCCTAATCTGGCCTCAGAGATCGCCGACAAGCAGCTGACCGCCACGGTGATTGCCAGTGCCGATGCGCTGACGCGCACGCGGGTGCAGCAAGCGTTGGGTTGCCGCTACTTCCGGGTCTACGCCAGCAATGATCGCCATGGGGTCGAGCTGGGCGGTGCGCTAAAGAATATTTATGCCATTGCGGCAGGCATGGCGGCGGCGTTGGGGATGGGAGAAAACACCCGTAGTATGCTGATGACCCGTGCCCTGGCCGAGATGAGCCGCTTCGCCGTTGCCCAGGGGGCCAATCCCATGACCTTTTTGGGGTTGGCGGGCGTTGGCGATCTGATCGTGACCTGTTCGTCTAACCTATCGCGCAACTACCGCGTCGGCCATGCGCTGGGCACGGGGCTTGCGCTAGAGCAGGCGGTAGCCGCGTTAGGGCAGGTGGCCGAGGGGGTCAATACCGTCAAGCTGGTCTGCGCCAAAGCCCGGGAACTGGGTGTTTATATGCCGTTGGCGGAAGGTTTAAATCGCGTGCTTTTCGATGGCGTGCCTGCGCAGGAGATGGCGGGTACGCTCATGCTGGGAGAGCAGAGCAGCGACGTGGAGTTTATCCTGCCCCGAGAAGCGGTTCAGCAGGCGCATCGTGAGCAGGCTCATCAGGATCAGCAAGACAGCGGAGGTCGCCATGAATAGCGGCATGCAGGATTCTTTCAATAGCGTACTGATCATGCGGCATGGTGAAGCCGCCCCCGGCTTCCCTGATCACGCCCGTCCACTCACGCCGCGCGGCGAACGCGAGGCGGAGACGATGGCACGCTGGCTGGCATCGCGTATCGAGCAGGGCGAGCTGGCGCGGCCGACACTCTACGCCAGCCCCTATGTGCGAGCACAACAAACCGCCCAGCGCATCAGCGATGCTCTGGGGGCGCCGCTCAATACGCTGCCCTTCATTACTCCGGAAGACCCGCCCGGCGATGTGAGCGAGTGGCTGCTCAACCATCCTTTCGACACGCCGATCATGCTGGTCAGCCACATGCCGTTGGTAGGCGACTTGGCTGGCCTATTGGTCGAAGGAGCGCCGAGCCAAGGCGTCGGTTTTCCCACCGCAGCCATCGCCGAGTTGGAGGCGGACGTTTGGGCGGCAGGTTGCGCTCAGCTCAAGCGTTTTACGCAGCCCAGTCAGCTCACCTAGTGTGAGCCAAAAAAAAGCGGCTGCCGAAGCAGCCGCTGTTGGACGATGGCCGTGTCATTTAGAGCAGCGCATCCAATTTCTCTTTCAGCAAGCCGTTGACCTGCTGGGGGTTGGCGGTGCCGCGTGAGGCTTTCATCACTTGGCCCACGAAGTAGCCAATCATCTTGCCGCGTTTCTCCGGCTCGGAGTCACGGTACTGCGCGACCTGTGCCGGGCTTTCGGCAATGACCTGATCGATCATCGCTTCAATCGCGCCGGTGTCGGTCACCTGTTTTAGGCCTTTGGCCTCGATGACGGCATCTGCGCTCTCGCCCTGGCCGTTCCACAGCGCTTGGAAGACCTGCTTGGCGGCTTTGCCGTTGATGGTGTCGTCCAGCACACGGCCAATCAGCTCACCCAGCTGCTGGGCGGATACCGGACTGTTTTGAATGCTCAGATTTTCCCGGTTCAGCGCGCCGGAAAGTTCGCCCTGAACCCAGTTGGCCGCCTGCTTGGCATCGCCGCAGACGCGATGTACTTCTTCGAAAAATTCCGCCATTTCGCGGCTGGCCGAGAGTACGTTGGCGTCGTACGCCGATAGGCCCAGTTCGTTCTGGAAGCGGGCGCGTTTATCGGCGGGCAGTTCCGGCAGTTGGCTACGCAGGTGATCCAGGTAGGCTTGATCCAACACCACCGGCAGCAGGTCGGGGCAGGGGAAGTAGCGGTAGTCGTTGGCTTCTTCCTTGGTGCGCATGCTGCGGGTTTCGTCGCGCTCGGGGTCGAACAGACGAGTCTCTTGCACTACGTGGCCGCCATCTTCGATCAGCTCGATCTGACGTTCGACTTCGAACGCAATGGCGCGCTCCACAAAACGGAACGAGTTAACGTTTTTAATTTCTGCACGAGTCCCGAACGCCTCTTGCCCTTTGGGGCGCACCGACACGTTGACGTCACAGCGCATCGAGCCTTCGGCCATGTTCCCGTCGGAAATGCCCAGGTAGGTCACGATGGAGTGGATCGCTTTGAGGTAGGCAGCGGCTTCTTTGGCGCTGC
The DNA here is from genome assembly GCF_009846525.1 of Halomonas meridiana. Classification (NCBI taxonomy): domain Bacteria; kingdom Pseudomonadati; phylum Pseudomonadota; class Gammaproteobacteria; order Oceanospirillales; family Halomonadaceae; genus Vreelandella; species Vreelandella aquamarina. Next base: position 2,398,511 of record NZ_CP024621.1, on the reverse strand, counting down.
GCATGTCCGGCTCGGAGACGATCTCCAGCAGCGGCGTGCCGGCCCGGTTCAGGTCGATGCCCGTCATGCCGTGGAAGTCTTCGTGCAGCGACTTGCCGGCGTCCTCTTCCAGGTGGGCGTGGTGGATGCGAATCCGCTTGGTGGTGTCGTCATCCAGAGTGATCTCTACTTCACCCGCGCCGACGATGGGGTGGTACATCTGGCTAGTTTGATAGCCCTTGGGTAAATCCGGGTAGAAGTAGTTTTTGCGATCGAATACCGAGACCTCGGGGATCTCGGCGTGCACGGCGAGACCAAACTGTACGGCCATGGCCACGGCCTGCTCATTGAGCACCGGCAAAACCCCCGGCAGGCCCAAGTCGACGGCGCAGGCCTGGGTGTTCGGCTCGGCGCCAAATGCGGTGGAGGCGCCGGAAAAAATCTTAGAGCGCGTTGCGAGCTGAACGTGGACTTCCAGCCCGATCACGGTTTCCCATTGCATTAGGCGTTCTCCTCGGCAAAGGCGGGCAGTTGAAGGTGCCAGTCGGTCGCTTGTTGGAACTGGTGGGCCACGTTGAGCAGCTGCGCTTCGGCAAAGTGGGTGCCCAGAATCTGCAGGCCTACCGGGCGGCCACCGGCAAAGCCAGCGGGAACGCTGATGCCAGGGATGCCTGCCAGGTTGACGGCGATGGTGTAGATGTCTTGCAAATACATGGAGACCGGGTCTTTCTTGGCACCCAGGTCGAAGGCAGGCGTCGGGGAAGCCGGGCCCATCAGCACATCGACATCCTCGAAAGCATCGAGAAAATCTTGACGAATCAAGCGGCGAACCTTCTGCGCTTTGGTGTAGTAGGCGTCGAAGAAGCCTTCCGATAGCGTGTGGGTGCCGATCAGAATGCGGCGTTTCACCTCTTCACCAAACCCTTCTGCCCGCGAACGGGTGTAGAGATCGACCAGGTCCGCAGGCGCATCGCAACGATGACCAAAACGTACGCCGTCGAAGCGCGACAGGTTCGAGGACGCTTCGGCAGGGGCGATGACGTAGTAAGCCGGAATCGCGTAGTGCGTATGCGGCAGGCTGACTTCGCGCACCGTGGCACCCAGCGACTCATACACTTTCACCGCGTCACGAACGGCTTTCTCGACCTCGGGGTCCAAACCGTCGCCAAAGTACTCTGTCGGCAGGCCGATTTTAAGGCCAGACAGCGGCGCGTTCAGAGACTCGGTGTAGTCCGGCACGCCACGGGCGACGCTGGTGGAGTCACGGACATCGTGACCGGCAATCACGTTCATCAGGTGCGCGCAGTCTTCAGCGGTGCGCGCCATGGGGCCTGCTTGGTCGAGACTGGAGGCATAGGCGATCATGCCGTAACGGGACACGCGCCCGTAGGTGGGCTTCAGGCCGGTAATGCCGCAGAACGCCGCCGGTTGGCGGATGGAGCCACCGGTGTCGGTGCCCATGGCTGCCGGTGCAAGGCCCGCGGCCACGGCTGCTGCGCTGCCGCCGGAGCTGCCGCCAGGCACTGCAGACAGGTCCCAGGGGTTTTTGACCGCACCGTAGTGGCTGTTTTCATTGGAAGAGCCCATGGCGAACTCATCCATATTGGTTTTGCCCAGGCTGATGATGCCCGCAGCGCTCAGTTTCTCTACCACGGTGGCATCGTAAGGCGCGATGAAATTATCGAGCATCTTGGAGCCACAGCTGGTTTTCACGCCTTGGGTGCAGAAAATGTCCTTGAGTGCCAGTGGGATGCCGGTCAGTTTGCCCGCTGTGCCACTAGCGCGCGCTTTGTCGGCGGCGTCGGCGTGGCGGAGTGCCTGCTCGGCAGTGACGGTGATGAAGCTATTGAGCTGGCCGTCGGCTCGCTCAATACGCTGTAAAAAGTGCGAAGTCAGCTCGCGGCTGGAGAGTTCGCCGCTGGCGAGGGCGGCGGCAAGCTGCGTTACGGTTTTGTCATGCATGACCCGGAAGCTCCGTTCAGGGGCGAATAGAATAAGCGGAAACGAGCGACGTGGGTGGGTTACTCGACCACACGCGGGACCAAATAGAGGCCGTTTTCCACTGCCGGGGCGCAGCGCTGGAACGTGTCGCGCTGGTTGGTTTCCGTGACTTCGTCGGCGCGCAGGCGCTGCGTCGCATCCAAGGGGTGAGACAGCGGCGCGACGCCCTCGGTGTCCAGGCTCTGGAGCTGGTCGACCATGTCCAGAATGCGGCTGAGATCGTCGACAAAGCCACTGGCTTGGTCATCGCTAACGGCGAGTCGGGCCAAGTGTGCGGCCCGGCGCACATGAGATTCTTCAAGCGCCATGATCGAGGTTTCCTCGCAATCGTGATGGAACATATTTCGCTTTAAGCGGTATACATACGGTCATCTTAAATTCGTCTGACGGAGCAGACGTGGAAAATAGCCGCAAAAGGTACCACATAATGGCCCTGACGGGCAGTGTTCGGCACGACTCGTGCTTGCTGCCAAGGGGTTGCGGTGATACCGTTTGCATCCGCACAGGGTTCCCGGTCTGCACTAGGTAACAACATCCATGTTCAAACGTTTGAGGGGGCTGTTTTCCAGCGATCTATCGATCGACTTGGGTACGGCCAACACACTGATTTATGTACGCGGTCGTGGCATCGTGCTTGATGAACCGTCCGTAGTCGCCATCCGCCAGTCTGGCAACATGCGTAGCGTCGCGTCGGTCGGTGCCGATGCGAAACGTATGCTTGGCCGCACGCCTGGCAACATTACGGCTATTCGCCCGATGAAAGACGGCGTCATTGCCGACTTCACCGTTACCGAGCAGATGCTGCAGCACTTCATCCGTAAGGTGCACCAGAGCACGTTCCTCACGCCCAGCCCTCGCGTTTTGGTGTGTGTGCCGTGCATGTCGACCCAGGTCGAGCGTCGTGCTATCCGTGAATCGGCAGAGGGGGCAGGTGCCCGCGAAGTCTTCCTGATCGAGGAGCCGATGGCGGCCGCGATCGGTGCCGGGCTGCCGGTGGAAGAGGCACAGGGCTCGATGGTCGTAGACATCGGTGGTGGTACCACGGAAATCGCGATCATTTCGCTCAATGGCGTCGTGTACTCAGAATCGATCCGCGTAGGCGGTGACCGTTTTGATGAGGCGATCACCGCGTACGTGCGCCGTCACTACGGCAGCCTGATTGGTGAAGCCACCGCCGAGCGTATCAAAGAAGAGATTGGCTGCGCCTACCCAGGTGGCGAGCTGCGCGAGATTGACGTGCGTGGCCGTAACCTCGCCGAAGGCATTCCGCGCAGCTTCACGCTGAACTCCCATGAAATTCTCGAAGCACTGCAAGAGACGCTTGGCTCCATCGTGGCCGCCGTGAAGAGTGCTCTCGAACAGTCACCGCCTGAATTGGCATCGGATATCGCCGAGCGTGGCTTGGTACTGACCGGCGGCGGCGCGCTGCTGCGTGACCTGGACAAGCTGATCGCTGAAGAGACCGGCCTGCCTGTGATCGTGGCAGAAGATCCGCTGACCTGTGTTGCGCGTGGGGGCGGTAAGGCGCTGGAAATGATCGATCAGCACACCTTTGAGTTGCTGTCGAGCGACTGATCGCAGCGGTTTATCGCGGGGGATTGCCTATTAAACCGCTGTTTTCACACGGGCCGCTACCCGGTTACCGGCTATTCTTCTGTGTGCTGGCGGCAAGCGCGTTGATGTTTGTCGACCACCGCTTTACACGTATGGAAGATGTGCGCGCCCAAATGACCACGATCGTTGCGCCCATTCAGTGGGTGGTTAGCGTGCCCAGCGACCTGCTGAACTGGGGGGCGCTAGCCCTCTCTGATCAGCAGGCGCTGGTGGATGAAAACCGTCGCTTGCGCGAGCAACTATTGACGCTCTCTCATCGTGGTCAGCGCTTGGCGAACTTGACCGCCGAAAATACGGAGCTGCGCCAGTTACTTGGCGCTGCCGAGCGTCGCGACATCCCCTATATCACGGCGGAGCTCTTGTCGCTGGACAATGATCCCTTTAGCCACCAAATGGTGGTCGATCGTGGACACCGCAACGGTGTCTATGTGGGGCAGCCCGTGATCGATGCGTCGGGCCTCGTGGGGCAAGTGACGGCCGTGTCGGCATACTCCAGCCGTATCCTGCTGCTTGCCGATGCCAGCCATGCCTTACCGGTTCAGGTCAATCGCAATGGGCTGCGTTTCATCGTACAAGGGACCGGGCGCTACGGCAGTGTGAACGTCCTTCACGTGCCGGATACGGCCGATATCCGCGTCGGCGACCTGCTGACGACATCTGGCCTGGCGGGGCGTTTTCCGCCGGGCTATCCGGTGGCGCGTGTGACCGAGGTGTACCACGACCCCGGTCAGCCGTTTGCCCGCGTGGTGGCCGAACCTTCGGCCCAGCTCCAGCGGTCACGCCACTTTTTGCTGCTTTTTCCGCCCCCCCGTGAAGAACTGGATGCGTCTATTTGGAATGAGTCCATGGATATTTCAGCCGACGCCCTCCATGCCGCTCAGCGACTTGGCCAGCCAGCGACCCTACTGGTAGAGGAGGAGCGCTGATGGCGCGTGCGCCGATAGTACCGCTGGTGGTGGTATGGATGAGTTTGGTGTTGGCCTTGTGTTTGCAGGTCATGCCGCTAGCCGATGGATGGCAGGTGTTCCGTCCCGAGTGGATTGGGCTGATGCTCATCTACTGGTGCATGCGTGCCCCGGATAGAGTCGGGGTCTTTCATGGCTTCGTGTTGGGGCTGTTGATGGATCTCATCGAAGGCACCGCGCTTGGCCAACACGCGCTCATTTTGTCGTTGCTGGCCTTTTTGGCAGCACTGGTCTATCCCCGATTTCGTGCGTACTCGCTCGTTCAGCAGTCGGTGTTGGTGCTGGTGCTGTTAGGGTTGGTGCAGCTCATCGAGCAGTGGCTGCGTACATTGACCGGCGACTTTTCGATTCATCTCTCGTTCTTGATCCCGTCATTGGTGAGTGCGCTGCTCTGGCCGTGGCTCTCTACGATGTTCAAAGCCATCGAACGGCGAATCGCCAATGCGTGACGTAGCCTCGCCTCCCGTCCTCTGTTTGGCCTCTGCCTCTCCGCGGCGCCAATCGCTGTTGGCATCGATTGGCGTATCTGTCAGCGTCATGCCCAGTAATATCGACGAAACGCCCTGGGAAGGGGAGACGCCGGCAGCTTACGTAGAGCGGTTGGCGGTGGCCAAAGCCCAGTCTGCAATGGGGAAAACCACACTACCCGTGCTAGGGTCGGATACAGCCGTCGTCGTCGACGGGGCAATTTTAGGCAAGCCGGTCGATCAGCAGCACGCAGCCAACATGCTGTCCCAACTGTCAGGTCGCACCCATCACGTGCTGACGGCAGTAGCGGTCAGCGGGCCTCGGGGTATACTCTCCTGCTATGTGACCACCGAGGTCACCATGCGCGCGTTAACGGCAGAGGAGATCGCGTGCTACTGGCAGACCGGGGAGCCGGCCGACAAAGCCGGCGGGTATGCCATTCAGGGGCTGGCGGCTATCTTTATCGAACGCATACAGGGCAGTCATTCCGCCGTCGTGGGGCTGCCACTCTTTGAAACCACGCGCTTGCTTCGCCAGCAAGGGGTTCCTGTTTGGGCGGGCCGTTATCCCTCGTAACCACCGACTCATCGCCCGCTGCGCTGGCAAGGAATAGGACATCCAATAAGGAATTTTGCATGAGCGGTGAAGTCCTCATCAATTTAACGCCCATGGAGACCCGCGTTGCGCTGGTAGAAAACGGCGTATTGCAAGAGGCGCTGATCGAGCGCTCTCGCAGGCGCGGTATCGTAGGCAATATCTACAAAGGCAAAGTGGTGCGCGTACTGCCTGGCATGCAGGCTGCCTTTGTTGATATTGGCTTGGAGCGCGCAGCCTTTATCCATGCCCACGAGGTCATGCCGCCGGGCACGCCCAACGACGAACAGCAAACCATCGGGCAACTGCTCCATGAAGGCCAGGCGCTGGTCGTACAGGTCACCAAAGACCCCATCGGCACCAAAGGGGCGCGGTTGACCACGCACCTATCGATCCCTTCACGCTACCTCGTCTACATGCCCGACTCGCCTCATCACGGGGTGTCGCAGCGCATCGAGGATGAACGCGAGCGCGAGCGTTTAAAGACGCTGTTGGATAAGAGCATCGACGAACAAACCCTCGAGGTGACGGGCGGTTTCATCGTGCGCACGGCCGCAGAGGGCGTGGGCGATGAAGAGTTGGCCAGCGACATGTACTTCTTGCTGCGCATCTGGCGCAAGGTCAGCGAGCGCAAGATCACCGCCGCGCCGCCCAGTGTCATCTACGATGACTTGCCGCTGTTCATGCGCACCCTGCGAGACGTGATGCGCGATGACATTGAGAAAGTCCGCATCGACTCCCGGGAAAACTTCGTCAAGCTGGTCGAGTTTGCCGAAGAGTTCATGCCCGATGCGGTGGATCGTATCGAGTATTACCCGGGCGAGCGGCCGATTTTCGATCTGTATAGTGTCGAAGACGAGATCCAGAAAGCGCTAGGTCGCAAGGTGCAGCTGAAATCGGGAGGGTACTTGGTCATCGACCCCACCGAGGCCATGACCACCATCGATGTGAACACCGGTGGCTATGTGGGGCATCGCAACCTCGAAGAGACCATCTTCAAGACGAATTTGGAAGCGGCCACTGCCATTGCGCGCCAGCTTCGGCTGCGTAATTTGGGCGGTATCATCATTATCGACTTCATCGATATGGTGGACGTAGAGCACCAGCGCCAGGTGCTGCGGGTATTGGAAAAGGCGCTGGAGCGTGATCATGCGAAGACCAAATGTACCGGCGTCACCGAGCTTGGCTTGGTGCAGTTGACGCGCAAGCGTACCCGGGAAAGTCTAGAGCAGACGCTCTGCGAAGCGTGTCCTACCTGTAGCGGTCGCGGTACGCTCAAAACCCCAGAAACCATCTGTTATGAAATCTTTCGGGAGATTCTTCGCGAGGAGCGAGCTTACAGCGCAGAGACCTATATGGTGCTGGCGTCTCAGCCGGTGGTGGATCGTCTGCTGGATGAAGAGTCTGCGGCCGTTGCGGACCTGGAGACCTTCATCAATAAAACGATTCGCTTCCAGGTAGAGCAGCACTACTCTCAAGAGCAGTACGACATCGTACTGATGTAATGATGTCATCTCGCTCGCTCGTTCGCGTCGGTCTGGTCAGCGTTGCGGCTGTATTGGCGACGCTGGCCGTACTGCTGCTGGCGCTGCGTATTTTGGCTAGCCAGGCGGATGCCTTGACCCCACGCCTCGAAGCCCTGCTCGAAGCGCGTATTGGGGTGCCGGTGCATATCGATCGGCTTGCGCTCTCGTTAGAGCGCAACGACCTGCATGTAGAACTCGAGGGGCTTCGGTCGCAAACGCCCGCAGACGAAGCCTTGGTGGAAGTTGACCGCCTCTCGCTGCGCCTTGATGTGTGGGAAAGTCTGCGTCGGTTCGCGCCCATTTTCAGCGATGCGCGTATGTTTGGGCTTGGCTTTCATCTTTACCAGCAGCCGGATCGTGAGTGGAGCTGGCCCTCCCCAGCCAAGTTGCCTCTCGGCGTTACCCCCGAGCCCGACGTCGATCTTGCCTCCTTGGATGCCTGGGCGGAGCTTCTTTTACGGCAACGCGTTTGGGTCGACAATAGTCGCGTCACTCTGCACGGTCAGGAGCAGACCGTGATGCTTCACGCCCCTTCGCTTTTGCTCAACGGCGACCGACACCGCACTCGGCTAGAAGGGGCGCTGACGATCGTCGATGCCCCCGATGCCAGGGACGCCGAACTTCCGGCCATGACCATGCGCGCAGAGATGCAGCCGGGGCAGCGGGGGTTGCGTGATTTTTCGGCGACGCTGCAGCTCGATATGCAGCTCGACCATCTGGTGGTGCTAGCGGCGCTGTTCCGACCAGATCGCATGCCTTTTCTCGAACAGGTAGGCGGCCAAGTGCAGCTGTGGGGGCACTGGCAAGAAGGCTCGCTGGCGGATGCGCGGCTGGCGCTGGATATTCCCGAGCTGACGTTGCGCAAAGACGTCGAATACGCCGTGCTGCGTAACATCCAGGCGACGGGGCAGTGGCTGCGGGATGGTGACGGTGGCGAGGCATGGCTTAGCGGCAATGCCGAGACCGTCGAGTGGGCACAACCCGAGGGCATCAGCGATGGCCCAGCGCTGCCGCGCCACTGGTATGTATCCCACCAGCCAGGGCAGTGGGAGTTGCGAACCAGTGCGTTCGAACTCTCCTCTCTGGCGGCGTGGCGTGAGTATGCACTGCTGCCAGAATCCCTGACGCGGGTGCTGCAAACGCTCTCACCCCGGGGGCAGGTGCAGGGGTTGCGTCTGGGACAGCGAGACGGGCGCTGGGGCGTCGATGCGGCGCTCACCAACGTTGCCGTGCTGCCCTGGCAACAGGCGCCGGGCGGAGGGCCGTTGGATGCCTGGGTGCAAGCCCGCGACCTTCGTGGTCGCGTGACATTCAACAGCGCAGGCGACAGTACGCTCTACTTCCCCAAACTGTTTGACGTGCCGATGCAGCTTCGCCATGCGGAGGGCATCGTCGAGTGGGTGTACGACGGTCCTAATACCATGATCAGCGGCCGTGACCTGAACGTTGACTGGGATGGTGCCAAGGTCAGCGGTGGATTTGGCCTGATTACCGGGCAGCAGAACGGTCAGTTTGGCCTCGATATCGCCTTTGCCGACGTGGATGCGCGCACTCGTCCGCTCTCGCAATGGCTGCCGATGAAAGCGTTCGACCCTGCCCTGCGTGATTGGTTAGCAAACGATATCGGTGGTCGCGTGCCGCAAGGCTCGCTGAAGCTGAGCCAGCCTCTGGGGCCCAATGCGTCATCCGAGCAGCTTTCGGCGACGCTGGCGCTAGCGGTCGAACAGGGGCGTTTGCCAATGGCCCCCGGTTGGCCCGCGCTAGAAGAGATCGAAGGGCGCCTGCTCTGGCAAGGCGGGGTGCTACAAGCTGACGTGGCGCGTGCCCAGAGTCAGGGAGTCGACGTCACGAACGGCTTGGTACGTATGGAAGAGAAGCAGCCGCTTGCGCTGTCGGCAGATCTGAACAGTGACGGCGATGCCTTGTTGAGATTCCTCCAAGCCATGCCCGATACGGGCCCGCTACCGCTGGGCGATTTGGTGGCAGAGGGGCAGCTCGATGGCGACATCGCGCTGGTACTTCCACTAGAAGCTCCTGAGACACTTCAGTTAGAGCTCAATGTGCGGCCGGCACTCGCGGTGATAGATGTCGTCTCCCTACCCATCACACTGCGGGATATCGATGGTGAGCTTCACTGGCAGCAAGTGGGGCCCGAGCACGCGTTGACCGGCGCGCTGAGCAGTCGGTGGCAGGGGGGGGATCTGCAAGCGACGTTCACGGCCGATGAGCGTGTAACGCTAGACGGGCGCGTGGCTTCCTCGGCGCTGTGGGCGCTGGCCGGGGTGCCCGCCGAACAGGCTCGTCAAGTCGTCGATGGTAGCGCCCAGTGGCAAGCAGAGATTGCGCTGTCGCCCAGCCCCGTAGTGACGTTGCAGAGCCGTTTGATCGGTATGACCAGCGCGCTGCCGGCGCCTTTTGCCAAACGCAGTGAGGAGCCTTGGCCGCTGCGACTGCGCGCGGAGCTGGCGTCTGGGCAAGTCGCCATGCAGCTAGCTGATAAGGCCGCGGTCAGGGCGCAAACACTGGCAAGTGGAGAGCTGGCGGCTGATGTGACCCTGGGTAGCGCGGTTCAGCGCCCCGGCTGGCCCCAAGACCCCGGCTGGCGTTTTGATGCGGGTTTTGACGTGCTGGATCCCATGGCATGGCAGGCGGCACTTGCACCGCTGATGTCGGCCGACAGCGCATCCGCCCAGGGCGATCACTTACCGTTCGACGTGCGGTTGCACACCGACTGTCTGATGTTTCGAGACACCTGCCTGGGTACGATCGATGCCTCCGGCACGCTCAGTGCAGAGCGAACGGCGCTGACGATCAGCGGTGATATGTTGACAGGCCGAATTGATTATCAGCCAGCCAGTGCGCGCCCGCTGGATATCGCCATTTCCTCCCTAGTGCTGGATCCGCTTTTCGAGTTACCCTCCAAGCCGCACGATGCCAGTGCAGCCGCGCCTGACTCTTGGGTCGAGGCGGTCGACACCCAGCACGTCGATCCGGTGGCCATTCCCGACGGGCTGGCGGACCTACCCAACGGCAGGTTGCGGCTAGCGGAGCTCAGCGTGGGCAATCGTCGCTTTGGGCCGCTCACGGCCTTCTGGCAAACCGATGATCGCCGTTTTTCGCTATCGCCGGTGGGGGTGACCCTTGGGCAGCTCTCTGCCCGGGGGGAGTTGGTATGGGAAGGCAATGCGGTGAATAGCCGAACACGCGCCGATATCTCTATTCAAGGCGGGGACGTGGGCACGGCGCTGGAGCGCCTGGAACAGCCGGTGGCTATGCGCAGCCGAACGACGGATTTGTCTGCCAACCTCACTTGGCCCGGTGCACCCTGGCAAGTAGATTTGAGCCGCGCTGGTGGCGAGATGAGCGCAGATATTCGCGACGGCCGCTTCGTGACGCTCGAATCGACGCCAGCGCGCTTAGTGGGCCTGCTCAATTTTGATAATATTTTGCGCCGCCTGCGGTTCGACTTCTCTGATTTGACCGGCCAAGGCACGGCCTTTGATCGTGTTCACGGCACCGCCGACGTTGCCCAAGGGCAGTTACTGTTGCGTGGCCCCCTACAAATTGATGCACCCGCCACCACGCTGTCACTGACGGGAAGTGTTAACCTCTTACAGCGTGAACTTGACCAGCGTCTCGGCGTCACACTGCCCGTCAGCCAAAGTTTACCCATTGCCGCCATTGCGGTCGGTGCGCCCATCGTCGGCGGCGCGCTCTTTATTGCCGATCAGCTGTTCGGTGATGCGCTGGATCAAGCAACCACTATCTATTACCGCGTGCAAGGTCCCTGGACCTCGCCGCAAGTGACTTTAGAAGGCCCCCAATGACCGCACACAAAAGCGATATAGAGTCTGCTGTTTCCATTTTGCTTACCCCAGGTGGCCTCGATCTGAACGCTCTGGATACGGGCCTGGGCTATGCCATGGGAGCAGGTATCGATTATGCCGATCTCTATTTTCAGCGAACCTGGCAAGAGGGTTGGGTTCTGGAAGATGGTGAAGTCAAAGAGGCCAGCTATAACATCGACGGCGGTGTGGGCGTACGTTCACTGGCGGGCGAAAAAACGGGGTTTGCCTACTCCAACCAAATCACTGCCGATGCATTGATGGATACCGGACGCACGGCGGCGGGCATCGTTCGCAGTGGTAAGCAGTTGCCCGGCCAGAAAGTAACGCCGGTCAGTGCCGCCGCGCGCTATGCGGGCATCGACCCACTTGCCGGGCTGTCGGCCGAAGAGAAGGTCGCGATGTTGAAAGAGGCCGACCGAGTAGCCCGAGCCGCCGACCCGAGTATCAGTCAGGTGAGCGCATCCCTGTCGGGGACTTACGAAGTCGTGCTGGTGCGTGCCAGCGACGGCACTCTCGCCGCGGACATTCGTCCCCTGGTGCGCTTTAACGTCAGTGTGATCGCGGCCAAGAACGGCCGCCGCGAGCGCGGTGGCGCGGGGGGCGGTGGTCGCTACTCCATGGCGCGCCTGCGCGACGAAGGCGTGGCCGAGCGCTACGCCAAAGAGGCCGTGCGTCAAGCGCTGGTCAACCTCGAAGCCATCGATGCACCGGCCGGGCAGATGCCGGTCGTATTAGGCGCAGGCTGGCCGGGCATTCTGCTACACGAAGCCGTTGGCCATGGCTTGGAAGGCGATTTCAACCGCAAAGGCAGCTCGGCCTTTGCTGGCCGGATGGGGCAACAGGTCGCCGCCAAGGGCGTCACGGTGGTCGACGATGCGACGGTACCGGATAGCCGAGGTGCGCTCAGTGTGGACGACGAGGGCACGCCCGGTCAGTACACGCCGTTGATCGAAGACGGTATTTTGACGGGTTACATGCAGGATAAGCTGAACGCACGCCTGATGAAGATGGCGCCGACCGGCAACGCTCGTCGCGAGTCGTTTGCACACCTGCCGATGCCGCGTATGACCAACACGGTGATGCTGGCCGGACAGGATGACCCCGCCGATATCATCAAAAGCGTCAAGCGGGGCATCTACGCGGTGAGCTTCGGTGGCGGCCAGGTGGATATCACGTCGGGCAAGTTCGTCTTTTCGGCCAGCGAAGCTTACATGATCGAAGATGGCAAGATCACCGCACCGGTGAAGGGCGCGACGCTGATCGGCAACGGGCCTGAGGCCATGGGGCGGGTGTCGATGATCGGCCATGACATGGCGATGGACACCGGGATTGGCGTGTGCGGTAAAGAGGGGCAGGGCGTGCCGGTCGGTGTGGGTCAGCCCACCCTGAAACTGGATGAACTGACTGTCGGCGGCACGCAGTCTTCTTGAGCGGCCTGTTAAAGCGCTAGTGTCTCGCGCAGGTGCTTGAACAGCTTGCGCGAGCTGGTGGGTGGCTTGCCCTGCTCGCGCTCTTTGCGGGCGTTGCGCACGAGTTGGCGCAGCGCTTGTCGGTCCGCATTGGGGTAATCGGCCATGAACAGATCGACGGCGTCATCGCCCTCGTCGACCATTCGATCCCGCCACTTCTCGAGGCGATGAAACGCATGGTCGCGCTGCTCTTTTTCCTGCTCGATGGCATCGAACACGCCCTGGATGGCCGTTAGATCCTCTTTGCGGATGAGCTTGCCAACGTACTGCATATGACGGCGGCGGCCCTCATGCGAGCGGATGCGGGCGGTTTCATCGATGGCACGCAGCATGTCGTCCGACAGGGGGAAGCGGGCGCGTTCGGCAGGGTTCATGGCAATCAGCGTTTCGCCTAGCGCCTGCAAAGCATGCATCTCACGCTTTAGCTGCGATTTACTGGGACGCTCTTCCTGTTCGTCGATGTCGATTGGCTCGGGGCGTTGCTTGGGCATATAAGAACTCACTGATTAGATTCGTTTGCAGCATTATATCAGGCTGCGACCACAACATTGATTCGCCAACGCGATTCAGGCGAAAAGGAGGCCAAATGGCACAGGCATTTGATGCATCGGCGCAGCAGGCACTGCTGACACAGCGCGCTGAGGAAGCGCTTGCCCTCGCAAAGCAGCTAGGAGCAGATGCCGCTGAAGTGGGCGCCAGCGTTGACCAGGGCATGGGTGTCAGCGTTCGTTTGGGCGAGGTGGAAACCGTTGAACTATCTCGGGATCAAGGCATTGCGGTGACGCTTTACGTGGGCAAACGGAAGGGAAGTGCGTCTTCTACCGATGCCAGCAGCGCCTCGATTCGTGCCACGGTAGAAAAGGCGCTGGCGATTGCCCGCTATACGGGCGAAGACCCCGCCGCCGGTCTGGCAGAGGCAGCGTTAATGGCCACCGATCTCCCCGATCTAAAAGTGCATCACCCTTGGGCGCTCTCGACGGAGGAGGCCATCGATTTGGCGCTGCGCTGTGAGCAGGCAGGTCGCCGCGTCGAGGGGATCCATCAGTCGGAAGGGGCATCGCTTTCAAGTGGCGAGGGCGTGCGCGTTTATGCCAATAGCCACGGCTTTCTGGGGACTCAGAAAGGCAGCAATCACTCGCTCTCCTGCATGCTGATCGCTCAGGATGACCAAGGCATGCAGCGTGATTATGACTATACGGCGGCACGGAATCCGCTCCATTTACGCCAGCCCGAAGACGTGGGGCAAGAGGCCGCAGCGCGTACGCTACGGCGACTGGGCGCGCGTCGACCGCCGACCGGTACCTTTCCGGTGCTGTTCGACCCGACGCTGGCCAGCGGCCTGATCGGTCATCTTATGGGTGCTTTGGCAGGCGGAGCGCTTTACCGCGAAGCCTCCTTTCTATGCGACCGCCTGGGGACACCGCTTTTTCCCGAGTGGTTTGGATTGGAAGAGCGACCCATGGAAGTGGGGGCGACGGCGAGTTCGCCATTCGATGCCGAGGGGGTGCAAACCCGCAATAATCGTTTCATCGATCAGGGGCAGGTCGCCAGCTACATGCTCTCTGCCTACAGCGCACGGCGTTTAGGCATGCACTCGACAGGCAATGCAGGCGGCGCACGTAACCTACGCTTGCTGGCTCCTTTGACACCGCGTGCCGAGCTCTTGAAACAGATGGGGCGCGGTATCTGGGTCACCGAACTCATGGGCCAGGGGGTGAATGGGGTGACCGGTGATTACTCGCGAGGCGCGGCGGGTTTTTGGATCGAAAACGGTGAGGTTCAGTACCCAATCGAGGAGTTCACGATCGCCGGTAACCTGAACAAGATGTTTGCAGGACTAAGCGCTGTGGGCGATGACACGGATACCCGTGGCAGCATTCACACGGGCAGTTGGCTTGTGGATGCGATGACCGTCGCTGGCAGCTAATCGTTGACGCGGAGTCGGTTACTGGTCTTCGTCAAACCGCGCGTCGAACAGCGCTTCGATGGCATCGAGCGCTTGTTCGGCGTCTTCCCCTTCCGCAGCTACAGTGAGCTCGGTGCCGCAGGGCGCCGCGAGCATCAGCAGCGACATGATATTAGCGGCATCGGCTTTTTGCTGCTGCTTGTATACGTGGATGCTGGCAGAAAACTGCTGGCCACACTGAACCAATTTGGTGGCCGCGCGGGCATGGAGGCCGCGCTGGTTGGTAAGGGTTAACGTTCTTTCGGGCACTCTGGTTCCTTTTTGCCGAGTGGGTCTTTGAATAAAAAGGCTTAGGGCGTACGGGTGGTCGCGGTGGTGGGGCTTGGCGCCACGGGCTCTTCGCTCAGCGTGTACTGCAGCCCCAGTTCGCGATGTCTCAACTGCACTTCTCCGGTCTGCTTAACGAGCCGCTGGGCGAGCTGCTCCACCATGTAGACGGAGCGGTGCTGGCCGCCCGTGCAGCCGATAGCTACGGTCATGTAGCTACGTTGGCTGTTTTGGTAGGCCGGTAACCACTTCTCCAGCCAAGCCTGAATATCGCTGGCCATGGCTTCCACTACCGGGTAACCGCTCAAGAAAGCGACGATATTGGCATCGCGGCCAGTATATTGCCGAAGGGTAGGGTCCCAGTATGGGTTGGGCAGACAGCGTACGTCGAAGACCAAATCCGCATCCAGCGGAACGCCGCGTTTATAGCCGAAGGACTCAAAGGTGAGCGTGAGCTGATGCTGGCGCTGGTGGGCCACTTGATCGGTAATGCGGCGGCGCAAATCGTGGACGGAGAGCCGAGACGTATCGATCAATAAATCGGCGAGATCGCGTATTTCATGTAGCGTCTCCTCCTCTTTGTTGATCGCCTCTTCCAGCGTCATTTCGCTGTCGCGAGTGAGGGGGTGGCGACGACGAGTGGCGGAGTAGCGCTCCAGCAGAATGCGTGCGTCCGTGGTTAGATAGATCACCTGAAAACGAATGTCTCGCTGGCGTAGCTCTTCCAACAGCGCTGGCAGACGCTCCAGCGCGATGGGGAGGTTGCGCGCATCGATGCTAACGGCAATACGGGTGCGTTCGCCTTGAGCGCGTAGCTCATCGATCAGCGAGCCCAGCAGCATGGCAGGTAAGTTATCGATCGCATAATAGCCAAGATCCTCCAGCGCTTGTAAGGCGATAGATTTACCGGACCCCGAACGGCCGCTAATGATCACCAGTTGCATAGCGTCTCTCTTGGCGTATGAGCGTAGGAAATAAACAGTGATGGACGTGTGAGTATCTTACGCGGCCTGTTCGCGTATCTTGGCCGTCATCAGGGTCAATAACTCTTTTTGACTGCTGGCTTTGCGTAACTGTTGACGGGTATTCGCATCGTTCATGATCGTCGCGACTTGCCCAAGCAGAGCGAGATGCGTGTCGTCCGCCTCTTCGGGTACGAGCAACACGAACACTAGATCGACTGGGTCGCCATCGATGGCATCGAAATCGACCGGCTCGGCAAGTTTCAAAAAGCCAGCGATGGGCGAGCTACAGTGCGGGCTACGTGCGTGGGGGATGGCAACGCCGTTGCCAATTCCCGTGCTGCCGAGACGCTCGCGTCCAATCAGGCGGCTAAACACTTCTTGGCTATCGAGGCTGGGTGTGTTTTGGGCGATGAAGGTGCTGAAAAACTCCAGCACCCGTTTTTTGCTGCCCCCGGGCACGTCGTAGAGTACGCGCTCCGGGGGAGGATGGTTTCCAACGTCATTGAGTTAACGCACGCCTGCGCCCTGGGCGCGAGCTTGTGCTTTTTCCTTGTGTTTAACGAGTTGACGATCGATTTTGTCTGCGAGCGCATCGATAGCGGCATACATGTCGTTATCGAGGGCTTCGGCATGAAGGTCGGCACCGGCGGCATGCAGCGTACAGGCTGCCTGCTGGCGTTCCTTCTCGACAGATAAGGTCACTTGCACCGTGGTGATGTTGTCGTAGTGGCGTTCGACGCGTTCCAGCTTTTCGTTAACGTAGTCACGCAAGGCGTCAGTCAGTTCAACGTGATGACCAGTGATGTTTACTTGCATTGACGTGCTCCTTATCCATCGGGCTGTACTTCGATTGTAACCCTTTTTGCGCTATTGCAAAGCCCCTGCGTCGAGTTTGTCACGCTCTACCGTTTAACTAGCGTAAACGGCGGCGCTCACTGGACGAGGGAATACCCATCGACTCGCGATATTTCGCCACCGTACGCCGGGCAACGCTGATGCCTCCCTCCTCAAGGAGGGTCACCAGGCGACTATCGGAGAGCGGTTTACCCGACGGCTCCTCTTGTATCAGTTTTTTGATCCGTGCACGGATGGCGGTGCTGGAGTGGCTATCGCCGCCATCGTGGCCGCTGACTTGGCTCGAGAAGAAGTACTTCAACTCGAACACGCCTCGTGGCGTATGTATGAATTTCTGCGTCGTCACGCGGGAGATCGTGGACTCGTGCATCTCCACGGCCTCGGCGATGTCGGCCAGGATCAGCGGTTTCATGGCCTCTTCGCCGTGCTCTAGAAAGCCGATCTGGCGGGCGATGATTTCACGACCTACTCGCAGAAGCGTGTCATTACGGCTGGAAAGGCTTTTGATCAGCCAGCGAGCTTCTTGGAGGTGCTCTTTCAAGAACTGGTTGTCTTGGCTCTTGTCGGCACGTTTGATCAAACTGGCGTAATCGGGCTGGATACGCAGGCGCGGCAGCGCCTCCGGGTTGAGCTCTAAGTGCCAGCCCTCGTTGTCATGGCGCACGACCAAATCGGGCGTGATATAGCTGTCGTCGGTCACGCCGTAGGCGCTGCCTGGGCGTGGGTCAAGGCTGCGAATTAAACGGATGACGTCGTCCAACTGCTCGTCATCCAGGCTCAGGCGGCGCTTGAGTAGCCGTAAATCGTCTTTGCCCAAGGCTTCGAGAAACTGACGCACCAAGCGTTTTGCGGGCATCAGTAGCGGGGTGTCTTCAGGCAGCGCGGCCAGCTGAAGCATTAGGCACTCGCGCAGGTCACGGGCAAACACGCCGGTGGGCTCGAACTGTTGTAAGCGCAACAGGGTGTTTTCTACTTCACGCTGGCTCAGGCTGTCGTGGCCTTGCGCCTTGAGGCCTTCGCGGATGTCGTTGAGCGGTTGAGTGAGATAGCCGTTGGCATCCAGTGCATCGATCAGGCTTTCGGCAATGGCATAGTCGCGGGGAGAGAAGTCGGTCATGGCCAATTGCCATAACAGATGGCCATGAAGGCTTTGGCCTGCGGCTTGGCGCTCGAAGTCGGGTCCTTCGCTGCTACCGCCCAAGCTACCCATGTCTTGGTAGGTGTCCGACCAGTCGCTGTCTACGGAGAGTTCGTTGGGAATGCTGTCCGACCACTCGGCCTCTTGAGGCTCGCTAACAGCCTGTTCGCCAAACTCATCCTCTTGTTCGAGCATGGGGTTAGCGTCCAGCGCTTGCTGAATTTCTTGACGGAGGTCCAGCGTGGAGAGCTGTAGCAGGGCAATGGCCTGCTGCAGCTGAGGTGTCATGGTCAGCTGTGTGCCGATACGCAATTGGAGAGAAGCTTTCATGACCATCTGAGAACCACTCGTTAATCAGAAAGCTCCACCCTAGAGCGAGTTATGGCTCTGTGCAAGTGCAATAAGCATGCCACTAAAAGAAAAGTTTGGTCAGTCCAGTGTTTAGAGGCGGAAGTCTGCGCCTAGATAGACATCACGAACCTTCTGGTTATTGAGAATCTCCTGGGCGTTTCCACTGGCGATGATATGGCCGTCGCCAACGATGTAGGCAATGTCACAAATATCCAGGGTTTCGCGCACGTTATGGTCAGTGATCAAGACGCCGATGTGGCGTTTTTTCAGTGCGCGGATGATGGTTTTGATTTCACCCACTGAAATAGGGTCGACCCCGGCAAACGGCTCGTCGAGCAGAATGAATGCGGGCTCGGTAGCGAGTGAGCGAGCGATCTCCACTCGGCGGCGCTCGCCCCCTGAGAGGCTCATGCCCAGGTTGTCGCGAATGTGGGTAATATGGAAATCTTCGAGCAGTGACTCGAGGCGTGCTTCCCGAGCGCTGCGGTCCAGCGCTTTGCGCGTCTCGAGAATCGCCATGATGTTATCGGCCACCGAGAGCTTGCGGAAAATGGAGGCTTCCTGGGGAAGGTAGCCAATCCCGGCCATGGCGCGCTCATGCATGGGCGCATGAGTCAGGTCGACGTCGTCGATACCGACGCTACCGGCATCGGATTTGACCAGTCCAACGATCATGTAAAACGACGTGGTTTTACCCGCCCCGTTGGGCCCCAGCAGGCCGACGACGCTACCCTGAGCGATTTCCAGGTTGATATCTTTCACGACCCGACGGCGTTTGTAGCTCTTCGCTAGGTGATGGGCGTAGAGCGTTTTGACAGGTGCGGAATCTGCAGAGGTTGATGCTGCCACGTGGCCGCTCCCTATTGTTCGGGCTGAAGAGTCATGCGAATGCGCTGGTTGTCGCTACCGCTCACGTCGGAGCGTGCTTGCACCACTTCCTGGTCGATGAAGTACTCCAAACGCCCCCCTTGGAAACGGTCGCCTTGCTGGGTCAGTTCGGCTTGGTCGATCAGCTCGACACGGCGTTCGGCGACATGGTAAACGATACGACGCGCCCAGCCCTCCATGGGGGTTTCTTGATCTTCGAGCTGATTGCGCAGGTAGGCGCGCTCACCCGTGGCAATAGCACGTGACAGCTCGCCTGCGTCGTTGCGCTGAATTTCGACGCGTTCGCCGCGCAGTTGCATCTCGCCCTGGCGAATGTCCACGTTGCCTGAGTAAACAGCGGTGCCAGCGCGCTGGTCGAGGTCCAGGCGGTCGGCTTCGACCTCGATGGGGGCTTGGCTTTGTGCCATGGCCGCCGTGGCGAGGGGTAGGGTTAACGCAAAGAGTGCAGTGCGGAGAGAGGCGTTCATCGCGACTCCTCAGGGTTACGAGTGGCAGGCGGGTGGACGCCGCGCACGTTATTGGTCAGGCGGACTTGGCTGTCATCGAGCCAAACGTCCATGCGGGAGGCTTCCATGCGCTGCGGCGGCTGCTGCAACAGCACGGGCGTATCGCTCCAGGCATGGCGCGTCACGCCATCGTAGTTTAATTGCTGCGTGTCGAGCTGCCAGCCCTCTTCGGGAGCCAGTAGCCGGGCAGACCCTCTTAGCGTCAGGGCCTGGGAATCGGTATTCAAGGTGCCGGTGTCTGCCGTGGCCAGCCACTCCCGCTGTTCGCTGTCGAACAGCGTCGCGCGCGGCGACATGACATCGGTCATGGCCGTTTGAGGCGTATGGACCAGTCGAGGCGTGACCAGCGACTGCTGGATAGCGCCTGTCTCGCCAAACAGGGTAATTTCGGCGTTCTCCAACACATGCCCAGGCTCCTGGGCACGGGCCTCCTGATCGATCTCACCCTCTTGCGGGCCGCGCGGGTCCAGCCAGACCAGCAGTCCGCCCAGGGCCACGACCATCGCCGTGATCCACACCCGTTTTCTGACTCTGAGACCCATCACGAGTGCCTGTGAAGATACGTGTCGAGCACGGCATCCCAGTGCCCTTGCGAAGTGAGCAGCGTATCGCAAATTTCACGTACCGCGCCGTGGCCGCCTAGCCGTTCCGTGATCCAATCGGCATGGGTGTGCATGTAATCAGGCGCATTGGGGACCGTGATGCCGACGCCGCAGCGCTTGATGGGAGCGAGGTCAGGCAGGTCATCACCGCAGTAGGCCACCTGCTCGAGGGTGATATCCAGTCGTTGGCAAAGCGCGCGAAGCGTCGTGAGCTTATCTTCGCAGCCTTGGTGAACGTGGCTAATGCCGAGCGCCGCCGCGCGCTGGCTGACCATGGGCGAATCGCGTCCGGTAATCAGTGCCACGTGAATGCCGACCCGCTTGAGCAGTTTCAAACCATGCCCGTCTTGGGTGTGAAACGCTTTGATTTCGATGCCGTCCGCCTGAAAGTAGAGGCGGCCATCCGTCAAGACGCCATCTACGTCTAGCGCGAGGAGTTTTACACGGCGAAGTCGGTCGAGTAGTGCATCGGGTAGGGCCATATAGCCTCCTTAACATCCATGGCGAAAAGCGTTATCACGCAGTTAAATCACACCGCTGGCTAGCAGATCGTGCATATGTAGCGCGCCGATGGGGCGCTGCTGCTCGTCGACGACAGCGAGCGCGGTTATCCGGCTATCTTCCATAATACGAACGGCCTCGGCAGCCAGTACGTCAGGGCCGATACGTTTGCCTGGGCGCGTCATGACATCGTCGACGCGCACGTCGCGCAGGTCATGAAATTGATCTAATGTGCGCCGAAGGTCGCCATCGGTATAGACGCCCGCCAAACGGCCTTCGCTGTCGATGACGCAAGTGAACCCCAGCCCTTGGCGCGTGATCTCCAATAGTGCATCGCGCAGCGGGCTTCCCAAAGCGACCTGGGGAAGCCTTGAGCCATCGTGCATTAGGTCACGCACCCGCAACAGCAGGCGCTTACCCAGACTGCCACCCGGATGGGACAGCGCAAAATCCTCTGCGGTAAAGCCGCGTGCTTCGAGTAGGGCAACGGCCAGAGCGTCGCCAAGAGCCAGTGCCGCCGTGGTTGAGCTAGTAGGCGCGAGGTCCAGTGGGCACGCCTCGCGTTCCACGCCGCTGTCTAAATGGGCATCGGCGTGGCGGGCAAGGGTAGAGCCTGGACGCCCGGTCATGCTGACCAGCGGGGTGCCAAGCCTTTTAAGAAGTGGTAGGAGCGCCGTCACTTCGGCGGTTTCGCCGGAGTTGGAGAGCGCGAGTACTACATCGGTACGGGTAATCATGCCCAAGTCGCCGTGGCTGGCTTCACCTGGGTGTACGAAAAAGGCGGGCGTGCCGGTACTCGCCAGCGTCGCTGCAAGTTTGCCCGCGATGTGTCCTGACTTGCCCATGCCGGTGACGACTACCCGGCCTTGACAGGCGAGGATGAGCTGGCAGGCGTGATCGAACTGTTCGTCCAGTTTGGCCTGAAGGCCGCCGATGGCCGCTTGCTCAATTTGCAGCGTTCGCAGCGCACTTTCACGCAGTTGGCTGGGTGTAGAGAGTGGCTGGCCCATGGCATGTCTCGTTTTCATAGAGTGAATAGGTAGCAAGTAAGAATAACATCTTGCGGCGCTATTTAGCTAAAGCGTGGCAAACTCACCAGCCTCGTGGCGATGCATACGCCGTAAAAAGGTTGGCGTAGTAATCATTTGCGCCGCTGTTACTGAGAGTAGCGTTAAGATACGATGTTCGATAATATTTCGAAAACACTGTTTTTTAAACTGCCCCGTGACTTGTCGGTTTATACTGACGCGTTCTGGCATCAACGATGAAGGTCAATCAGCACATGACGGATGTTCCCTTCATACAGGTCGAAGACGTCTACTTTTCTCGCGGTGAAAGCGAGATCTTTCGCGGTGTGAGTATGACCATCCCTCGCGGTCAAGTAACGGCCATCATGGGGCCAAGCGGTACGGGTAAAACGACACTCTTGAAGCTCATCGGTGGCCAGCTGACGCCCGATCGTGGTCGGATCTTGATCGATGGGCAGGATGTACACCGGCTGTCACGTAAAGCGCTGTTCGCACTGCGCAAGCGCATGGGCATGCTGTTTCAAAGCGGGGCCCTGTTTTCGGATCTGGACGTTTTCGAAAACGTGGCCTTTCCGCTACGTGTTCATACGGATTTGCCAGACGCGATGATTCGCGACCTGGTGCTACTAAAACTCCAAGCGGTAGGACTGCGGGGCGCGAGGCACTTAACGCCTGCCGAACTGTCTGGAGGGATGGCGCGTCGGGTAGCGCTAGCGCGTGCCGTAGCGCTGGACCCCGAACTGATTCTTTACGACGAGCCGTTCGTCGGCCAGGACCCCATTTCCATGGGCGTGCTGGTGCAGTTGATCAAGCGGCTCAATCAGGCGCTGTCGCTGACATCGGTAGTGGTCTCTCACGATATCAAAGAGACGTTGAGTATCGCGGATTACCTCTACTTGATCGCCGATGGGCAGGTGGTGGCTCACGGCTCCCCAAGCACGCTGGAGACGAATCAGGACCCTCGGGTCAGCCAGTTCATGCACGGCGAACCAGATGGCCCGGTACCGTTTCACTATCCCGCAGAGACGCTCTATCGGGATATCCTCGGCCACGATTTAGCAATAAAGGCAGGGTAGATGCAGTCCAAATTTTCTCACTACGCGGCGCGAGTGACCCGCCTGGGGCGCAAAGGGTGCGACGTGGTCGAAGCGCTAGGACGCGCCACGGTGTTTCTAGTGCAGTCGGCCGTAGGGGTGCCGTCGCGGGAGGGATGGTCGCTTTGGCTACGCCAAATGCACTTCGTGGGCGTCTTGTCGCTGGCCATCGTGTTGGTGTCGGGGCTTTTCATTGGCATGGTGCTGGCGCTGCAGGGGTATACCATTTTGGTGGATTTCGGTGCCGAGGAGGCATTGGGCCAAATGGTCGCCCTCTCACTGCTGCGTGAACTTGCTCCAGTGGTTGCGGCGCTGCTCTTTGCTGGGCGGGCAGGGTCTGCCTTGACCGCCGAAATTGGCTTGATGAAAGCCACCGAGCAGCTCACCAGTATGGAAATGATTGGTGTCGACCCGCTGCGGCGTGTTGTGGCTCCCAGGCTTTGGGCGGGCTTCGTCGCGCTGCCCATTCTGACCGTCGGTTTTAGCGTTGTGGGTATTTGGGGCGGCTACTTGGTGGGCGTCGAGTGGCTGGGCGTTTTCGAAGGCTCGTACTGGAGCAACATGCAAGCCAGCGTGTCGTTTTTCGATGACATCGGTAACGGCATGATCAAAAGCGTGGTCTTTGCCCTCGTCGTGACCTGGATTGCCGTGTTTCAAGGATATGACCTAGTGCCGACCTCGGAGGGGATTTCCCGCGCCACTACACGCACGGTGGTGTACTCCTCGCTGGCCGTGCTCGGGCTGGATTTCGTTTTAACCGCCGTCATGTTCGGCGGCCTTTAAGGGTGGAGTAGTCTCATGAAACGCAGCAAAACCGTAGAGTTTGGCGTTGGTCTCTTTATGTTGGCCGGCATCGTTGGGCTAGTGTTTCTTGGCCTGCGTGTCAGCGGTTTGACGCTATCGGCGCCCTCCGACACGTTTCGCCTGGAGGCCAACTTTGCCAACATCGGCGGTTTGAAGCCGCGCGCACGGGTCACCATGGCAGGCGTTACGGTAGGCCGGGTAGAGGCCATCGAGCTGGATACGGAGTGGTACGACGCGCGCGTCATCCTCAGCCTGGATAGTGAGCTGGAGGGTCAGCTTTCCCAAGATACCACCGCCGCCATTTTGACGGCCGGCCTGCTGGGAGAGCAGTACATAGGGCTCAGCGTTGGCGGTGCGCCAGAGGTGCTGGAGGAAGGTGACGTCATCCGCGATACCCAGTCCGCACTGGTGTTGGAAGAACTTATTCAGCAATTCGTATCCAATATGGTCAGCAACTAGCTGCCATCCGTTATCTTCATTCAAGAGGTCGAGATGATGTTCAACGTTTATTCTGCTTTCGTTCAGCGCGTTGCGTTGGCCGCTCTGCTCATGCTGGCACCGCTGCTGGCTCAGGCGCAAACCCAATCTCCCGAAGAGATGATTCGTGACAACATCGAATCCTTCATGAGTCAAATCGATGGCAAGAAGGAGTATTACGCCAACAACCTGGATGAACTGAAGGCGCTGGTGAACGAGAGTCTCGATGACGTAGCAGATTTTCGCTATATCGGTGCCAGTGTGATGGGGAGCTATTTCCGCAACGCAACGCCGGAACAGCGGAGTCAGTTTGCCACCGTGTTTCGTCAAACGCTCATCGACACGTACACCCGTGGTTTGGTGACGTTTGATTATGATGAGCTGCGCGTATTGAGCGAGCAGCGCGGACAACGCTATGACGATCAAGCCAGTGTGGATATGGAAATCGTGGCGAGCAATGGTCAAGTGTATCCGGTGAGCTACAGCCTGCGTCTGTCTGATGGCCAGTGGCGCGTGGTGAACGTGATCGTCAACGGCATCAATCTGGGGCTGACCTTCCGCAACCAGTTCGATCAGGCCATGCGTGACAATAACCGTGACTACGATGCGGTCATCCGCGGTTGGGCACCCGAAATCGGCGTCGATGAGCTGGAGCAGGGAGGCGACGCGTGACATCGCTCCTCTCTCGCTCAGAGGTGACGCTGTCCGTGCAGGACGATACGCTGCTGGTCGCGGGCGATTTGGTCATGAGTGCCGCCGCCGACGTGGCCGCTCGGGGCGTTCAGTGGCTGCGTGAATTCGAGCGTTCATCAGTGCGTTTGGATTTTGCGCAAATCAGCAAAGCAAGCAGCGTGGCGCTTAGCGTTCTGTTCGAGTGGCTGCGTGCTTGCCAAGCGCTTCAGATCACGGTGCGGTCCATCGTATTGTCGCCGCCACTGCAGCGGTTGGCGTCTCTGGCAGAGCTGGACGCACTGACCGCTCGAGACGTCTCTGCCTGATATGCGCAACCCCAAGAGCAGCCTACGGGCTGCTCTCTTCATTGGCAGCGTGGCTCAGCATCGCCAAGTGAGCTGCTTTTCTTTATCATGTCTCCCTATTGCTTACCATTTCAACGACCCCAAAGGAGTTTCCTGTCTCATGCAACCCAACGAGGTAAAAGCACTGCTTGAATCCCGCATCGATGGGTGTGAGTTCCACATCCAGGGTGAAGGCTGCAATTTTCAGGTGATTGCGGTTGGTGAAGCCTTTGAAGGTCTTTCTCCAGTGAAGCGTCAGCAGCTCGTTTACGCCGCGCTCAGCGAAGAGATCGCGTCGGGCGCACTGCACGCTATCAGTATCAAAACGTTTACTCCGACGCAGTGGCAAACTGCGGCGGAAAACGCTCAGTAACGGCCGCTCCATGGATAAACTCATTATTACGGGCAATGGCTCGGTCGATGGCGAAGTGTGGGCAAGCGGCGCAAAAAATGCGGCGCTTCCCATTTTGTGTGCGAGCCTATTGGCAGATGGTCCGGTGGTCATCGGTAATTTGCCGCATTTGCAGGATATTACCACCACGCTAGAGCTGCTCGGGCGGATGGGCGTCGAGCCGGTGATGGGCGAGAAGATGAGCATCCAGTTGGATGGTTCTCAGGTGACCCAGTGTCATGCACCCTACGAGCTCGTGAAGAAAATGCGCGCTTCCATTCTGGTGCTCGGCCCGCTGTTGGCACACTTTGGCAAGGCGGATGTCTCGCTGCCAGGCGGCTGCGCCATCGGCTCTCGCCCCGTGGACCTTCACCTGCGTGGTCTGGAGGCCATGGGGGCGGAGATTCATGTCGAGTCGGGCTACATTCGTGCCCGTGTCGACGGTCGCTTGAAAGGTGCGACGATCTTTTTCGACACTGTGACCGTGACCGGTACGGAAAACCTGCTGATGGCTGCAACGTTGGCAGAGGGGCGTACCATTCTCGAAAACGCCGCCCGTGAGCCTGAGGTCGTCGATCTGGCCGAGTGCCTGATCAAGATGGGCGCGAAGATCCGTGGTCACGGAACGGACACCATCGTCATCGATGGCGTCGCCTCACTGCACGGCTGTGAGCACGATGTCATGCCCGACCGTATCGAGACGGGCACCTTCTTGGTGGCCGCCGCTATGACAGGTGGGCGAGTGAAAGTAAAGCGCACGCGGGCCGATATTTTGGAAGCGGTGCTCGCCAAGCTGGAAGAGGCGGGCGCCGATATCGACAGCGGTGACGATTGGATTTCGCTGGACATGCACGGCAAACGCCCAAAAGCGGTCAATATCCGCACGGCGCCTTACCCCGCGTTCCCCACTGACATGCAGGCGCAGTTCGTCGCCATGAACGCTGTTGCCGAAGGACACTCACGAGTCGTTGAGACGATCTTCGAAAACCGCTTCATGCACGTGCAAGAGCTGAACCGTATGGGCGCGAACATCGTACTAGAGGGTAATGCCGCGTTGATCAAGGGCGTTGATAAGCTATCTGGCGCTCCGGTCATGGCCACGGACCTTCGTGCTTCCGCATCGCTGGTCATTGCGGCCATGATGGCCGAAGGGGAGACGCTGGTCGATCGTATCTACCATATCGATCGTGGCTACGAGTGTATCGAGGAAAAATTACAGCTGCTGGGGGCGAAGATTCGCCGTATTCCCGGCTAAGCCACGCGGACAACACTGGCCTTAGACCATGAGTAAGCAACTGATTTTGGCCCTCTCCAAAGGGCGTATTTTGGATGAAACGCTGCCCTTGCTGGCAGATGCGGGCATTACGCCCGCCGAAGACTTGAGCAAAAGCCGCAAGTTGCTGTTCGATACCAACTTGCCCGATGTCAAGCTGGTGATCATTCGCGCCACCGACGTGCCCACCTACGTACAGTTAGGCGCGGCAGATGTGGGTATCGCCGGTAAAGACGTGCTGTTGGAGCACGGCGCGGAAGGTCTTTACGAGCCGCTCGATCTGGACATTGCTCGATGCAAGCTGATGACGGCAGGCGTGACCGGGCAGCCGCCTGCCAAAGCGCGCCGCCGTGTGGCCACCAAGTTCGTCAACGTCGCGCGTCGCTACTACGCCGAGCAGGGGATTCAGGCAGAGGTCATCAAGCTCTACGGAGCGATGGAGCTGGCTCCGCTCATGAACTTGGCCGATGAGATCGTCGATATCGTCGACACTGGCAATACGCTTCGCGCTAACGGCATGGAGCCCCGCGAGCTCATCGCTCATATCAGCACGCGTTTGGTGGTCAATAAAGCGGCCATGACCATGAAGCACGACCGCATCAAGCCGCTGCTAGCGCGCCTGGAAAGTGCCGTGAAAAAGCGTCAGACGCAGCCTATCGAATGACACGAGGTTCATCATGAGCGATACAACCACAGCCACCATTGCCCGCCTCTCGACCCGTGACGCGGCCTTCCACCAGCGCCTCGATGCGCTGCTGGATTGGGAGGGCGTGTCTGATAAAGCGGTCCAGGCTCGTGTTGAAGAGATCTTGGCAGACGTCAAGCAGCGCGGTGATCAGGCCGTCATCGACGCCACGAACCGCTTTGACCGTCTGTCGGTCGCGTCCATGGATCAACTGTGTCTCTCCCCCGAGCAGTTGAAAAAAGCGTACGACGGTTTGCCAGAGGCCCAGCGAGAGGCGTTGGCCACGGCCGCCGAGCGCATCAAGCGCTACCATGAGCGGCAGAAACCGACCTCTTGGCAGTACGAAGAGGCTGACGGGACGGTGCTCGGCCAGAAAGTCACCCCGCTCGATCGGGCCGGTATTTATGTGCCGGGTGGCAAAGCGGCCTATCCGTCCTCGGTGTTGATGAATGCGATTCCTGCCCACGTAGCGGGCGTGCGTGAAATCGTCATGGTGGTGCCCACGCCGGATGGTGTGCTGAATGACCTGGTGCTGGCGGCAGCGCATCTGGCGGGCGTGGACTATGTGTTCACCATTGGTGGCGCTCAAGCCGTCGCTGCGCTGGCCTACGGCACGCAAAGTGTTCCTCGCGTCGATAAAATCGTGGGCCCAGGCAATATCTACGTCGCCACGGCCAAGCGAGCCGTGTTCGGTCAGGTGGGTATCGATATGATTGCCGGGCCTTCCGAAATCATGGTGGTGTCGGATGGGCAAACCGATCCGGATTGGATCGCTATGGACCTCTTCTCCCAAGCCGAGCATGACGAAGACGCGCAAGCGATTTTAGTGAGCTGGGACGCCGCGCATTTGGACGCTGTGGCGGCTTCCATCGAGCGGTTGCTGCCAACGCTAGAGCGCGAAGAGATTGCCCGCGCCTCGCTGAAACGCCGCGGCGCGCTGATTCTGTGTCACGATCAGGCTGAAGCGATCAAGATGATCAATCGCATTGCGCCAGAGCATCTTGAATTATCGGTCGCAGAGCCTGAGGCATGGCTAGACGATATCCGCCATGCGGGCGCGATCTTCATGGGGCGCCATACGTCGGAAGCGCTGGGGGATTACTGTGCAGGCCCGAACCATGTCCTGCCGACGTCCGGCACGGCGCGCTTCTCCTCGCCGCTAGGTGTGTACGATTTTCAAAAACGCTCTTCCATCATCCATTGCTCTCCAGAGGGCGCCTCCGAGCTGGGTAAAGTGGCTTCCGTACTGGCGCGCGGGGAGTATCTTACTGCCCATGCGCGTTCGGCGGAGTATCGTATCCGCGACTGATAGGCAGTAAGAACGCCCCGGCAGGGCGGCTTAAGAGCCGCTCTGCCGATCGGCTGACGTAGCGTTGGTCGGTACGGGGCGCTCGCCTACCTCCAGCGTCATTTCCATGCGTTCGCCGCCGCGGACAATCGTCAGCGGTAGCGACGTACCGGGCGGGATCGAGGCGATATCGCTCATGGTCGCTCGGGCATCCAAGATGACTTGTCCGTCGATGGAGAGCAGTACGTCACCTGGCTGCAAGCCTGCCTGGGCGGCAGGGCCGCCGCTCACGACGCCTGCGACGATGACTCCCTGCGGCGTCCGTAATCCAAACGATGCGGCCAGCTCCCTTGAAAGAGCCTGGGCTTCGATGCCCAGCCACCCTCGAATGACCCGTCCGCGGGTGACCAGCTCGTCCAAAATGCTGTGCGCGAGATTGGCAGGAATCGCGAAACCAATCCCCTGGGAGCCGCCGGAGCGAGAGAAGATCGCCGTATTGATTCCCACCAATGCGCCGTCTGGGTTGACCAGCGCGCCGCCTGAGTTACCGGGGTTAATGGCGGCGTCGGTCTGAATGAAGTCTTCGTAAGCATTCAATCCCAGGTGGCTGCGCCCGGTGGCGCTGATAATACCCATGGTAACGGTTTGGCCAACGCCAAAGGGGTTGCCAATGGCCAGCGCCACATCGCCCACCGCGACCTCTTCTGAGTCGGCAAGCTCAATGACCGGTAAGTCGTCTAGGTCAATCCGGAGCACTGCCAGATCGCTTTCTGGATCGGTGCCGATGACTTCCGCGAGGGTTTCACGCCCGTCGCGAAGCGCGACCTGTATTTGGTCGGCGCCGTTAATCACATGATGGTTGGTCAATACGTAGCCGTCGTTGCTGACGATGACGCCAGACCCCAGGCTCGACAGCATGCGCTGGTGGGTCGTGGCATCGTCACCGCTGAAAAATTGGTTGAAGAAGGGATCGGACATCAGCGGGTGCTGGTCGCGCTCGACGATTCGAGATGAGTAGATGTTCACCACCGCAGGTGCGGCTTGATTGACGGCGTTGGAGTAGCTAGCAGGGCCTTGCTGCCGGGAAAGCGGGGCTGCTTGTTTGATATCCGGCGCCGGACGACTTGCACTGGGTTCGCTGCTGGTCGTTGGGACCAGTGCAGGGGGGGATTCGAAGGCGGTGGGAGCCTCCTCCGTTACCGGGGGCGTTTGACGGAACGGGTTGGGCAGCTGCTCGGGAAAGGCGAGCAGCACCACGGCCGCAAGCAGAAGCCCGGTCAAAATGGGCCATAAATAAGGCAGCACGAAGCGGTGCATGCGAAAGTTCCTCAGCGTGTGGCAGTCTAAACGGTCGCGAGGTTCGCGATAACGTAAAGCGAGTCTTACAATGGCGCTATGGTAACACCGAATGCCGCTGTGCCTCACGGGGGCTGGTTTAATTGCAAGAAGG
Organism: Halomonas meridiana; assembly: GCF_009846525.1. Taxonomy (NCBI): domain Bacteria; kingdom Pseudomonadati; phylum Pseudomonadota; class Gammaproteobacteria; order Oceanospirillales; family Halomonadaceae; genus Vreelandella; species Vreelandella aquamarina. Next base: position 2,368,502 of record NZ_CP024621.1, on the reverse strand, counting down.
AGAGAGCGTGAATCACCGTGATCAGTTAGTCACTGCCTGCGACCACCAGTTACGCGCCACTCAATTCAAAGATTTCACGGTCAACGGCCTTCAGGTCGAGGGGCGTGAGCAGGTGCGTCGGGTCATGACAGGGGTGACGGCTTGCCAAGCGTTACTGGAAGAAGCCGTGGCATGGCAGGCCGACATGGTGCTCGTGCACCATGGCTATTTCTGGAAGAACGAGCCCGTCCCCATCACGGGCATGAAGCAGCGTCGAATCAAAACGTTGTTGGCCAATGATATCAGCCTGTTGGCCTACCATTTGCCGCTAGATGCCCATGCGGAGATGGGGAATAACGCGCAGTTGGCCAAGCGCTTGGGTTGGAAAGTCGAGGGATGTCTAGACGGAGAGTTGGGTGAAGGGCTGCTCTGGTCGGGACGGCTGGTGACGCCACAGAGTGTGTCAGCGTTGGCGCAGCAAGTTGGCGCTATCCTCGAACGCGAGCCTCTCGTCGTCGAGGCGCCAAGCCGTGAGCCCATCGAGCGGATTGCCTGGTGCACCGGTGGGGCACAAGACATGATTACGGCGGCCTACGAGGCCGGTGCCCAGGTGTTTATATCGGGCGAGATCTCTGAGCGAACGACCCACTTGGCCCGTGAAATGGGCATTCACTATCTAGCAGCGGGACACCACGCGACCGAGCGTTACGGTGTTCAGGCCATGGGCGAATGGCTGGCCAGCGAGTTTGGCGTTGAACACCGTTTCGTCGATATCGATAATCCGGCCTAGCCGAGGGTGGGGAGCAGGTTGCTGACCAGGGCCACAACAGGGTGGGCCCTGGCACGCGGTGATAGCGTCACGCGTTTAGTAGCGTGGCGGCTGGGCAGCGGTGTTATCTGTGGCTCTGTTCTCTTTGAGGCCAAAGTCTTCCGATAGCGTCCCGTTTTTGCCAGCGGCGTAGTCCCGAGGCATGGCAACGCTTTGGTCGCCGTCAGGCGTGGCGGTCGGCTGAGAGGACGGTTTGACGCTCGTGAGTTTCCATTGGGCGGCTTCGCTCTCTACTTGCTGCTCTAGCTGGTCCGCCTCATGGCGAATATTCTCCAGGCGCTGCTGAATGCCGGTGAGGTGATGGCTCATCCCTTTCTTTAAATCGGCAATTTGGTGTTCACGCTCAAGCAGCGTCTGCTTGAGCGAAGCGACGTCTCGCGCACCTTTGCTGAAAAGCCGATAGCACCCAAGGCCAATGATGAATCCCACGGCCAAGCCAATGATTGCAAAAGTGAATGGCGAGCTTGCTTCCACAGTCCTTCTCCCTAAGTAATGCGCGCCGCTGTGTACAGGGCGTGACTTTAAAAACCGACCCATTATAGGCGCGTCTCAGTCGGTTGGGTCAATCCGCTCATGCGCTTAGTGTTCAAGCGGCGTATAATTGCCCTCATTTTTGTTGAGCTCGTGTTGTCTGGCGCTTTAAGGCGGCGGGCACGCACTCAGGCTCAAGTGTTGCGGGAGCACCATCTTCATGCCATCAGTGTCTGAGCGTCAGGCGTCCGATTCCACTCGTCGCCCCACGCCGCTTGAGCGCTATCAAGCCGATATCAAGCGCAGCGATTTTCAGTATGACCCGGCCCAAGAGCAGGCGGTCAAGCATCTCCAGCGGCTCTATGATGAGCTGTTGGCGACGCCAACGACGGTGCCCAAGGCCGTGGTGGCCAGCAAAGGAATCAAAGCCAAAATGGCAGGTTTGCTGGGTAAGAAGCATGCGCCTGCCAAACCGCCGTTGCCCCAAGTAAAAGGGCTCTACTTCTGGGGAGGCGTGGGGCGTGGTAAGACCTACTTGGTCGATACCTTTTATGAGGCGCTGCCGTTTCCCGAAAAAATGCGCACCCATTTTCACCGGTTCATGCAGCGGGTTCATAATGAGCTAACTCATTATAAAGGCGAGAAAAACCCGCTCACTCTCATCGCGGGTAAATTTGCCGCCGAGGCACGCGTTATCTGCTTCGATGAGTTTTTCGTCAAAGATATTACCGACGCCATGATTCTCGCTAACTTACTGGAAGCGCTCTTCCAGCGCGGCGTGGTATTGGTGGCGACGTCGAACATCGTCCCGGACGATCTTTACAAGGATGGGCTGCAGCGTGCGCGGTTCGTGCCTGCCATTGAATTGGTAAATCGACATTGCGAGGTGGTCAACGTCGATTCGGGTATCGACTATCGTCTGCGGGCACTGGAGCGTGCTGAAATTTTCCATGCGCCTCTCGACGCTGCGGCCGAGAAAGAGCTAGCGCGCAGCTTCCGAGAAATTGCCGGTCAGCCTGGGGAGGAGGGTGCACCGCTGGAAGTTAATCACCGGGTGCTCAAAACGCGTCGCCTGCATGAAGATGTGGTGTGGTTCGAGTTTGCCGAACTGTGTGACGGCCCGCGCAGCCAAAACGACTACATCGAGCTGGCCCGCGAATTTCATACCGTTCTGGTGGCCAATGTGCCGCGGATGGATGGCAAGATGGACGATCAAGCGCGGCGTTTCATCAACATGGTGGATGAATTCTATGATCGCGGCGTAAAGCTGCTGATGTCGGCGGAAGTGCCGGTGGAGTCGCTTTACAGCGACGGTAAGCTGACGTTCGAGTTTCAGCGGACCTTGTCGCGATTGCAAGAGATGCAGTCTCGCGAGTATCTGGCGCTGGCGCACAAGCCTTAGGGTGGTGGCACGCAAAAAAAGTCATAGAGCCCTTAACTTGAGCGGATGCTTACTGTAGAATGCCGCCTCGCTACACGTTGCTGGCATTTGCCCGCAACCAAAAAAAATAGGGATGGTGCTTCACCGCCTAGCGGTGTGAGACACCCAACACACTTAATCTGGTGATTTCATCCATGAAGACGTTCAGTGCTAAGCCGCAGTCCGTCCAGCGCGACTGGTACATTGTCGACGCTACGGACAAAACGCTCGGTCGTCTGGCAACCGAGATTGCTCGCCGCCTGCGTGGCAAGCATAAGCCCGAATTTACCCCTCACGTTGATACCGGTGACTACATCGTCGTCATCAACGCCGAGAAAGTCCAAGTAACCGGTAACAAGGCGAAGGCAAAGACCTATTATCGCCACACAGGTTACCCGGGCGGTCTGCGCTCCATGACATTCGACAAAATGATCGATCACGCTCCTGAGCGTATCATCGAGTCTGCCGTCAAAGGCATGCTGCCGAAAGGTCCGTTGGGTCGCGCCATGTATACCAAGTTGAAAGTGTACGCCGGTGCCGAGCATCCGCATGCTGCCCAGCAGCCGCTTGAACTGAACATCTGAGGAAATCTTCGCCATGACACAGCAGTATTACGGTACCGGGCGCCGCAAGACTTCCACCGCTCGTGTGTTCCTGAAGCCGGGTTCCGGCAAAATTACCGTCAACAACCGTGAACTTGACCAGTACTTCGGTCGTGTTACCGGTCGCATGGTTGTTCGTCAGCCACTAGAGCTGACCGAGACACTGAACCAGTTCGACGTGTACGTGACCGTTGAAGGCGGCGGCGGCTCTTCACAGGCTGGTGCCATTCGTCACGGCATTACGCGTGCCCTGATGAACTACAACGAAGATCTGCGTCCTACGCTGCGCGCTGCGGGTTACGTTACCCGTGATGCTCGTCAAGTTGAGCGTAAGAAAGTCGGTCTGCGTAAAGCACGTCGTCGTCCGCAGTTCTCCAAGCGTTAATTCTACGCTATGCGGCAAAAACGCCCAGGTCAAAGACCTGGGCGTTTTTTATTGGAATATCAAAAAATTATAACGCTCGTACCACCATCGTCCGGGGCGGTTGTTCTTGTGCAGAGCGCTTTGTTTTTTTAACATAGACTGTATTTGATATTCGTCGTCGCAAGACGCCTTTGCGACGGAACGGGTAAGCTGATGGGAGAAACCAGAAATGGCAGATAACGGCGTAAACAAAGGCCGGCGCCGTTTCCTCGTAGGCGCCACCTCCGTTGTGGGGGCGGTGGGCGCTGTCGGGGTTGCGGTCCCCTTTGTGGCATCTTGGCAGCCTAGTGCCAAGGCAAGGGCGGCAGGCGCCCCGGTACAAGCGGATATTTCCAAGCTTGAGCCGGGTCAGCGCATGACCGTCGAATGGCGTGGTCGCCCGATTTGGATCATTAACCGTACGCCCGAGATGATCGAGCGTACGGAAGCGCTTGGCGCGGATAGCCTGGCGGATCCGGATTCCGAAGTGCCACAGCAGCCTGCCTACATCCAGGGTGAACTGCGCTCGATCAGGCCTGAAATCGGTGTGCTGATCGGTATCTGTACTCACCTGGGCTGTTCTCCTCTGTTTCGGCCTGAGCCGGATGCGGAAGGGGTGGGCGTCGATAACTGGCCGGGTGGTTTCTTCTGCCCATGCCACGGCTCTCGCTTTGACTTAGCCGGTCGCGTTTTTAGCAACGTTCCTGCGCCGACTAACCTTGAAGTGCCGCCCTACCGCTTTGAAAACGATGACATCATCGTGGTCGGCGAAGATGAGGAGAGTGCCTAATGGCTAATCCAAATAAGGCAAAGGCCGAAAGCGGCATCATGCGTTGGGTGGACGACCGTTTCCCCGCCACGCAAATGATGCAAGACCACCTGACCAAGTACTACGCGCCGAAGAACTTCAACTTCTTCTATATTTTTGGTGTATTGGCACTGCTAGTGCTAGTCAACCAAATCTTGACCGGCGTATGGTTGACCATGAGCTTCAACCCGTCAGCTGAAGGTGCGTTTGCCTCAGTTGAATACATCATGCGTGATGTGGAGTGGGGTTGGCTGATCCGTTACATGCATACCACGGGGGCGTCAGCCTTCTTCGTGGTGATCTACATGCACATGTTCCGCGGCTTGATGTACGGCTCTTACAAAGCGCCCCGTGAGCTGGTGTGGATCTTTGGTATGACGATCTACCTCGCGCTGATGGCGGAGGCCTTCATGGGCTATCTGCTGCCATGGGGGCAGATGTCTTACTGGGGTGCTCAGGTCATCATCTCGCTCTTCTCTGCCATTCCGGGCATCGGCCCTGACCTGGCTCAGTGGGTGCGTGGTGACTTCCTGATCTCGGGTATTACGTTGAACCGCTTCTTCGCGCTCCACGTCGTCGCACTGCCGATCGTGATTTTGGCGCTGGTCGTGCTGCACATCATCGCGCTGCACGAAGTAGGGTCTAACAACCCTGACGGTATCGACATCAAGCAGAAGAAAGATGAGACCGGTAAGCCCCTCGATGGCATTGCGTTCCATCCGTACTACACCGTGAAGGATCTGGTGGGTATCGCGGTCTTCCTGTTCGTGTTCTGCGTGGTGGTGTTCTACTTCCCGGAAGGGGGTGGGTACTTCATCGAGAAGCCGAACTTTGAGCCGGCCAACCCGCTGAAAACGCCTGACCATATCGCACCTGTTTGGTACTTCACGCCGTTCTACGCCATCCTGCGCGCGATTACTTTCTCGCTGTTCGGGCTGGATGCGAAGTTCCTCGGCGTGGTGTGTATGGGAGCCGCCATCGCTGTGCTGTTCGTGCTGCCGTGGCTTGACCGCAGCCCCGTGCGCTCCATGCGCTACAAAGGCTGGATGTCGAAGGTCATGCTGCTGCTGTTCTCGATTAGCTTCATCATTCTGGGCGTATTGGGCGTGCTGCCGTCTACGGAAGGTCGCACCATCCTTGCGCAGGTGTGTACAGCCATTTACTTCGCCTTCTTCCTGCTGATGCCGATTTACACCAAGCTGGAGAAGACTAAACCCGTTCCGGAAAGGGTGACTGGCTAATGAAAAAGCAACTATTAGCACTGCTCTTCGCAATCGTGCCGGTCACCGCGATGGCCGCTGGTGGCGCGAGCGTGCCCCACAGTATGGAGCCTGATCTGCACGACCAAGCGTCGCTGCAAAACGGCATGAAGCTCTACGTCAACTACTGCATGGGCTGTCACTCGCTGGAGCACCAGCGTTTTGCGCGTGCTGCTGACGACCTGGGGATTCCGCAGGACTTGGTGGAAGAGAACCTGATCTTCTCCTCCGACCTGGCGTTCAACGACCAGATGCACATCGCCATGGACAGTGGTGATGCTGAGTCTTGGTTCGGCGCTGCGCCGCCCGATCTGACGCTGGAAGCGCGTCTGCGTGGTACTGACTGGGTTTACTCTTACCTGCTGGGCTTTTACAAAGACCCGAGCCGACCCACCGGTGTGAACAACACGGTTTACGAGCTGGTGGCGATGCCTAACGTGCTGGAGCCTCTCCAGGGCGTTCAGGAAATGGTCTGTGCCGAAACCGATCAGCCGGTGGCAGGTCACGAACCGGATCCTTTATCGGGCAAGTATCAGTCGTGTGACGTGCTGCAAGTCACTCAGCCGGGGGCCATGGAGCCTGCCGAGTTCGAGGAAGCGGTGTACGATTTGACCAACTTCCTGGCCTATGTCGGTGAGCCTTCCAAGCTGCAGGCGCAAGCTCTTGCACCCAAAGTGCTGATCTTCATCTTTATCTTTGGTGTGATTGCCTACCTGCTCAAGCGTGAGTACTGGCGAGACGTCCACTAAGCAGTCAGATTTGATGGGACGTACAGGCGCACGGCGAAAGTCGTGCGCCTTTTGCTTGTCTGCATGTTGCTATGTATCGCTGGCTACCTTCCCATAAGAGGGTGCTGGCATGTTATTATCGAAAATTGTTTTGATGCGAGGATGCTTTCATGGGTGTTGTGGCCAAGCGGTCGTCAATGATCTTTTACTCAGGTAGTGATGATCATTTCAGTCATCGAGTGCGCATTGTTCTGGCTGAAAAAGGAGTGGCGGTCGACATCGTCGATGTCGCCGAGGAGCAGCCGCCTGAAGAGCTAGCAGACCTCAACCCGTACAACAGCGTTCCGACGCTGCTGGATCGTGACTTGGTGCTTTACGAGTCCAAGGTCATGATGGAGTACTTGGACGAGCGTTTTCCTCATCCACCGTTGCTGCCGGTTTATCCTGTAGCGCGTGCGCAAAGCCGTCTCTGGATGCACCGTATCGAGCGCGAATGGTGCCCGATGCTCGAGCAGATTCGTACAGGCGGTAAGAAAGAGGCCGATAAGGCGCGTAAGGAGCTACGCGAAAGCCTGATTGGTATCTCGCCCATCTTCGAAGATATGCCTTATTTCATGAGCGAAGAGTTTACGCTGGTGGACTGCTGTCTCGCCCCCATCCTTTGGCGTTTACCCGAGCTGAACATCGAGTTGCCCGAAAAGCAGGTCAAGCCGCTGCTCGGTTACATGGCGCGGGTATTTGAGCGTGAAGCGTTTAAAGCATCTTTGAACGAGCGTGAAAAAGAGATGCGCGCTTGAATTCATTCGGCCTCTTAGCGCTTGAGCAAGGGGCCATACACGTTAGGAGGAGGGAGCCTTATGAAATCGAGCCGTCCCTATCTCGCCCGAGCCCTTTATGAGTGGCTGTTAGACAACGAGCTGACCCCCTATTTGGTGGTGGATGCGACCCAGCCTGGGGTCGAAGTGCCACGGCAATTCGTGCAGAACGGACAGATCGTGCTCAACGTGGCGCCGACGGCCGTGCGCGACCTGTTTATGGAGAATCAGGCGATCGGCTTTAACGCTCGTTTTGGCGGTCAGCCCATGCAAGTGATGATTCCAACGCCCGCGCTAATTGCCATTTATGCCCGTGAGAATGGGGCGGGTATGGTGTTTGGTCATGAGCCTGAGCTGGATGCGGCAGGCTTCGACGAGCATGATGAGACGTCGGATGACGTGGAAGATGCGGCGTCGGAGGCTTCGAAGCCGGAGTTGACTTTGACGGAGCCAACGTCGGACACGGCGTCCAACGGTTCTTCCGAAGCCGGTGTCAGCGATGACAAGCCCAAGAAGAAGCCTACGTTGCGTGTCGTGAAGTAATTCGCTGAGTGGCTCGCCTGTATACAAAACCTCGCCAGATATCTGGCGAGGTTTTGTCGTTCATGGAGGCTAGTCGAGGTAATCGAACACCTTCACGATTCGCTGAACGCCTCCTACCGATGAAGCGGCGTTGACGATGCGGTCAGCCTCTTCACGCGTCACCATGCCCATCAGGTAGACGCTGGCATTTTCCGTGGTGACCTTCAGCTTGGAGGAGTCGATGCGGTCATTGGTGGCCAAGTGGCTGATCACATTGGTAGTGAGCCACGTATCCGTCAGTCGCTGAGTCGCGGGTAGATTGGCCGCCACGGTCAGTTCGTTATGGACTTTTTCCACGCCACGCAGGTTGGAAGCCACGCTACCAGCCATGTTCTTTAGCTCTTCGCTAGGCACTTGTCCGACGAGTAGCAGGGCACCATTGTAGCTGTGGGCGCGGATGCGGGCATCGCCAAGGCGGGCGTCTGCGCGGGCCAGGGCGCGCTCTACTTCGCGCTCGATGGTGGCATCGACCGCTTCTACGTCGTTGCTGCGCTGGCCGTAGTTGGACGGATTCGAGGCGCTATTGTTGGCGCAGCCGCTGAGGGCGATCGCGCCACAAAGCGTTGCAACCAGTAGAGTTTTGGAGGAGAAACGCAGGGCCATGGGGATGACTCCTTGATCAGTAGGGATTCACAAAACGCGCGTTATTAGTCAGCGCCGCCAAACAGTTGTTCGTCAATTAAATCACAAAGACAGTGAATGACGAGCAAATGCACCTCTTGGATGCGCGCTGTGGAAGTGGCAGGTACGCGAATTTCGCAGTCATCTTGGCCCAGCAGCGAGGCCATATTGCCACCGTCACGTCCGGTGAGGGCTACCACGGTCATGTCACGGTCGTGGGCAGCCTGGATGGCTTGAACGACGTTGGCCGAGTTGCCGCTGGTGGAGATTGCCAGCAAGACATCGCCAGGCTGGCCCAGTGCGCGGATCTGCTTGGAAAAGACTTCGTTGTAGCTGTAATCGTTCGCAATAGAGGTGAGTGTCGATGTATCGGTCGTCAGAGCCAAGGCAGGGAGACTGGGGCGCTCGCGCTCGAAACGATTCAGTAACTCAGACGAAAAGTGCTGGCTGTCACCGGCACTACCACCGTTGCCACACGCGAGAATTTTTCCTTCGTTGACTAAGCACTGCACCATCATTTGACTGGCGACCTCGATGAACGGAGGTAGCACTTCGCTGGCGTAGGTTTTGGTATCGATGCTGGCATTAAAATGGCTGAGTATACGAGATTGAAAGTCCATCAGGGCTTCCTAGTTAAGAGTATTAATACGCGTCGAAAGCCGCTTGCTCCCAATGGAACTCGAGAGCGGGCGGTCTGCCTGTAATGGCTAGGATATCAAAGCGACAGGGGCATGAGAGGTCATGTCGCGCAAGATAGAGCGACGCTGCGCGAATCAAGCGGCGACGCTTTTGTGCGTTGACCATTTCGAGTGGGTGCCCGTGGCGCGTCGTGGCGCGGTGTTTGACCTCGACGAAGACCAGCGTATCCCGGTCGTACATGATGAGATCCAGTTCGCCGCCTTTGACATGGTGGTTGCTGGCCACCCACCGAAGACCACGCTGCTGCAGCCATTGAGCGGCTAATTGCTCAATGGCTGCGCCTCGTGAGCGAGCTGTTTGTGGTCTACTGCTCGTCATCCAGTAAGCCAGGAATCAAGATGGGCGACGGCGTGCCGTTCTGGAATTTGGCCCAAGGCAGTTCGCGATGAATGCGCCCGTCGTTGGAGAGCGATAGGGTGCCGGTACTGCCGCTCAGGCCATTCAGTCCAGAAAGGTCCGACATGCGTTTAGCGAGTTCGTAGGCGTCCACGCCCATGGCCATTAGACGGAACATGGAGGCATCCGCTTCATCGCGCAGCGCTTGATACGTGGGGTAGAAGGGCAGCACTTCTTCGCCGCCTACTGCGGCGTCCGGGATTTGCCAGGGGATGTCCATGAACATCACGTCATTGAGATCCTGATCCAAGCGCGTTTGTAGGCGCCCTTCGTGCAGGTGAGACGTGGCGTAAATGGGCAGATCCGGCGCGTAGTAGTAATCCAGCGTAGGCGGCACTTGGCGTGCGTAATCCGGGAGTGCCAGCAGGAAGAGGGCATCGATGTTGCCAAGACGCGCCCGTTCGCCGCTGACGTTGAGCGCCGTTTGCACCGCATTCGATACCGGGCTGCTCGGGTTGTAGCGCACGGCATTCGTCACCTCGCCACCCAGGCGCTGAAACTCGTTCCAGAAGGCTTCACCAACTCGGCGGCCCCAATCGTTATCGGGCACCATCAACGACATTTGGCGCTGACCGTCTTGATAAGCACGTCGCGCGGCTTGGCGGGCTTCGTCTTCCGCAGACAGGCCATACTGCAGCAGGCGCTGTGCTTGATTGTTGGCGCTGCTGCCGTAGTTGAGGGCTAGCGTAGGCAGCGGAACGCTATCGCGCTGTTCGAGCTGGGTCACTTGATCTTTGTCCAGCGGCCCAATCATGAGCTGCGCGTTCATCTGCTGCGCGCGGCTATAGAGTTCGTCTAGCGAGTACTGTGCGGCGTCGATGAAGCTTAACTGAACGCCGTCATCGCTGATGTCGTTATGACGGCGCATGGCGCTGGCAATGGTGTTGGCCACGCTGCTCAGCGGGCCAGACTCCGGCAGTGCAACGACGATGCGGCGCACGTCGGTGCCATCCAGCTCGGGAAGCGTGACCTGCACCTGATCCGGCTGCTGATTCATGGCCTGCTGAGCCCACTGACGCCGTTCGGCTAAGGTCTGCTGCTGATTGGCTTGCATGGGCAGTTCGTCGTCCAAGACCTGGGTGGCGCGGAGTACCGCGCGTGGGTCGTTCAAGCCACGGGCAAGTTCGGAAAACAGCATGGCCCAGCGAACGCGGTCGGTGTCGTTGAGCTGCGCCTCGTCGATGCTGTTGGCGGCATCGAAGGCGTTTTCACGCTGACCTTGGCGGGCCAAAATGTTGGCCGCTTCCAAGCGCGTGCGCGCCGCTTGCTCCGGGGCTTGCTGTTCGGCTTGATCGAGCAAGCGCCCTGCGTCCTGGTCAGGCACGCGATCAACCACGCTGGGAGGCTGCATGGCGCACCCGGTGATGAGCAGTGCCATGAAGGCAGTGGCCAACAGGCCACGAAGTGACTGTTTCATGTATCCTTCCTTAGTTTCCATTTGCGCTGTCGCGGTCTATCAGCTGGTAAGCGTGGCTTTCCACAAGCATAGCGCACCGTCAGGGCAAGCCATTAACAAATCGGGAGTCACGATGACACACCAACATCCGGGCACATTGTACGTGGTTGCTACGCCAATTGGGAATTTGGACGACTTAACGCCGCGTGCCGCTCGGGTTTTAGCCGATGTGTCGCGCATTGCGGCGGAAGATACCCGTCACAGCGCGCGCCTACTCGCTCATTTAGGCGTCAACACGCCCATGATGTCGCTACATGAACACAACGAAGCCCAGCGGGTCGATACGCTGGATCGCTACTTGCTGGCGGGCGAGAGCATCGCGCTGATCAGCGATGCGGGTACGCCGCTGATATGCGATCCGGGGTTTGTCTTGGTGCGGGAGTTGCGCGCCAGAGGGCGGCATATCGTGCCGCTACCCGGCCCCTGTGCGCTAGTCACCGCGTTGTCCGGCGCGGGCCTGCCCACTGACCGCTTTACGTTCGGCGGCTTCTTGCCTTCCAAGCCTAGTGCCCGCCGACAAGCGCTGGAGAAGTGGCAGAGTCGTGAAGAAACGCTGGTGTTTTACGAATCGCCCCATCGTATTGTCCATACGCTGGAAGCGCTTTGCGAACAGATGCCCGAGCGAACGGTGGTGCTGGCACGGGAGCTGACCAAAACCTTCGAAACGTTTTTGCAGGGCGCTCCGGCCGCGCTGCGGGATCAGCTCGCGGAGGACCCCAACCAGAGTCGCGGGGAGTTCGTTGTCATGATTTCTGGGGCGCCCCCGGCGGTACGAGAGGACGAGCAGTCCATCGCCGCTGAGGAGTTGCTGGCTGCTTTGCTGGCCGAGGGTGTTGGCGTCAAGCAGGGGGCCTCGGTTGCGGCGCGAATGTTGGGCGGGCGCAAGCAGGAGTGGTACGCCCGGTTGCAGGCAATGAAAGGTCAGCATTGAGGCGAACGCAGGGCGCTGGTATGCTTGCCGCCGGAGTTGGCCAGACAGTCGCCGCTGGCGCGTTCGCAAGAGCCGCCAGGGGAGGAAAGTCCGGGCTCCATAGGGCAGAGTGCCAGGTAACGCCTGGGCGGCGTAAGCCGACGGAAAGTGCAGCAGAGAGTAGACCGCCTAAGCCTTTCGGGGCCGGTAAGGGTGAAAGGGTGCGGTAAGAGCGCACCGCGCGCCTGGCAACAGTGCGTGGCATGGTAAACCCCACTCGGAGCAAGACCAAATAGGGACCCAACGGCGTGGCCCGCGCTGGGTCCGGGTAGGTTGCTTGAGCGCTGTGGTGACGCAGCGCCTAGAGGAATGACTGTCCACGACAGAACCCGGCTTATCGGCCGACTCCCCATTTCCATGAAAGGCGCGCCCAGCGCGCCTTCCCAAATTTTGTGTGAGAGTAACATGCCTTCTGCTGACGCTGATCAGGTCACCCGCTTTCGTCATACCAGCGTTTTATTGGAAGGAGCGGTAGATGCCCTGGTCCATGACCCTGAAGGAGTCTATCTGGACGGTACCTTTGGTCGTGGCGGTCACTCCCGATTGATTCTTTCGCGCTTGAGCGACCAGGGCCGATTGTTGGCCATGGACCGCGACCCGCAGGCCATTGCTGCCGCGGCTGAAATAGATGACGCCCGTTTCCACATTACTCAGCGTGAGTTCGCCCATTTGGCGGAATTTGCCAAGGAGCAAGGGCTCTACGGCAAACTCTCTGGCGTGCTGCTAGACGTCGGCGTCTCTTCCCCACAGCTCGACGACCCGGAGCGCGGTTTCAGCTTCATGCGTAACGGCCCGCTGGACATGCGCATGGACCCTACCCAGGGGGAGAGCGCCGCCGAGTTTTTAGCCCGCGCCAGCGAAGCCGATATCGCCAACGTCTTCAAAACCTATGGTGAAGAGCGCTACGCCAAGCGATTGGCGAATGCCGTCGTGAAGCGTCGTGTGGAGCAGCCTTTCACCCATACGGTGGATCTGGCCGAGGTGCTGAAGGCTGCCCATCCGGCGTGGGAAAAGGGGCGCCATCCGGCGACCAAAGCGTTCCAGGGGCTACGAATTTACCTCAACGGGGAACTCGAGCAATTAGACGCCGCCTTAGAGGCAGCGTTAGAGGCGCTGGCACCGGGTGGGCACCTCGTGGTGATCAGCTTCCACTCTTTGGAAGACCGTCGCGTGAAGCGGTTCATTCGTCATCACGTGCGGGGAGATACTCACTTACCCCGCGGGGTACCCATTCGGGACGATCAGTTGAATCGCCGTCTGGAGGCGTTGGGCAAGGGGAGTCGTCCGAGCGACGAGGAAGTCGATGCTAACCCCCGCGCGCGTAGTGCCGTCATGCGGGCGGCTCGTAAGCGAGGCTAATCATGAACATGGAGCGGTTAGGGCACTGGGCGTCCACATTGAGGGCAGAGTGGCCGTTTAAACTGCGCCTACGTTGGTGGCCCATCACGATGATCGTGCTTTTCATGGCTTGTTTGCTGACCGGTTTGGCCGTAGTGACGACAACGCACATGACGCGGATGCAGTATGCCGAGCTGCAGCGGTTGGAGCAGGAGAAAAACCAGCTGCAGACCGAGTGGGGCCAGCTGTTGTTGGAGGAGGGGGCGTGGTCTACACCCGCCCGCATTGAGCAAATTGCCACGGAACGGCTAGAAATGCGTATTCCTGACGTAAATGATGTCGAGGTGATTCGGCCATGAGGCGTGACGGTCGGGGAGGGAAGTCCCGCCAATACCCCATTGCGCCGCCGCTTGCCGGTGGGCGTTTTTTCTTTATCTTATTGGCCGTTGGCTTGGCATCGGCGATTTTGATTGGGCGAATTACGCTGCTCCAGGTCATCGATCGCCCCTTCTTGCAGAGCCAGGGCGATGCCCGCACGCTGCGCCATGAAACCATTCCCGCCCACCGTGGCATGATCACCGACCGAAACGGTGAGCCGTTAGCCATTTCTACCCCGGTCGTGACGCTGTGGGCGAATCCGCAAGAGTTGCCGACGGACGCCATCCAGCGCGTCATGCTTGCCCAGGCGTTAGGCATGACGCTGGAGGATTTCGAATCTCGCGTGGCTCGCTACAGCAGCCGTGAGTTCATGTACCTGCGGCGGCAGATGACGCCCGAGTCGGCACAACGCATCCTCGATTTGCGCACGCCAGGTGTCTACCCCCAGCGTGAGTACAAACGCTACTACCCTGCTGGTGAAGTCGCGGCTCAAATACTCGGGGTCACCAATGTGGACGACGTTGGCCAGGAAGGCTTGGAGTTGGCGTATCAGCCTTATCTAGCAGGCCACCCCGGTCAGCGGCGCGTCATCAAGGACCGACGCGGCCGGCTGGTACGAGAGCTGGGAGTCATTCGCGAGGCGCAGCCCGGCGGAGAGCTAACATTGGCGATCGACCAGCGTATTCAGTACATGGCCTATCGTGAGCTCCGCGCCGCCGTGGCCGAGCATCAAGCCGATGGGGGCGTGCTCGTGATGATGGATGCACGCACCGGTGAAGTGCTGGCAATGGCCAATTTTCCCTCCTACAACCCCAATAATCGGGCCGGGTTGGATCCTCGCGGGTTGCGTAACCAGGCGCTGGTCGATGTATTCGAGCCGGGGTCGGTGATGAAACCGCTCGCGATGGCGGCCGTTCTTGAAAGTGGCATCGTTGGTCGTGATGCGGTCGTCGACACCTCGCCGGGGTGGATGCGTCTGGATGAGTTCACGATCCGCGATTTTCGTAATTATGGTGAGTTGGACCTCGCGGGGATTCTCGAAAAGTCGTCCAACATCGGTATGTCCCGTTTGGCATTGCAGTTGAGCGATACGGCGATTTGGGAAAAGTACAACCAACTGGGCCTTGGGCAGAGTCCAGGCACAGGATTTCCGGGCGAATCGACGGGTAATTTACCCGCCCGTGTGCAATGGTCCCGAAGTGAACGCGCGGCACTTTCCTATGGCTATGGCCTATCCGTCACCGCTGTCCAATTGGCCAGCGCGTACACAGCGTTAGCCAATGACGGTGAGCGCCTCCCTCCTTCGCTGCTAAGGTTGTCAGAACCCCCGCAGGGCATTCCCGCCATTGAGCCTAGCGTTGCGAACGACTTGCTCGACATCTTGGAGACATCGGTAGGGGCTTACACCGGGGGGCGACGGGCACGGGTAGAAGGGTATCGCGTAGGCGGTAAAACCGGCACGGTGCGCAAAACCGGCCAGCAGGGATACGCCACCGATGCTTACCGCAGCGTGTTTGCCGGTATCGCCCCGATTTCGGACCCGCGTATCGTGACGGTAGTAATGATCGATCACCCCAAAGCAGGTGAGTTTTATGGGGGAGCCGTGGCAGCTCCGGTGTTTTCGAGCGTCACCGGTAACGCTCTGCGCTTGCTGGATGTGCCGCCAGACTACGAGGTCGAATAGTGTTTAAGGAGATGGCATGACCATATGCCCAGATCAGTTACGGAAAGCGTTGCACCACGTATGGCCGAGCGCCGAACTGCCGGCCCTGCCTGACCTACCTCGGCAGCTTCATCTGATCACCGATTCTCGCAAGCTCCAGGCAGGCGATGTGTTCGTTGCCGTGCCCGGCAGTCAGAGTGATGGCCGAGCGTATATCGAGCAGGCGTTGGCCAGTGGGGCTACCCTGGTGCTGGCGCATACCAAAGAGAGCGACGTGAGCCTGGACGGGCGCGTGCTGTTTTTGCCGCATTTGTCGCTACGCCTGGGGGAGCTGGGGCGTACGTTATTTGACGTGCCGAGCGGACTTGAGATCATTGCGGTCACGGGAACCAACGGTAAGAGCTCGGTGACCCACTACGTTGCTGAGCTCAGCGAACGCTTGGGAACGCCCGCCGGTGTGATCGGCACCTTAGGCGTGGGACGTCCAGGGAAGCTGTCGGAGAGCGGGTTGACGACACCAGGACCGCTGGCGCTGCAATCGACGCTAGGTGAACTGGCACGCCAGGGCGTCAAACGGGTCGCGCTGGAGGCCTCTTCCCACGCGTTGGATCAGCAGCGCTTGGATGCGGTGGACGTGAACGTTGGCGTGTTTACCAACCTGACTCGGGATCACTTGGATTACCACGGCAGCATGGCCGCTTATGCGGCGGCGAAGGCCAAGCTCTTTCGTCGGACAGAGTTGACCCTGGCCGTTGTGAACGGTGACGACCCCCTGGCCCGCTTGATGCTGGCCGGGTGCGATCAGCGCGTGCGTGTGTTGGCGACCGGCAGTGATGAAGCCGTGACGCTACGGGTGTTGGATTGGCAGCCGCATGCTCTCGGGCAGCAGGCGTTGATTGCGACTCCAGACGGTGAGAAAGCGCTGCAGCTAGGACTCATGGGCCGCTTCAATCTGGACAATGTGCTGCTGGCCATCGCCGTGCTGTACGGGTTGGGGGAGTCGTTGGACGCTCTGTTCGAGGCTGCGACAACGCTTTCGCCGGTGCCGGGGCGTATGGCGTGCTTCGGTGGTGAACACGCGCCCAGTGTGGTGGTGGATTATGCCCATACCCCAGATGCACTACAAAGTGCATTGGGTGCGTTGCGTGCCCATTTGGGCAGTCAGGGTAAGCTATGGTGCTTGTTTGGCTGTGGAGGCGAGCGCGATACCGGCAAGCGCGCCGAAATGGCCAGCGTGGCAGAGCAGCTGGCAGACCGGATCGTGGTGACCGATGACAATCCGCGCGGTGAGTCGGCGGCGCACATTCGCCAACAGATTCTCACCGGCTTTACCGGGCGTGCCACGGTCGATGAAGTCGGTGACCGCCGCCAAGCCATCCGCCACGCGGTACATCAGGCCGCGCCAGAGGATGTCATTCTCGTGGCCGGCAAAGGGCACGAAGCATATCAAGAGATCGATGGCGTACGTCATGCCTTCCAAGACGACGAGCAGGTGCGCGACGCGCTTGCTACGCGAGGAGCCGCGTGATGTGGACGTTGGCAGAAATGGCTACCGCGCTGGGGAGCCCTGTGCCGCCAGAACTTGCAGAGCAGCGGGTGTCAGCCATCGTGACCGATACGCGCAACATCGTTCCGGGCTGCTTGTTCATCGCCTTGAAGGGGCCGCGCTTCGATGGTCATGCGTTCGTGGAACAGGCAAGAGCGCAAGGAGCCGCCGCCGCGCTCGTAGAGAGGCGTGTGGATAGCGCCATGCCGCAACTGTTGTGCTCGGATACCCGCTTGGGGCTAGGGCTATTGGCCAAAGCATGGCGCAGACGGTTTAGCCTGCCGCTCGTGGCGGTCACCGGTAACAGCGGCAAGACCACGGTGAAAGAGATGACCGCTGCCCTGCTGGCACCGTTAGGGAAGGTGCTGGCGACAACGGGTAATCTCAACAACGATATCGGTGCTCCGCTAACGCTGCTGCGTCTCTCCGAAGAGCATCAGGCGGGCGTGATCGAGCTGGGAGCGAATCATCTTGGCGAAATTGCTTGGACGAGCCAGCTCACCGCCCCGCAAGTGACCATCCTGACGAATGTGACCGGTGCACACGTAGGGGAATTTGGTGGCATGGGGCAGATTGCACAGGCCAAAAGCGAGATCTTATCGGGCCTCGACGCCCATGGCACGGCCATCATCAACCGAGACGATCATTACTACGCTTTTTGGTCGGCCTGCGCCGCTCCGCGGCGTTGTGTAAGTTATGGCTTACACGAGGATGCGGACGTTCACGCTCGGGCACTTTCCTGCGACTCTCAGGGGCGGTATGCTTTCACGCTTATTGCCCATGGTCAGCCTCTCGGCGACGTTCAACTGCCGCTCATTGGCAGGCATAACGTCAGCAATGCCCTGGCTGCCTCGGCAGCGGCACTGGCGCTGGGCGTGCCACCGCAGGACGTGGTGACCGGGTTGAGCGGTTTGACCTCGCTGTCCGGGCGTCTGAGCGTGGTTGCCGGGTTACGCCACACTACGCTGTTGGATGACACGTACAATGCCAATCCTGGCGCGGTGAAAGCTGCACTGGATGCCCTGGCCAGCTTTCCAGCGCCGCGCTGGTGCGCGTTAGGAGCGATGGGGGAGTTGGGGGACGAATCGCAAGCCCTCCATGCCGAGATTGGCCGCTACGCGGCGTCGCTGGGCATCGATGCGCTATTGACGTACGGCGAGGCAGCCCGGGCCGCCTCGGATGCCTTTGGTCGCGGGCAGCATTTTGACGATCACGAGACGCTGGTGCGTCATGTTATTAATACTCTTCCACCCCACACCACACTGCTGGTGAAAGGGTCGCGTAGTGCTGGCATGGAAACGGTCATCGCTGCACTGCGCGCGGATGACACAAGGTAAACGCCGTTCATGTTACTTCATTTGGCGAATTTCTTAGCCCAATACCAGTCAACGTTTCAAGTTTTTAACTATTTGACACTGCGCGTTATTTTGGCCGCGCTCACCGCACTCATGCTCTGCCTCTGGTTGGGCCCGTGGGTAATTCGCCGGTTGGTGGAAGGCCAAATTGGGCAAGCAGTGCGGGATGACGGCCCCCAGTCGCATCTCTCCAAAGCGGGTACCCCGACGATGGGCGGGGCCATGATTCTGTTGGCAATTGCTATTAGTACACTGGTCTGGGGCGACTTGACCAACCACTACGTGTGGGTCGTGCTGCTGGTGACGCTCGGATTTGGTGCGATTGGCTGGGTCGATGATTACCGTAAAGTGGTCGAGAAGAATCCCCGTGGCCTGCCGGCACGTTGGAAATACTTCTGGCAGTCGGTCGTGGGGATTGGAGCGGCCGTGGTGCTCTACGTAACGGCCGCCACGCCTGCAGAAACCAGCCTGCTCATTCCCATGTTCAAGGACGTCGCGCTTCCGCTGGGCGTGTTTTATATCGTGCTGAGCTACTTCGTGATCGTAGGCAGCTCGAATGCCGTCAATCTCACCGATGGCTTGGATGGCTTGGCGATCATGCCGACCGTGCTCGTGGCCATGGGGCTGTCGGTCTTTGCCTACGCTAGCGGCAACGCGGTGTTTGCGAACTATCTGCATATTCCTTTCATTCACGGCACCGGTGAGCTGGCGGTCTTTTGCGCCACCATTGCTGGCGCCGGTCTTGGCTTTCTGTGGTTCAACACCTATCCCGCCCAAGTGTTCATGGGGGATGTCGGTGCCCTGGCGCTGGGCGCGGCGCTTGGCGTGGTGGCAGTCATCGTTCGTCAAGAGATCGTACTGTTCATCATGGGCGGTATTTTCGTGCTGGAAACTGTCTCCGTGATCCTGCAGGTGGGCTCCTATAAGCTCACCGGACGCCGTATCTTCCGTATGGCCCCACTGCACCACCACTACGAGCTAAAGGGGTGGCCAGAGCCTCGGGTCATCGTACGCTTCTGGATCATCACGGTGGTGCTAGTCCTACTTGGCCTCGCCACTTTGAAATTGCGATAAGTCGAGACCCGATAGGCGGTAAGCCCGCCTTTAGCACAAGGCAGAAGGAGCCACATGGTGCAGGTACCCAACGGATTTACGGTGGTCGTCGGACTAGGAGTTTCTGGTCAGGCCATTTGCCGTCATCTTACCCAGTTGGGTAGGCCGTTCATGGTGGCGGATACCCGCGAGACCCCGCCGGGACTCGAAGCCTTTCAGCAAGCGCACCCTGGTGTCCACGTACATTGTGGTGCCTTGACGCTGCTGGATATGCGCGAGGCTTACGAGGTCGTCATCAGTCCGGGGGTCGACCCTCGGACGGCAGGTTTGGACGGGTTGCTGGATCGTCACAATCCGGCCACCGGTGACCCGATGCTCGTGGGTGAAATTGCCCTGTTCAAGCGTGCCGTCAAGGCACCCATTGCCGCGATTACCGGGTCGAATGCCAAATCCACCGTCACCACGCTGCTCGGCGAGATGGCCGCTGCATCGGGAATCGAGGCCGCGGTGGGGGGCAATTTAGGGACACCTGCGCTCGATCTGTTGGCGCAGCAGCCTGACGCTGACCTCTACATTCTGGAGCTATCCAGTTTTCAGCTAGAAACGACCCCGTGGCTAGGCGCTGCATCGGTGGCGTTTTTGAATCTTTGCGACGACCATCTGGATCGGCACGGCGACTTGGCGGGTTACCGTCAGGCCAAACAGCGCATCTTCCTGGGCGCCGCGCACGCCGTGGTGAACGCAGACGATGCCCAGACGTGGCCAGAGCCGATGCTCGACCGCGTCGACTACTTCCGCAGTGAACCACCCACCGGCCAGTCCTGGGGGCTCGACGAGCGCCAGGGACGCTGGTGGTTGATGCAGGGGCAGACGCCTTGGTTGGCGGCTGACGAGCTTCAGATGGCGGGTCGGCATAATTATGCCAATGCGTTGGCTGCACTGGCGATGGGAAACGCGTTAGGCTTCGGTCGCGAGGAGATGTGTCGTGCCCTGCGAGCATTCGCGGGTTTGCCCCATCGAAGCGAATGGATCGCCGATATTAACGGGGTCCGTTGGGTCAATGATTCCAAAGGAACCAACGTTGGGGCCACGTTGGCGGCCATCAACGGTATTGGTCCCACTCTCGATGGAAAGCTTATCCTGCTGGCGGGGGGCGTGGGTAAGGGCGCTGACTTTACGCCCCTAACGGCTCCACTTGCTGAGTGTGCCCGTGCGGCGATCGTGTTTGGCACCGATGCGCCTCGTTTGATGGAAACGCTGGCAGGGGCACTGCCCGTGGAGCGGGTCGAGCACTTGACGCAGGCCATGGAAGTCGCCTTTGCCATGGCCGAGCCCGGTGATTGTGTGCTGCTGTCTCCCGCCTGTGCCAGCCTGGATCAATTCGCGAATTACCAAGCCCGTGGCGATGTCTTTCGTCAGTGGGTGGCGCGCAAACGTAATGAGTTGACGATATGAGCGATGCGTCCGTTAGCCGTATTCAGCGCTTGCGCGCTGCCTTGACGACTCAGCATCTGCCCTGTGATATCTGGCTGGTCTTGGCCGTCGTGGCGCTGGCGGGATTGGGCTGGGTCATGGTCAGCTCTGCCTCGATAGGACTTCTGGAGAATAGCTACCACTACTCCCGGCAGCACGGCATTTTTTTGGTGTTGGCGATGGCGGCTTGCCTGTTCATGCTGTGCGTGCCCCTGGAGCTTTGGCGCCAGAATGCGGCGCTCATTCTGCTCGTCAGTATTTTCATGCTGGTAGTGGTGCTGATCATCGGTCAGGAAGTGAACGGCAGTAAGCGCTGGATTTCACTGCCAGGACCGCTACCGAGTTTGCAGGTCTCGGAGTTGGCGAAAATCGGTTTGATCTTCTACATGGCGGCATTTATGTCGCGTTTTACCTACGAGTTGCGTCAGCGGGCGTTTACCATGTGGCGGCCCTTGGCCGTTCTGGCGGTGCCTGCGAGTCTGCTATTTCTTGCTCCAGACTTCGGCGGCATGGTGGTCTACACCGTTTGTGTCATTGGCATGCTGATGATGAGCGGTGCGTCGCTGACGCTGCTGGTTGGTAGCGGTGGCGTGTTAGGGTTTGGCGCGGTCATGATGGTCGTGATGGAGCCTTACCGCTTGGCGCGCTGGACCAGCTTCCTCGACCCTTGGGCGGATCAGTTTGCCACTGGCTATCAGTTGACCCAGGCGCTGATTGCGTTTGGCCGTGGCCACGTCACCGGCACGGGGTTGGGCAACAGTGTCCAAAAGCTTCACTATTTGCCGGAAGCGCATACGGATTTCATTTTTGCCGTGGTGGCCGAAGAGCTGGGCATGATTGGCGCCATTGCCATGGTGCTGCTGTTTACCCTGTTCATCGTACGCGCGATGTGGGTAGGCCGTCGGGCAGAGCTGGCAGGTCATCTGTTCGGTGCCTACGTCAGCTATGGGATTGGTTTTATCGTCGCTGCTCAAGCGTTCATTAATATGGCGGTGAGCTCTGGTCTGTTGCCGACCAAAGGCCTCACATTGCCACTCATCAGTTACGGCGGTTCTAGCCTCTTGGTGACCGGTATGATGATCGGGCTGCTGCTACGGGTCGATGCGGAAACTCGCCACCGCCCGCGACGTACGCCGACCCCTTATCGTGCGCGTCGAGAACCACGTTTATCGTAATCACTCAAGGAGCCGTTTGTGGCGACCAACTCACGTCGACGGATATTGATCATGGCCGGGGGGACCGGTGGGCACGTCATTCCTGCGCTTTCGTTAGCGCATGCGTTACAAGCCAAGGGTGTCGACGTGGAATGGCTCGGGAGCCCGCGCGGTATCGAAAATCAGTTGGTGCCCAAAGCCGGTATTCCGCTGCACACCATCGCCATTCAAGGGCTAAGAGGTAAAGGGCTCGTTGGCTGGTGCAAAGCGCCCATGAATCTTTCCAAGGCGGTATTGCAGGCGCGGCGTATCATTCAGCGTTTCAAGCCGGACGTCGTCGTGGGGCTTGGCGGTTTCGCCAGCGGCCCTGGCGGGCTAGCGGCGTGGCTGTCGCGGGTGCCGCTCGTGATTCACGAACAGAACGCCGTGGCGGGTCTGACCAACAAAGTGCTGTCGCGCCTGGCGACGCGTACCTACGCCGCCTTCGACGATGCGTTCGGCCAGCGGGCTGTCGTCATTGGTAACCCCGTGCGTGATGAGATCGCGGCGCTAGGGGAGCATCCCAAGCAGGTGTCGGATCTGGTGGGGCGGCCGCTCAGGCTGCTGGTAGTGGGTGGCTCCTTGGGAGCAGTTGCTCTCAACGAGCGGCTGCCCCCGGCACTGGCCGCGCTACCGCCAGAGCGGCGTCCTGACGTTCGCCACCAAGCCGGTAAAGAGCGCGATGTCGCGACGGCGCAAGCTTACACGGAACATGGCATCGTCGCCGATGTCAGCCCGTTCATTGATGATATGGCAGCGGCCTATGCCTGGGCGGATTTGGTGGTATGCCGTGCGGGGGCATTAACGGTGGCAGAGTTGGCGGCTGCCGCCAAACCGGCGCTGTTGGTGCCTTTTCCCTTTGCCGTCGATGACCATCAGCGAGTCAATGCCGATGTGTTGGTCAAGGCGGGAGCGGCGCAGTGTGTGGTTCAGTCCGCGCTGACGCCTGAGCGTTTAACCCAATTACTAGATGAATTATTGGACCCTGACAGGCTCGCGACCATGGCGTCGAAGGCGCGCCAGGCTGCTCATTTAGATGCCACCGAGCGTCTTGCCGACGGCTGTTTGGGTTTGGTAAAGCAAGGAGAAACTGCGTGACCGATTCAGTGACTAACCTGTCGCCGCGGGGCGCACGCCCTGCCGGCCCCGGCATGCGTCGTATTCAGCGGCTGCATTTCGTGGGTATCGGTGGTGCAGGCATGTGCGGTATCGCCGAGGTATTGGCGAACCAGGGTTACCAAGTCAGCGGTAGCGATATGAAAGCGTCCGCCGTGGTAGAGCGTCTGCGCCAGTGCGGTGTCAACGTGGCGATCGGTCATGCGGAAGCGCATGTCCAGGGAGCCGACGTGGTCGTGGTGTCCAGTGCGATTGACGATGCCAACCCTGAAATACGCTGGGCCCATGAGCACCGCGTGCCGGTGGTGCGTCGTGCTGAAATGCTGGCAGAGCTGATGCGCTTTCGCCATGGCATTGCCGTGGCGGGCACCCATGGCAAAACCACCACCACCAGCTTGACGGCCACGCTGCTAGCGGAAGGGGGGTTGGATCCGACGTTCGTGATTGGGGGTAAGCTCACTAGTGCCGGTGCCAACGCCCGCTTGGGTGAGGGCGACTACCTTGTGGCCGAGGCCGATGAATCCGACGCGTCGTTCCTGCACCTGCAGCCCATGGTTTCGATCGTGACGAACATCGATGCCGACCACATGGCGACCTATGGCGGTGACTTCGAGCGGCTAAAAAGCACGTTCATCGAATTCTTGCACAATCTGCCGTTCTACGGGCTGGCGGTGCTGTGTATCGACGACCCCCACGTGCGTGGCCTGTGTGAGCAGGTGAAGCGACAGTTCGTCACCTATGGCTTCGACGAAGATGCCGACTATCGCATCGTCGACTTTTCGCAGCAGGGGGGAGAGGTCTCGTTCACCGCGCTGCGCCCCGGCGATGCCGCGCCGCTGGCTATTCGCTTGGCCATGCCAGGACGACACAATGCGCTCAACGCCATGGCGGCGATCGTGGTGGCGACGGACGCAGGCGTCAGCGATGAGGCGATTCAGCGGGGACTGACCGGATTTGCAGGCGTGGGGCGCCGTTTTCAGGTACACGGCCACTTTCCAGCACCGTCGGGGAGCGGCGAGATCATGCTGGTGGACGACTATGGCCACCATCCCCGTGAAGTCGACATGGTGATTCAGGCAGTGCGAGCCGGCTGGCCCGACCGCCGTCTGGTAATGCTCTACCAGCCTCACCGCTATAGCCGCACTCGGGATCTATACGAGGATTTCGTACGCGTGCTCTCTCAGGTGGATACGCTGGTGCTGCTGGATGTGTACAGCGCGGGCGAGGCCGTACTGCCTGGGGCAGAAGGGCGCACGTTGGCAGGCTCCATCCGACAGCGCGGGGAAGTCGACCCGCTCTTTGTCGAGCACAAGCATGAACTGCCCGCCTTGCTGACTAACGTGCTGCGGCCGGGTGATATCTTGATTACTCAGGGCGCTGGGGATGTGGGCGGTATTTCGCTACGTTTGGCTCAGGCCAAGCTGGCGCTAGACGAGGTGGCGCTATGAACAGGGGGCAAGTCGGTTCCTTGGACCGTGTCGTCGTCGTGTATGGCGGCACCTCTGCCGAGCGAGAGGTGTCTCTCAAAAGCGGCGCAGCGATTTTGGCTGCCCTAAAGCGTCAGGGTGTGGATGCGATCGGCTACGACCCTAAAGAGGGTGGCCTCGCTGGACTCGAGCGTTTGGCACCCAGCGCAGTGTTCGTTGCGCTACACGGTCGCGGCGGCGAAGACGGAACCTTGCAAGGGGCACTCGAGCTGCTAGGCCTGCCCTATACCGGCAGCGGCGTACTGGCCTCCGCGTTGGGGATGGACAAGCAGCGTACCAAGCAAGTGTGGCAGGCCGTGGGCTTGCCCACGCCGGAATGCATCATGCTCAGCGAGCACGCCGACTGGGCCGCCGTGGTTGAGCAGCTCGGCCTGCCAATGATGGTCAAACCGGTGCATGAAGGCTCTACCTTGGGCATCAGTATCGTCAAAAGCCAAGAGGAGCTGCGATCGGCGTATACGGCAGCGGCCAAGTTCGATGCGCGTGTCATGGCCGAGCGATTCGTCGTCGGTGATGAGTACACCGTGGCGCTGCTGGGAGATGATGTCTTGCCCGCCATTCGCGTCGAGGTGCCGGGCGGTTTCTATGACTATGAAGCCAAATACATCGCCAATACCACCCAATACCACTTGCCCTGCGGCTTGTCCGATGAGGAGGAGCAGTCTTTGGCAGCGCTCTGTAAAGAAGCGTTTGTCGCGGTAGGCGGTCAGGGCTGGGGACGCATCGACGTCATGCGGGACAAAGCTGGGCAGTTTTGGCTCATCGAAGTGAACACGGTGCCGGGCATGACCGATCATAGCCTCGTTCCGCAAGCGGCTGCCCATGCGGGTATCGACTTCGACACCCTGGTCATGCGGATTTTGCAGACGGCGATCGCGCCGAGCGTTGCGTCATGATGGACTGGGTAAAAGGCGTGTTATGAAAAAACGCAACGCATGGCTAGGCGTTGTGCTGTTGGCACTACTGCTGGGTGCCGGGGGGCGAGCGCTGTGGTTATGGCTGGACCGCCCCATCGAGCGAGTGTCGATCCGCGGTGAGTGGGAGTACGTCAGCGCCGAATATTTACGTACCCAGTTAGCGCCGCTGGTGCAGGAAGCGACTTGGTTATCGGCTGATTTGGGCGAACTTCGCCGTCGCGCACTCACCATTGGGTGGCTAAACGAGGTGCGCATCTCCCGTGAGTGGCCCAACGCGCTGGTCTTCGAACTCGTCGAGCAAACGCCGGTGGCACGCTGGAACGACGAGTTTCTCTTGAACCCCGAAGGGGAGCCGTTTGCTTTTGCTCCCCTTGCCGTTCCTGAAGGCTTGCCCGACTTGGCAGGCCCTGGGGGGAGCAGCGAAGAAGTGTTGGCCTACTATCAGCGTTTGCTGCCGCACTTCGCTGGGTTATCCCTGTCGCTCGCTCAGCTACGATTGGAGCCGCGTGGCGCCTGGCGTTTACAGCTATCCAGCGGTGCTTGGGTAATGTTGGGCCGTCGTCAGCACGGCGAGCGATTGGCGAGGCTGTCAGCTTCTTGGCAACGCGAACTTGCCAATGTCAGCGATCATATTCGCTACATCGATTTGCGCTACCCTAATGGTGTCGCGGTCGCTTGGCACGGAGAAACAGAGTTTCAAGAGAGTGAACCATCGACAAATGCAGAGTAACCGTCGATGACAATGTGCAAAAAGTAGGTAAAGGTGAGTGGTTGCCAACGCCGAAAAACCCGTCAATGGGGTTTAAATTGCCGTTCAAGCCAATTATCGTGGGCGTGGGCTAGTCGTATTGCGACTATTGTTTCTATACTATGTCCCTAGCGGTGCTGTGGGTGGGTTTTTATTATCCTATCAGCGGTTAGCACGGTTCATCGCGTATCAAGTTTAACGTTACTAATTTCAATTTGGCAGCTGCTCTTTTTGCTAAGGCAATTAAAGTATCTTCCGTATTATTTAAAATGACGGCAAGGAGATTCCCCGACTCATGGCAGGCTCACCCAACGCATCCAATATGGTTGTCGGGCTGGACATTGGAACGTCCAAGGTCGTCGCGATAGTCGGTCAACCCACCGATGATGGTGGGATTGAAATTGCCGGTATCGGTTCACATCCGTCGCGCGGCATGAAGCGCGGCGTCGTCATCAATATCGAATCGACGGTTCAGTCGATTCAGCGCGCCGTAGAAGAAGCGGAGTTGATGGCAGGGTGCGATATTCACTCGGTGTACGTGGGTGTGGCCGGCAGCCATATTAGCTCGATGAACTCAGACGGTGTCGTGGCAATTAAAGAGCGTGAAGTCACGCCTTCCGATATCGACCGAGTGATCGACTCTGCGCGCGCTCGTGCGATTTCCGAAGGCCAGCGTGTGCTGCACGTGCTGCCGCAGGAGTTCTCGATCGATGCCCAAGGCGGCATTCGCGAGCCGTTGGGGATGTCCGGCGTGCGGCTGGAAGCCCAAGTGCATCTGGTGACGGCGGCCCTCAATGCCGTTCAGAATATCGAGAAGTGCGTGCGCCGCTGTGGGTTGGATGTCGACGCGATCATTCTCGAACAGCTGGCGTCAAGCATGGCCGTGCTGACTGAGGACGAGCGTGAGCTGGGTGTTTGTATGGTCGATATCGGCGGTGGCACCACCGATATGGCGATCTTTACCGAGGGAGCGATTCGCCACACGGCGGTCATTCCCATTGCTGGCGATCAGGTTACCAACGATATCGCCATGGCGCTGCGCACGCCGACTCAGCACGCCGAAGAGATTAAAGTGAAATACGCTTGCGCGTTAACACAATTGGCAGCAAGCGATGAGATGATCAAGGTTCCCAGTGTCGGTGACCGTCCAGCCAGAGACCTATCGCGCCAAGCGCTGGCAGAAGTGGTCGAGCCACGTTACGAAGAGCTGTTTACCTTGGTAAGAGACGAATTACGTCGCAGCGGCTATGAGGATATGGTCGCTGCGGGGGTGGTGCTCACCGGCGGCACCTCGCGCATGGAAGGTGTGAGCGAATTGGCAGAAGAGATTTTTCACATGCCGGTTCGTATTGCCTGCCCGCAAAATGTCAGAGGCTTGGCAGATGTGGTTCGCAATCCTATCTATGCGACGGGCGTTGGTTTACTGCATTATGCACTGCAGGAAACGCGTCATGGGCAAGGCCTAGAAAGCCACGGGGGAGTCGTTGCGGCCCACAAAGGACGTAACGAATTAGCCCGGCGTGATATCAAGGATGGCCATTCGGCGCTGGCAAGAATCAAAGGCTGGTTCAAAGGAAATTTCTGATAGGGCCGCAAGCGCGGTTCAGGAGACGGGGCTTATGTTCGAATTGGTAGATAACGCACCCTCGAGCAGTGCGGTCATCAAAGTAGTGGGCGTTGGCGGCGGTGGCGGTAACGCGGTCAACCACATGGTCGAGAGCAACATCGAAGGCGTCGAATTCATTTGCGCCAATACCGATGCTCAGGCCCTCAAGCGCGTATCGGCAAAGACGGTGCTGCAGCTAGGTAGCGAGATCACCAAAGGCCTTGGTGCTGGCGCGAATCCCGAAGTGGGCCGTCAGGCTGCCATGGAGGATCGTGAGCGCATTGCCGAACTGCTCAGCGGTGCCGACATGGTCTTCATTACCGCTGGCATGGGGGGGGCACCGGTACCGGCGGTGCGCCCGTGGTAGCGCAGGTAGCCAAAGAGCTGGGTATTTTGACGGTAGCGGTCGTGACACGCCCCTTCCCCTTCGAAGGGCCTAAGCGGATGCGCGCTGCTGAAGAGGGCATGAAAGAGCTCTCCGAGCACGTCGATTCGTTGATCACCATTCCAAATGAAAAGCTGCTGTCGGTGCTTGGGAAGAATGCCACGCTGCTGACGGCTTTCAGTGCTGCCAACGATGTACTGCTGGGCGCGGTCCAGGGTATCGCGGAGCTGATCACCAGCCCTGGCATCATCAACGTCGACTTTGCCGATGTGCGCACCGTTATGTCGGAAATGGGCATGGCGATGATGGGCACTGGCGGAGCCACGGGTGAAAACCGTGCCCGCGAAGCGGCTGAAAAAGCCATTCGCAGCCCGCTACTAGAAGATATCGATCTACACGGCGCGCGCGGCATTTTGGTCAACATCACTGCAGGTCCCGACCTCTCGATTGGCGAATTCAACGATGTCGGTGCCACGGTTCAGGAGTTTGCGTCCCAAGAGGCGACGATCGTGGTCGGTACGTCCATCGACATGGAAATGTCCGATGAGCTGCGTGTGACGGTCGTTGCGGCGGGACTCGATGGCAGTAAAGCCAAAGCTGCGGCAGCGCGCGAGCCCGCTCGTCGTTCAGCGGCAGAGGCCGGTGGCTCTGACTACCGTAAACTTCAGCAACCCACCGTGATGCGTCAGCAGGCCACGGCACGCGCGGAAGCCCCCGATGCAGCGCCAAAACCGCGCGCTGAGAAACGTCGCGCAGCGGATGCTGACGACTACCTGGATATCCCCGCGTTTCTACGCCGTCAGGCGGATTAACGCTCGCTATCAGGTTCATTGCAGCAGCAAACGAGAGTTTTATTGGTTAAAACGCTCGTTTGCTGTTAAAGTGAACACTGTTTGATAACTTTCTTCCCCTGCGGACCCTGTGGCAATTCGCTGCAAACCGCCGTCATTAGAGCTTGACCACTACCCATGATCAGACAACGCACATTACAAAACGTCATTCGCGCCACTGGAGTGGGTCTGCACTCTGGCAAAAAAGTCCATATGGCTTTGCGTCCGGCGCCGGCCAACACCGGCATTGTGTTTGTCAGAACCGATCTGGACCCCGTGGTACATGTACCTGCCCGTGCCGAGCTAGTCGAAGACACCACGCTGTGTACGGCACTCTCTCATGAAGGCGTCAAAGTGGCGACCGTCGAGCACCTCATGTCCGCCTTTGCGGGTTTGGGCATCGACAATGCCTACGTCGATATCAGCGCCCCCGAAGTGCCTATCATGGATGGTAGCGCTAGTCCGTTCGTTTTTCTGATTCAATCGGCCGGTATCCTGGAGCAGGACGCGGCGAAAAAATTTATTCGCATCAAGCGCCGTATTGGCGTGACCGATGGCGATAAAGAAGCCACCTTTTTGCCCCATCAAGGTTTCAAGGTTTCGTTTGCCATCGATTTCGACCATCCGGTTTTCGAACAGCAGAAACAAACTGCGCTGATCGATTTTTCGACCACGTCGTTTGTCAAAGAAGTCTCACGGGCGCGCACCTTTGGGTTCATGCGCGATCTAGAGTACCTGCGCTCCAACAATTTAGCCTTGGGGGGCAGCCTGGAAAACGCAATCGTGGTCGACGATTACCGTATCGTCAACGAGGGCGGTCTGCGCTACGAAGACGAGTTCGTCAAACACAAGGTGCTGGATGCCATTGGCGATTTGTACCAGCTGGGATACAGCTTGATTGGCGAATTCCGTGGCGTGAAGTCGGGTCATGCCCTGAATAATCAGCTGTGCCGTGAGCTGATGGCTCAGCCGGATGCTTACGAGATCGTGACGTTCGAAGAAGAGAAGGCCGTGGCCCCTATCTCCTATGCGGCACCGGCGATGGCGTAATTTGCCGAAAAACAAAACGTTGGGGACGAGTTGAAATCATGAAAGGGTCCCCCATCTACAAAGCACTGCTTCGGCGGTGCTTTGTTTGTTTTGGGTAAGCGCTTCTAGCGTGACGTTTTGGTATCTTCCGAACGCGCGTGAGAGGCCAAGCGCTCTAAGGCATGTCTCAGGCTAGGGCTGTCGGTGTCTTTGGCGCATTCGGCCAAGGTTTTGCCTGCGTCGTCGGAAAGCGTTCGCGTGAAGCGTTTAGGCGATTCGATGGGGCGTACGGGACGTACTTTGAGGGTAAATCCTGTTACCCCTTCAAAGCCAGGGAGCTGATGAAGTAACGATAATAGTCGCGACTGTTCATAGCGTAGCCACGTCAGCCAGCTTGCTTGTCCGCTGATGAGAGTCAGGCGCCCGCTGCTGAAGCCGCCCACGAAAATGTGTTCGCGCATCTCGTCGGGTAAATGAGCGCGAAGATGGCGCTGCGCTTGATCAATCAAGCGTGTTTGCCGCATGAGCTGGCCAACGCCGCCTGACTTGGTCAGCAGTTGGGCAATGGGCTGTGCGCGAGAACGCTTAACCTTTATACTCATCAACTTGATTCCTAGGGTGTTGCGAGTGGCGTCGTACTGGCAACTACGAGCAGCACCTGTGTTTGACCGCCAATAGACAGAGCCTAACACGCTCGGGAGCCAGTCCACAGCATGTCATCAACGTTACAGATCGAATCTGCTTCGCCAAGGCGTCCTCGACGCTATGGCCTAGCGCGTTGGTGGTTGGCTGGTTTACTGGTGAGCTGTTTATTACCCGCTAGTCTACACCCATCCGACGCACTGAGAAGTAGTGACCGTGGCGTCTGCATCTGCTTTTGGATGCCTGCTATGCTTCGCGCCCAATCTCACTGGATCGCGAAGAAACGGCGCGCGCTTCGCCGCTGGTTTCACCGTCAAACGCGGCGAGCGCCCCAGGCCCCCCGTCGCCCTTTGTCTTTTCTGCCGTTCGCGCTCCCGCTCGTCGCTGCCCGCGATGTCGTGACGCCCCGTGGCCCGCCTGCTCGATAACGCATCGCTTCATATCACCCTCTTTGCTTGATACCTGAGCGTACCTGGATGGGGCGCTCACGATGATTTGGAAATTTCATGATTAACAACTTGTTACGTAAAGTAGTCGGTTCCAAGAACGACCGTGAAGTCAAGCGCATGCAGAAAAGCGTGCAGAGCATCAATGCGCTGGAAGAGACCCTGGCGGGCCTGAGCGATGCCGAGCTTCAAGCGAAAACTCTAGAACTGCGCCAGCGCCTAGACGACGGGGCAGCGCTGGATAGCCTACTGCCCGATGCGTTTGCCGTGGTGCGTGAAGCCAGCAAGCGAGTCATGGGAATGCGCCACTTTGACGTGCAAATGGTCGGTGGTATGACCTTGCATCGTGGTCGAATCGCGGAAATGAAAACCGGGGAAGGTAAAACGCTGGTTGCCACGCTCGCGGTCTATTTGAACGCGCTGACCCGTAAAGGCGTGCATGTCGTGACCGTGAACGACTACCTTGCCCGTCGCGATGCGGAGTGGATGCGCCCCCTGTATGAATTCCTGGGGCTCACGGTGGGCGTTATTTTCGCCGGACAGACGGGGGAAGAGAAACGTCACGCGTACCAGTGTGACATTACCTACGGCACCAACAACGAGTTTGGCTTCGACTACCTGCGCGACAACATGGCGTTCTCGCTGGAAGACAAAGTCCAGCGCGGTTTGCACTACGCGATTGTCGACGAAGTGGACTCCATCCTGATCGATGAAGCGCGCACGCCGCTGATCATCTCCGGCGCGGTAGATGAAAATACCGACCTCTATGGCATCGTCAACCGCCTCGCCCAGCAGCTCGAGCAGGGAGAAGTCTCCGAAGATGAGGACGCGCCGGTAAGCGGCGATTTCGTGCTCGACGAGAAGCAGAAGCAGGTAGAGTTGACCGAACAGGGGCACAACAAAGTCGAAGAGCTCATGCGAGCCGAAGGGCTGTTGGGCGAAGGCGAGTCGCTCTACGCCGCGCAAAACCTCAACCTGTTACAGCACATGCACTCTGCGCTGCGCGCACGCCATCTCTATCACCTGGATGTGGATTACATCGTCGCCGAAGGTCAGGTAGTGATCGTCGACGAGCACACTGGCCGCACGATGCCGGGCCGTCGTTGGTCCGAGGGGTTGCACCAAGCCGTCGAAGCCAAAGAGGGAGTAACGGTTCAGCGAGAAAGTCAGACGTTGGCGTCTACCACGTTCCAGAACTACTTCCGTCTGTATGAAAAGTTGTCGGGCATGACGGGCACGGCGGATACCGAAGCGTTCGAATTCCGTCAGATTTACGGCCTGGATGTCATCGTCATTCCCACCAACCGTCCGCTGGCGCGTAAGGATCTCAACGATCTGGTGTACCTCAGTGCGGAAGAGAAGTACGAAGCCATCATCAAAGACGTGAAGGCGGAAACCGACGCTGGTCGCCCGGTGTTGGTGGGTACCGCCTCCATTGAAACGTCTGAGTATTTAGCTCGCCTAATGCGTGAGGCTGGGCTGAAATTTAACGTTTTGAACGCCAAGCAGCACCAAAGCGAAGCGGAAATTATTGCCCAGGCTGGCCGTCCCGGCGCGATCACTATCGCTACCAACATGGCGGGTCGCGGTACCGATATCATGCTAGGCGGTAACTGGGAAGCTGAGGCCGCTAAGCTGCACAACCCCTCGCAAGCTCAAATCGATGCGCTCAAAGCCGAGTGGCAAAAGCGCCATGATGCGGTGCTGGAAGCCGGTGGCTTGCACGTGGTGGGCTCTGAGCGCCATGAATCTCGACGTATCGATAACCAGCTCCGTGGTCGTGCCGGTCGTCAGGGCGATCCAGGCTCTACACGCTTCTTCCTCTCGCTGGAAGACAGCCTCATGCGCCTATTTGGCTCCGACCGGGTGAAGCGCTTGATGCAGGCGCTGGGGCTTGAGCGTGGCGAAGCCATCGAGCACAAGATGGTTTCCAATGCGGTCGAGCGCGCGCAGAAGAAAGTAGAAGGGCGTAACTTCGATATTCGTAAGCAGCTGCTGGAGTACGATGACGTTGCCAACGATCAGCGCCGCGTGATTTACGAGCAGCGTAATGAAATCCTTGCCTCTGATGACGTCTCCGCTGCGGTGGTGGGTATTCGAGAGGAGGTAATGCAAGACGCAATTAGCGACTACGTGCCCCCTCAAAGTCTGGCCGAGCAGTGGGATCTGCCTGGTCTGGAAGCGCATCTGAAAACGGAGTTCAATCTCGATGCTCCGGTCGTTAAGTGGGCGGACGAGGACGAGCGCTTCAGTGAAGAGAAGTTGCGCGAGCGTCTGCAAACCATGCATCGAGACGCCTACCAAGCGAAGATCGAGTCCGCTGGTGAAGCGCTGATTCGTCGCTTCGAGAAACAGGTGATGCTGCAAGTGCTGGATACCCGCTGGAAAGAGCACCTGCAGTCCATGGATCATTTGCGTCGCGGTATCCACCTGCGTGGCTATGCACAGAAAAACCCCAAACAGGAGTACAAGCGCGAGTCCTTCGAGCTGTTCCAGCATCTGTTGACCAACATCAAAGCCGATGTCACGCGTATTCTCAGCCACGTTCAGGTGCGTCAGCCAGAAGAGGTCGATGCTCTGGAGCAGAAGCGCCGTGAAGAACTGGCCCGTGAGAAGGCGACGGCTGCTAGCCGTCATGAGGCACCCGATACCGAGCCGAGCGAAGCCGCTCCCGGCGCCGATGGTCGTCCGCTGCGTCGTGAAAACCCGAAAGTCGGCCGCAACGACCCCTGCGTATGTGGCTCCGGTAAGAAGTACAAGCAGTGCTGCGGCAAATTGAGCTAATCACGCGCATACGTCAGTGTGCGTAAAGGAGAGAAACATGGCGGTGGGACATCTTCCCTTTCCGGAATTGCCACCCCTTGACGGGGTGCGTCTAGGGACTGCAAAGGCGGGCATCAAGAAGCCGGACCGCCGCGACATGGTCGTGATCGAACTGCCCGAGACGGCCACCGTGGCGGGCGTGTTCACGCGCAATGCGTTCTGTGCTGCTCCCGTGGTGGTGGCCAAGTCACACCTTGAGGCGTGCGCAGAGAGCGGCCTTGCGCCCCGGTACTGGCTCATCAATACCGGCAACGCCAATGCGGGAACGGGTGAGGCAGGACTGCAGGATGCCTATGCCAGCTGTGCCGCGGTGGCCGAGCAAGCCGGGGTGGACACCACCCAGGTACTGCCGTTCTCCACCGGCGTGATTGGCGAGCCGCTGCCCATGGCTCGTCTGCTGGCAGGCTTGCCTGACGCGTTGGCAACGCTGGCCGACTCGAGCCAGGCGTGGCAGCAGGCAGGAGAAGGCATTCTCACCACCGACACCCGCGCGAAAGGGGCCACGGTCACCGTGATGATTGGCGACCAGCAGGTCACGATCAACGGCATTACCAAAGGCTCGGGTATGATCAAGCCCAACATGGCCACCATGCTGGGGTTTGTGGTGACCGATGCGGCCATCGCGCAGCCGTTACTCGCCACGCTACTGCGAGAAACGGTGGATCGTTCGTTCAACTGCATCACGGTGGATAGCGATACCTCGACCAACGATGCCTGCATGCTGGCGGCAACGGGCACCGGAGCGCGTATCGAAAGCGACGAACACGTCGCCGTTTTCCGTAATGCCCTGCAGCGGGTGATGACCGAGCTGGCCCAATCGATCATTCGCGATGGCGAGGGGGCGACCAAGTTCATCACGCTGCAGGTGAACGAGGCCTGTACGCGCCAAGAGGCATTGGACGTCGCCTTCACCGTGGCTCACTCGCCGCTGGTCAAAACCGCACTGTACGCTTCCGACGCCAACTGGGGACGTATCTTGGCGGCGGTGGGGCGCGCGCCGGTGGCGTCGTTCGATGTCAGCCGTGTCGTCATCGATTTGGGCGATGTGCGTTTGGTGGAAAACGGTGGCCGTGCGAACAGCTATACCGAGGCGGCGGGCAGTGCCGTCATGGCCGAGGAAGAGATCACAATTCGCATTAATTTGGGACGTGGTGACGAGGCGGCCACTGTGTGGACCTCGGATCTCTCCCATGACTATGTGTCCATCAACGCGGATTACCGCAGCTAAGGCTGCGGCAACGTGCTAACGCAGCGAGATAGCGCCGTGCAAGCAAGGCGGCGCGCACAAAGTGGATAAGACGTAATGAGTGTAATGGTAAAACGACGGGTTCATGTTGCGGCGGCTGCGATGATCAGCGCCGATCAAAAGCACGTGCTGATCGCGCGCCGACCTTCCAACGTCGATCACGGCGGCCTTTGGGAGTTTCCTGGTGGCAAACTGGCCCCTTACGAAACGGGACTAGAGGGCCTCAAACGTGAGCTGCATGAAGAGTTGGGGGTAGAGATCGTTCGTGCCCAGCCGCTCATTCGTGTTCACCATGAATACCCTGACAAACATATCCTGCTTGATGTATGGCAGGTACACGAGTTTGCGGGTGAGCCATTTGGTCGTGAAGGTCAGGCGGTGCGCTGGGTGCCGATGAACGAGCTGGTGAACTATCCGTTCCCGGCGGCAAACCTGCCGATCCTCCGAGCCGTCATGCTACCCACCGAGTACCTGATCACTGGTGAAGAGCCTGATGACGAGCGTTTCGCAGCGCTGCTGGAGCGCGCACTGCACGAAGACAACATCCGTCTTGTTCAATTGCGTGCGAAAAGCTTGGATGATGCGGCGTACGTCGCGCGTGCCGAACGCGCCCTCACGCTGTGTCGCGAATACGGCGCGAAACTGCTGCTCAACGGTGAACCAACCCTGCTGGACCAGGTCGACGCCGATGGCATTCACCTGACTAGCGCCCGGTTGATGCAGCTAGATCGCCGCCCTATTGCCGAAAACAAGTGGCTGTCGGCTTCTACCCACGACCAGAAACAGCTCTCCCAGGCGGCCGTATT
Source organism: Halomonas meridiana (assembly GCF_009846525.1). Classification (NCBI taxonomy): domain Bacteria; kingdom Pseudomonadati; phylum Pseudomonadota; class Gammaproteobacteria; order Oceanospirillales; family Halomonadaceae; genus Vreelandella; species Vreelandella aquamarina. Next base: position 2,332,384 of record NZ_CP024621.1, on the reverse strand, counting down.
AGGGTGTGATTTCGTCACCCTATCGCCGCTGCGTACGACGCCGTCGCACCCGGAAGTGGCCCCCATGGGCTGGCATGACTTCCAGCAGCTGGTGGAGCGTGCCGGTATGCCAGTGTTCGCGCTAGGTGGCATGACCCGCTTCGATGCCAACCACGCGCGCGCAGTGGGCGCTCAAGGGATTGCCTCGATTCGCGATTTCTGGAAGTAAGCGCTTTTACCTGATCGCCGATAGCAAAACGCCTGCTCTGGTAACAGGGCAGGCGTTTTGAGTTTTCAGGGCGAGTGTCTACGCTTAGTCGCGATAGCGGCGGGTCAGGTCGCCATACGCGTCGACCCGACGGTCGCGCAGGTAGGGCCAAATGCGGCGGGTGTTTTCGCTACGCGCCATATCCAGGCTTACGACCAACTGCTCGGTCTCTTCACCCGCATGTGCTAACAGCTCGCCTTGTGGGCCGCAAATAAAGCTACCGCCCCAAAACGCGATACCGTCGCCCACGCCGGAGTGGTCCGCTTCAAAGCCGACGCGGTTAGCCACCAGAACAGGCAGTCCGTTGGCAACGCCATGGGCACGCTGAATCAGCGTCCAGGCATCTTTTTGACGCGTCTTTTCGGCGTCGTCGTCGTTAGGATCCCAGCCAATGGCGGTGGGGTAGAGCAGCAGCTCGGCACCCGCCAGCGCCATCAGGCGCGCAGCTTCTGGATACCACTGGTCCCAGCACACCAAAATTCCTAACCGCCCCACGGACGTATCGATTGGGGTAAAGCCCTCTTTGCGAGTGTCGTCGGCGTCGCCAGGGGTGAAGTAAAACTTCTCGTAGAACCCAGGGTCGTCGGGAATGTGCATCTTACGGTACTGACCCACCCGCCCCTGAGCGCGGTCGTAGACCACGGCCGTGTTGTGGTAAAGCCCCGCCGCGCGTTTCTCGAACAGCGAGCCTACCAGCACGATATCCAACTCTTTTGCCAGTGCTGCTAGCCGCTGGCCGGTGGGGCCATCCAGGGGTTCAGCAAGATCGAACAGTGCCGGGTCTTCATATTGGCAGAAGTAGTGGGTGGCATGCAGCTCTTGCAATAGCACGAGCTGTGCCCCTTGGCTCGCTGCCGTGCGAATGCCTGCTTCGCTTTCGGCTAAACTGCGTGCTTTGTCTGGCCATGCGGCTTGTTGAACAACCGCCACGTTGAGTGTCTGGGACATGCTGCCCTCCTTAAGAGTGAGTGGTCGCAGGCACAAGCGTACCTTTGGGTAGCTGCATGGTTAAGCAGTGCAGGCTACCGTGCTGTCGAATTACGCTGACGCACTCGATGGGAATCAGCGTATGCTCGGGAAAGGCCGTAGCCAGCGCCTGGAGGGCCGTGACATCCGCAGGATCCCCGTAGGTAGGGACCAGCACGGCATCGTTAATGATCAAAAAGTTGGCGTAGGTGGCCGGTAGGCGATGCCCATCTTCAGGATCAAAGCAGGCCTGGGGCCAGGGAAGCGGAACGAGCCGGTAGGGATCGCCATTACGCTGACGAAACGCTTTCAGTTCCTGCTCCATGGCCTGAAGGGCCGCATAGTGGGGATCGGTGGGGTCATCGCAGCGCACGTAGGCAATGGTGGTGGGACTACAAAAACGTGCCAGCGTATCCACGTGGCTGTCGGTGTCGTCACCTTCTAAGTGCCCATGCGTAAGCCACAGTACTCGGTCGACACCAAAGTCGTCTGCCAATCTCGCTTCGACATCGGCACGGGAGAGTGACGGGTTGCGGTTGGGATTCAGCAAGCAAGCGTCGGTGGTGAGCAGTGTGCCTTCGCCGTCGGTTTCGATGGCGCCGCCTTCCAGTACCATGTCACGAGAAGCCACCGGGCAGGCCCATACGCCTGCATCTGCCAGCCACTGCGTTAGCTGGTTATCCCGTTCGGCAGGAAACTTGCCGCCCCAGCCAGTGAAGGTGTAATCCAGCAGCAACGGCTGGTCATCTTCGTCCAACACCGTGATCGGCCCGTGATCCCGCGCCCAGGTATCGTCGGTGGGTGCGACAATGAGCAGCAGCTGCTGTTTGGGGATGCCGTACGCTTCGAAGCTGGCGGTTAGGCGCTGGTAAGTCGCCTCGTCGGGCACGCTAATGATGACGCGTTGGTAGCGCGCGGCGGCCAGTACGATGCGCTCGAGCGTGGCCTCGATACGCGCCAGCATCGGTGCCCAGTCGCCGTCAGGGCGGGGCCAGGTGAGCTGCAGGCCATCTTGAGGGTGCCACTCGGGCAGTAGGCGGTGGGTCTTGGTAGCCAACGTCAACGGTGCTCTCTCTAGTCAGAATAAGCTTACCCAGCGGGCAAGAGGAACGGGCGCAATTTAGGGGGTTGCCTCACAAGTTGCAAGCGATACCGTCATCAAGGGAACGGTGTTCGCAGCCGCGACTCTAAGGCTGCGTTTGCACATGCAGCCATGCTAAAAAAACCGTACCATGGACGCCCATTATTAAGGAATGTCGCCATGCTTGATCGTTTGCCTTTTCTGGTGGGGCTGCGCTATGTGCGCGCTAAACGCCGGAACCACTTTATTTCGTTCATTTCCCTGACGTCGATGTTGGGCTTGATGTTGGGCGTCGCGGTACTGATTCTGGTGCTGTCGGTGATGAATGGGTTCGATCACGAGCTGCGCACACGCATTTTGGGCATGGTGCCCCACACCAAAATCGAATCCCAGGAAGGGTTGGTGGAGTGGGAGTCGCTGGCAGAGCAGTTGATGCAGCGCGAGCGAGTGATCGGCGCCGCACCTTACGTGGAGCAGCAGGGCATGTTCTCTGCCGGTGGCCGAAACCAAGGGGCGATGGTCAACGGCATTCACCCGGATTGGGAAGATCGCGTTTCCATCATTGGTGAGCACATGCGCGAGGGTGAACTGTCCGATCTGGTGCCGGGAGAGTGGAACGTCGTGCTGGGGTCGATGCTTGCGCGTCGATTAGGCGTCGGGGTGGGTGACCGCGTAACTCTGCTCGTGCCTGAGGCATCCATTACGCCAGCGGGCGTGTTCCCCAGGCTCAAGCGATTTACTGTGAGCGGTATTTTCAGCGTCGGTGCCGATCTCGATGCAAGTCTTGCGTATGCCAATATTGAGGATATGCAAACGCTGGCTCGCTTGGGCGATGCGGTGGGCGGGCTGCGACTGGAACTCGATGACTTGTTCATTGCTGGGAGTGAAACCCAAGCCATCGTGAACGAGCTGGGCCCGGGCTATCGCGGCACGGATTGGACCTTTTCCCACGGTAATCTTTTCCAGGCGATTCAAATGGAAAAGCGCATGATCGCGCTGCTGCTCACGGTGATCATCGCCGTTGCCGCCTTCAATATCGTCTCCACGCTGGTCATGGTCGTCACGGACAAGCGTGCCGATATCGCCATTCTTCGCACGATTGGCGCCACGCCGCGCTCGATCATGGGCATTTTCATCGTACAGGGCCTAGCCATCGGGCTGATTGGGATTGTCGTTGGCGTCGCCGTGGGCATTTTGTTGGCGCTCACCATTTCCGACCTCATTAGCTGGTTCGAGAGCGCCTTTGGTATTCAGTTCCTGGATGCCGGGGTTTACTTCATCAGCGACCTGCCGTCACGGCTGGAGTGGAGCGATGTGCGTGACATCGTGTTGGCTGCCTTCGGCCTGACCTTCCTCTCGACGCTTTACCCTGCATGGCGAGCCGCTCGGGTTCAGCCTGCCGATGTACTTCGCTATGAATAAGGATGCTCCGATGACGTCAACCAACACAAACGCCGTCATGCTAGAATGCCGTGAGCTGACTCGCATTTACAGCGAAGGCCCGCAGGATCTGACCGTACTGGACCAGCTCGAACTCACCGTGCATGCCGGTGAGCGCGTCGCGATCGTGGGTAGCTCTGGATCGGGAAAAACGACCCTGCTGAACCTGTTGGGTGGGTTGGATCGACCCAGTGCGGGCAGCGTGGTGATCGGCGGTGAGCCGCTGTCAGGGCTGAACGAAGCGGCGCTAGGCCGCTTTCGTAATCAATATATTGGCTTTGTCTATCAATTCCACCATCTGCTAGCGGAGTTCACCGCCGTAGAGAACGCGGCGCTACCGCTGATCATTCGTGGTCAGTCGAAAAAAGCCGCCGAACAGCGGGCCATGCAGTTACTGGAGCGGGTGGGCATGAAAGCCCGTGCCGACCACAAGCCGGGTGAGCTGTCAGGGGGCGAGCGCCAGCGCGTCGCGATTGCACGCGCGCTCGTCACGGATCCTAGTCTCGTTTTAATGGATGAACCAACAGGCAACCTGGACCAGACGACTGCCGCTACCATTCTGGGCCTAATGGATGAGCTGGCCAAAGAGAGCGCCTGCGCCTTCGTCATCGTTACGCACGATGTGGGTCTTGCGGCCCATCAGGATCGCGTGATGAAGCTCGATGGAGGACGCCTGGTAGCACAGGCGGGGTGACTTAGTCGTCAAACTCTGATTCGATGCGAGCCCTGCGCCGCCGCCTCTTCAGGCGGCGGCGCTTCCAGTTATGAGAGACGTGCCAGCGCCAGATAAGACGAATGCCGACGTTTGCAACGGCGGCAAGGACGATGGCCGTGATCAACGACCCGAGCAGTAAGGGCGGCAGAATGTCGTGCATCTGTTCGGCAACCCAGCGTGTCGAGATACGTGAAGGCGCCTCCCGTGCAGGGGCGTCCAACAAAAACGTGCCGATGCGATAATTAGCATAAAAAATCAGCGGCATGGTGAGCGGGTTGGTGACCCACACCAACCCCACCGACAGCGCCAAATTACAGCGACTCAGTCGCGCGCCCAACGCTGCCACCACCATCTGAAAGGGGATGGGCAGCATCGCGCAGAACAGCCCAACGCTAAACGCGTTGGCCACGCTGCGTCGAGTCAGTAGCCATAAACCCGGGTCCGCAATCAGCGGTGCCATGAAGCGCAGGGAGCGCTGGCGCTTTAGCGTGTCGGGTTTTGGCATGTAGCGCTGCAGGAAACGGCGCGGCATGTCAGGTACTCTTGCGATAAGTGGTTTCTATTATCCATATAGCGCAGGGCTTCGGCTATGGCGTGCACAGGAATGGTGAAGCACCAGGGAGGGGCGCATGGGACGGGGGGTGGCAATCCCTGCCGCCTTGGCGGCGTTGGTGGGCGGGCTTGTCGTAGGATTCACCGGTGCCCAGAGCGGCACGTGGCTACTGCCGCTGGCGCTGAGCGTGGGCGGCCTGCTGAGCCTGGCATCGCGGCCGAGCGCACTGCCGTGGCTGCTCATCGCGGGAGTCGTGGCGCTGAGCGTTCAGCAGGAGTGGTCACGCAGGTTGCCCGTTGGGTTGAGCGGGCAAGATCTCGAGGTTGACGCCAAAGTCGTCGATGTACAAGCACAGCCCGGGGCACAGCGGCTGCGCTTGCACATCGAGCGCTGTACGGCGCCTGCACACGTACCCAACTGCGAGCGCTTAGGCAGCGTTCGGGTAAGTGCCTACGGTCATACGTTCCAAGCAGGCGAGCGCTGGCGGATGATCTTGCGACTGCGGCCGCCTTCTGGCTTTCTCAATCCTCATGCGTTCGACTACGAGCAGTGGCTTTGGCGCGAAGGGATACACGCTACCGGCTACGTGCGTACGGACCCTGCGCCGCAAAAGCTGGCCGCTGCCGCTCCTCGGTTACGCCCGTGGGCCTCAGCGTGGTTGGCACAGCGTCCACTTGCACCCCGTACTCAACGCTGGTTAGCGGCGCTCACGCTAGGAGATAGCGAGCAGCTTACCCAGGAGGACTGGGCGCTGCTGAATGCCACCGGGACGACGCACCTAGTGGTGATCTCCGGATTGCACGTGGGGTTGGTGGCCTCTTTCGTGCTGTTGCTAGGGCGCTATAGCGCTCGCTTGAGCTCTCCCACCCATTGGCGGCTGCGGACGTGGCCCTGGTGGCTAGCCGGTGCGGCGGCCGTCGCCTATGCCGGACTGGCAGGATTAGCGCCCCCGGCCATGCGTGCGATGATTATGACGCTACTAGGCCTTTGGGTGTTGAGCGGTCGTCATGCTCCCGGACCCTGGCAGGCGTGGTGGCTCGCGCTTGCGCTGGTACTGATCGTCGACCCCCTTGCCTTGTGGCGACCAGGGCTGTGGCTATCGTTCTTGGCAGTGGGGTGGTTGATCATCATTTGGCAGGGGCGCGCTCGGCCTCGCGGTATCAAGGGCTGGTGCTGGGCATTGTTGCGCTCCCAACTGTTACTTGCCCCATTGATGGCGGCAGCCGTGCTGTTGGCGTTTGGGCGTGTGGCCCCCGTTGCACCTTTGATCAATTTGCTAGCCGTGCCTTGGGTCAGCTCCATCATGGTGCCGAGCGCGCTGATTGGCTGGCTGTTCTCGCCGCTGCCCGGCCTTGAAATGCTGCCTTGGTGGGTCTTCGAGCAGGCGTTGGCGGCTTTTCACTGGCTGTTGCGTGTCGCGGTCGACGCGGCTCCTCTCTGGCAGCCGCCTGCCCCGTTGGTCTATCCACTCGCTGGAAGCCTGGTGCTGGTGTCACTGTGCTGGGGATTGCCTGCCATGCCGCGCTGGCTTGGGATCGCGTCGCTGGCGCTCGTCGCGACGCTACCCGGGTGGCCCCGAGAGACGGCGCTGGCCGATGGGCAGCTTCGTGTGACCGTACATGACGTGGGGCAAGGCCAACTGGTCGAGCTGCGCAGCGCCAACCGTCGTTTTCTCTATGACACGGGGCCGCGTTTTCGCAGTGGCTTCATGCCGCTGCAAAGTCTGTGGCCTCCCGGTCAAGTCATCGATCAAGTGATCGTCAGCCATGCGGATACTGACCATGCTGGAGGCGTCGACGCGCTATTGGCCGATCATCAGGTGGGGCAGTGGTGGGCACCCGAGGGTGAGGCGTTACCGGTCGCGGGCTGGCCCTGTCGTCAAGGGCAGCACTGGCAAATGGATGGCATTCGCTATCGCGTTCTGTGGCCACCGAGGGGTGAGAACGCGCTTTCCTCGAACGATCGCTCCTGCGTCTTGGCAGTGAAGGTCGGTGAGCACCAGCTGCTGCTGACGGGGGACGTAGGCCGGCAAGTGGAGCGCCAGCTTCTCACGCAGCTCGATGGTCCAGTCAGCGTTTTAGTGGCAGGGCACCACGGCAGCGCAACGAGTTCGGGCGTTCAATTCGTCCGTCATACCACGCCACAGCACGTAGTGTTCAGTGCAGGGAGAGACAATGCGTTCGGGCATCCTGCCGACGACGTGGTGCGGCGTTTTCGGCAGCAGCAGAGCTGTTTGTGGAGTACCGCCCATGACGGAGCGCTGCGTTTTTTGCTCACGCCTGGGCAACCCATCTCGGTGCGGCCCATGCGCGCCCTAGCAGGAGGGCATCAGCGGTGTTGAAGCGGGCCACCATCAGGTAGAATCGCCCCACTGCACACTACTGCCGGGAGCGCGTGTGACTGATTCAGGTTGGATGTTATATAAGCGGTTATTGGGTTACGTGAAGCCACACTGGCGCGCGTTTGCGCTAGCGGTGGTAGGTTTCGTGATTTACGCAGCGTCGAGCACCGCGCTGGCGGAGATGATGAAGCGGCTGATCGATGGGATTCAAAACCCCGATGCCGCTTTCCGTTTTTTTCTGCCGCTGTTCGTGGTGCTCATGTTTGCTTCCCGCGGTCTAGGAACGTTTTTGAGCACTTATTTTATGGCATACGTTGGGCGCTATGTAATCCACACCCTGCGCTGTGACGTGTTCGCGCACTTGTTGCACCTACCGGGGCGCTTCTTCGACCATCACTCCAGCGGCCATTTGGTGTCTCGAGTGACCTATCATGTCGAACAGGTGGCGGGAGCCGCGACCAATGCCGTTACGATCATCCTGAGAGAAGGGCTGTTCGTGATTGGTCTTATTGGCTATCTGTTTTGGACCAATTGGATGCTAACGCTGCTGTTTTTGGGGGTTACCCCGATCATTGCCGGTGTGGTGAGCTACGTGAGCAAGCGGTTTCGGCGCATTTCCAAGCGCATTCAGCACTCCATGGGCGATGTGACGCACGTGGCGTCGGAGGCACTGTCGGGGTATCGCGTGGTGCGGACCCATGGCGCAGAGGCTTACGAAAAGCAGCGCTTCGAGCGGGTCAGTGAAGAGAATCGTCGGCAAAGTATGAAAGAGGCCATGACACGTGCGGTCAGCTCGCCTGTCGTGCTGATGCTGGTAGCGATATCCATGGCGCTACTGGTGTGGCTGGCCATGGCGCCTTCGCTCATGGAAAACATGACGCCGGGCGAGTTCGTTGCCTTCATTACGGCCGCTGCGCTGATGATCAAACCGGTACGTCAGCTCACCGAAATCAACGGTGAGATTCAAAAAGGGATTGCAGCGGCGTCTGAGCTGTTTGGCCTACTTGACCTTGCGCCGGAACGAGACGAAGGCACCCGACTCCCCAGCAAGCTGACCGGCCATGTGATGATCGAGGATGTCAGCTTCCGCTATGGGGACGACCAGCCAAATGTGTTGCATCACGTGAATCTGGACGTTGCCCCAGGCGAGCTGGTTGCCATTGTGGGCCGCTCGGGAAGCGGTAAGTCCACCCTGGTGAGCCTGCTGCCGCGTTTCTACCGTCCCAGCGAGGGGCGTATCTTGATCGATGGCGTGAATGCCGATGAGTACGCCCTAGGTCCGCTGCGTCAGAACATTGCGCTGGTCTCCCAACAGGTCACGCTGTTCAATGCGTCGATTGCCGACAATATTGCCTATGGGGTGACAGACCCCGATCCGGCAGCCATCAAGGCAGCGGCCGAAGCTGCCTATGCCAGCGAGTTCATCGAAAAGCTGCCTGAAGGGTATGCGACGGTAGTCGGGGAGAACGGCGTCATGCTCTCAGGCGGGCAGCGTCAGCGGCTTGCCATTGCACGAGCAATCTTCAAAGACGCCCCGATTTTGATTTTGGACGAAGCGACCTCCGCCCTCGACACGGAATCCGAGCGCTATATTCAAAAAGCGCTGGAGCATGTATGCCAAGGGCGCACCACGCTCGTGATTGCCCATCGCCTCTCTACCATTGAGCGCGCCGATCGCATTTTGGTGATGGATCAAGGGCGAATCGTGGAGCAGGGCACCCATCAGGTGCTGCTGGAAAAGGGTGGGGCGTACGCTGCGCTCCATCAACTGCAGTTCCAGGAGAACGAATGAGCTTGGCCGAGCGTTGGTTGAAAGCTGCCTATGACGGTAGCGCTTGGCTGACCCCGCTCTACCCCCTGGGTAATTTATACCGTTATCTTATGAAGCGGCGTGCAACGCGCTATGCGCTTGGTCAACAAATGGTACGGCGAGTGCCGGTGCCCGTGATCGTGGTCGGCAACATCACGCTAGGCGGCACCGGCAAATCTCCGCTGGTGGCATGGCTCAGCCGCTGGCTGCAGGCCCAAGGGTTTTCGCCGGGTATCGTCACCCGGGGCTATGGAGGCAAAGCGCCGCTCTATCCCTTGCTGGTAACCTCGGCAACGGACCCGCAGCACAGTGGTGACGAGCCGCTCATGCTGGCGCAGCAGACCGGCGTGCCGGTCGTGGCTGATCCACAGCGCGCCCGGGGGGCCGCTATGCTAGTGCAGCAGGGCTGCGACATAGTGATCAGCGACGATGGCTTGCAGCATTTGGCCCTGGGGCGCGATATTGAATTAGTGGTGATCGATGGCACCCGGGGGCTGGGTAATCAACGCTGTCTTCCGGCAGGGCCGTTGAGGGAATCGGCGGCTAGGCTAGCGAGCGTGGATGCGGTGATCGTCAATGGAGCTTTGCAGCGCCCGTTGAAGATCGACAGCGTGCCCATGACGCTGGTACCCACGCGCTGGCGCCACCTGAGCTCCGGAGAGCAGCGCCCTCTGGCACCGCTGCCTTTCTCGTTACCGGTTCACGGATTGGCGGGCATTGGTCATCCACAGCGCTTTTTCGATACGCTGCGGACGTTAGGTGTCAGCGGAGAGATGCATCCGTTGGCCGATCACCAGCCTTTCGATGCCAATACGTTTCGGTTTGCATCGAAGCACCCCATCATCATGACGGCGAAAGACGCCGTGAAGTGTCAGGCGTTCGCACCGCCTGATAGCTGGGTACTGGAGGTGGAAGCCCAGCTTCCACGTGCATTTGAGGACTGGCTGCGCGACAGGCTGTCCGACTTGACTCAAAGGGGAAGCACCGATGGATAAGGAACTGCTGGCAATGCTGGTTTGCCCACTGTGTAACGGCAAGCTGAAGTACGACCGCGAAGCTCAGGAGCTTTGCTGCCATTACGACGGGTTGGCTTACCCGATCAAGGACGGCATTCCTGTCATGCTGCCCGAAGAGGCGCGGCAGATGGATGCCGACGAGAAGCTGTCCACGTCACCTGGCCGTACCGGGGAGGCGTGATGGCAGATACGTCGACGCCGTTTATCGCCGTAGTGCCCGCCCGGTTTGGCTCCTCGCGGCTGCCGGGTAAACCGCTGCTGGACATTGCGGGAGAGCCGATGGTGGCGCATGTGTGGCGGCGGGCCAGCCAAAGCCAGGCAAGCCGCGTAGTCATTGCCACCGACGACGAGCGTATTCGTGAGGCCATGTTGCCCTACGGGGCAGACGTCATTATGACGCGCGACGACCATCCGTCAGGCACGGACCGGTTGGCCGAAGTCGCCGAGACGCTCGGCCTTAGCGACGAGACGCTGGTAGTCAATGTCCAGGGAGATGAGCCGCTTATCCCTCCCGTGCTCATCGATCAGGTGGCGCTCCGTTTGGCCGACGATCCCGATGCCGCGATGGCCACTTTGGCGGAACCGATCACGGATGTGGACACGCTCTTCAATCCTAACGTGGTGAAAGTCGTGCGTTCGCTTCAAGGGCGGGCGCTGTATTTCTCGCGTGCGCCGATCCCGTGGGATCGGGAGCATTTCAAACATCCCCCCAACTTATTGGACACCGACGCATGGCTACGCCATATCGGTATCTACGCTTATCGGGCAAGCTTTTTGGCAGCCTATCAGGATCTGCCGACCTCCACGCTAGAGCAGTTGGAGCAGTTAGAGCAGCTGCGCGCCCTTCAGCATGGCTACGCGATTCAGGTAGCGTTGGCCGGTGCGGTGAACCCCGCCGGTGTGGATACGGAAGAGGATCTAGCTCGCGTCAGAGCGCTGTTGGCGGTAGAAGGGGGGCAGTCATGACACGCGTACTGTTTGTTTGCTTGGGCAACATCTGCCGTTCACCCACGGCGGAAGGCGTTTTTCAGCAGGCGTTGGCGCGGGCAGGGCTCACTCAACGTATCGACATCGACTCCTGCGGCGTGGGCGATTGGCACGTGGGTAAAGCCCCTGACCCGCGCGCCCAGGCGGCCGCACGTCGGCGTGGCGTCGACATCAGCCACTTGCGTGCTCGACAGCTAACGGTGAACGACTTCCATGCGTTCGATTACGTGCTGGGCATGGATCGCGACAACTTGGCGGCCATTCGGGCGTTACAGCCCGCCGATAGTCAGGCCAAAACAGGGTTGCTGTTGGAGTATGCCGGGTTGCCCAATACCGATGTGCCCGACCCCTACTATGGCGGCGAGGAGGGGTTCGAGCAGGTGTTGGACATGATCGAGCAGGCCAGTGCTGGATTGATCGACGAGCTAACCCGTGGTCGCTGACGCTGTGAACCAATCAGCCGCTTGGGTGGATTTGTCTGCTGCCAATACGCTGCGCCTACCCTGTCGGGTAGAGCACTATGCCGCGCCCACCACGCTATCGAACCTACAGGCGGCGCTTCACCATGCCCATGCCCAGCAGTGGCCCATCACTCTGCTCGGCGGTGGCAGCAACGTACTGTTGCCGCCTACTCTCATGGGCATGGCGCTGCGACCGGCGCTTAACCACTGGTGGTTGGAGCGCCGGGAAGAGGGCGTTGTGGCGTTCGTCGGCGCTGGCGTCAACTGGCACTCGCTGGTCATGGCCTTGGCGGCCAGAGGGCTTTGGGGAACGGAGAATCTGGCGCTCATTCCAGGTGATTGCGGTGCGGCGCCGGTACAGAACATCGGGGCCTACGGCGTCGAGCTGAGCGATGTGCTGGAAGGTGTCCAGGTGGTCGAGCTGGCTACGGGGGAGGCGCGCTGGTTGAGCGCCAAGGCCTGTCAGTTCGGCTATCGCGATAGTATCTTCAAACGGGCACTGGCGGGTCGAGTGGTGATTACTCAATTGGCTCTTCGGCTTTCCGAGCACCCACGTCCCGTGCTGGGCTATGGCGATTTGGCGTCCCGCATATCGGCTTCGCCCACGCCACTGGCGGTCGCTCAGGCGGTCTGCGCCATTCGTCAAGAGAAGTTGCCGGATCCGGCCGTGCTCGCCAATGCGGGTAGTTTCTTCAAGAATCCAGTGGTAAGTGATGCACACGCGCAGCGACTTCTGCAAGCATATCCGCAGATGCCGCACTTTCCTCAAGCCCATCAGCACACCAAGCTGGCGGCAGGATGGCTGATCGATCAGTGTGGGTTGAAGGGGCATCGTGACGGCGCATTTGGCGTGCATGAGCGACAAGCGCTAGTGCTCGTGCACTTTGGGGGAGGCGACCGTCCTGGGCTGCTGCGTTTTGCAGAGAGCGTGGCAAACGCCGTACACGAGCGGTTTGCCGTGACGCTAGAGCCGGAGCCTCGTGTGGTTTAAACCGCGCTTCTTGCTGCCATAAAAAAACCCCGCCGGAGCGGGGTTTTTCGTGTCTGGCCGTTACTCTTGCGAGTTTTGGCCTTGAGCGTTCTGCTGCTTGCGCAGCTCACGCGGATCGTTATGGGCACGACGGCGACGACGGCGCGGTTTAGGCGCTTCCTCGTCGGTGGCAACGCTAGCAGGCGCTGGCGCAGACACCTCGTCGGTCGTAGCAGTGGCCGCAGGCTCCTGCTCGGTCGTAGCAGTGGCCGCAGGCTCCTGCTCGGTCGCAGGGGGCATCGCGGATGTCGCTTCGTCGGCGACGGCATCGCTGGGCGTCTTCTCGGCAGTTCGTTCGCTTGCTGGAGAGGTAGCCTCGGAGGTCGGTGCGTCTTCAGGCTTTGCAGAGGGCGCTGTGTCAACGTTATCTTGCTCCGCCGTTTCCGCCGTTTCCGCCGTTTCCGCCGTTTCCGCCGTTTCCGCTTTGGACTGGGTGTCGACGTCTGCTACCGGCGCTGCCTGTGCGTTGTTTTCCGCTGCTTCGGCGTGTGCTTGGTCAGGCGCAGTGCTGCTTGCCTCGGCCTCTGCCGGGGTGGTCTCGGGCGTTTGAGACGCATCCGTGGACTGCGGCGCTGTGGCATGATCGGCTGGCTGGGCCTGGTCATCGCTTGCTTCGGCAACGCGTGTATCGGGCGCGTCGGTTTTGGGTGCCTCTGTTGCTGACGCCTCTACACGCGATTCCTGCCTATCAGCGGTGGGCGTGCGCGCTGCAGTAACGTCGTCAGGCTCCGCAGGGCTAGCTGCTTCCGTGGAGGCGGGCTCGGCCTGCGGCGTGACCGGTACCGCTGCGTCTTTAGCGTCGGCTTCCGGCTTGGATTGACGGCGCTGGCGCGTCGATTTGCGAGCTTTGTCGCCACTGTTGGCTGCACGCTCTGAGGTAGTGCTCTCTTCAGTGCTCTCTTCAGTGCTTTCTCCACTGCTTTCTCCAGAGCTCACTTCAGGACTCGCTTCCGCAGGTTGGGCGGCCTGTTCGCGTTGCATCGTCTCGGCGTCAGTCGGCGCCTCGGTGGCCGTGGCCTGAGGGGCTTCGGCTGCCTGGGAGGAGGCATCAGCGCTAGGAGCCGCATCTGCGGGGGCTGTGCTGGCGGAGTCATCAGTGGCTTGGGGCGCCTTTGCAGCGTCCGCTTGCAGCTTCAACTGCTCGGCTTCGGCCTGCGGGTTGAGCGCCTGTTTACGCGAGCGGTTGCGCGGGTTGTTGCGGGTGCGCTTCGGCTTGCCGTCATCCTGCTGGCTGTCGTCGGCCTGCGCTGCAGGTGCGCGCTCCTCCTGCTTGTCCTGCTTGTCCTGCTTGGGTTTGTTCTCCCGTGGCTTGTCGCGACGAGGCTCCTGAGGTTTACCAGACTCCTCCTTGGAGGTCTCTTTCGGGCTCTCTTTTACGCTCTCTTTAGGGCTCTGTTGACGCGTGTTTTTCGCGTTCTCTTGGCCTTTGCTATCGTCTTGTTGGGGGTGGCGGCGGCGATTACGCGTACGGCTTGGGCCGCTGCGCTTGTCGCTGGCATCTTCGTTACGTGATCCGGTGTTCCCCGCCGCGTTGCCGCGCTGATCGCTCTTGGCGTTATCGCTGCGCTGTTCCTGCTTGGGCGTGCTGTCGTTACGCTCCTGAGCCGGTTTGCTGCGTCGCTCGTTGCGGGGCGGGCGGCTTGGCTGCTCGGATGCCTTACGTGGCGCTTCCGCCTCGTTGGCCGTCTGGTGAGCGCTGTCATCACCGCCCAATAGCTTGGCAAAGCCACGGATGAAGCGGCCGAGCACGCTAGGCTGTTCGGCGGCGGGCGCTGGGGCAGCGGCTTTAGCAGGCGCTTCTTCGGTTTGCAGCGATGCAGGCGCCGGGGCGTTATGCACGACGCTCTTCACTGCAGCTTCGGCACGCTGCGCCGGCGGCGCAAAGCTTGGGTCTGGCTCTTTGCCGACGTCGGTGTCGGTCGACAGCTCGAAGCTGGAGAGCGAGTGGCTGTCATCTTCGTCTAAATGATCATCCCGCAGGCGCTGGACATCGTAATGGGGCGTGTCCATGTCAGGGCTGGGAAGCAGGACGACCCGAACGCCTTGACGCGACTCGATATCCGCCAGCACGCTGCGCTTTTCGTTCAACAGATACGTGGCCACCGGGACCGGCAGGATGGCGCGAATCTGGGCGCTGCGCTCTTTCATGGCCTCTTCTTCGATCAGGCGCATGATGGAGAGCGATAGCGAGCGCACGTCACGAATGGTGCCCTGACCGTTACAGCGCGGGCACACAACGCCGCTGGTTTCGCCCAAGGAGGGACGCAGGCGCTGCCGCGACATTTCCATCAGGCCGAAGCGTGAAATGCGTCCGATTTGAACGCGTGCGCGGTCTAGCTTCAGCGCGTCGCGCATGCGGTTTTCGACTTCACGCTGATTGCGTGCAGGCCCCATGTCGATGAAGTCGATCACGACCAAGCCGCCAATATCCCGAAGGCGCAGCTGACGGGCGATCTCGTCGGCGGCCTCAGAGTTGGTTTGCAGCGCGGTTTCCTCGATATCACTGCCCCGCGTGGCGCGTGCAGAGTTGATGTCGATGGAGACCAGGGCTTCGGTGTGGTCGATCACGATCGAACCACCCGACGGCAGCTTCACTTCCCGCTGGTAGGCGGTTTCGATTTGTGACTCGATCTGGAAGCGGGAGAAGAGGGGGACTTCATCCGCGTACAGCTTGATCTTCTGCTGGTACGAGGGCATGACCTGGCGAATGAACGCCAGCGCTTCGGCGTGAATCTCGGGACTATCGATCAATACCTCGCCGATATCCTGGCGCAAGTAGTCACGCATGGCGCGAATGATGACGTTGGATTCGCGATAGATCAGGAACGGAGCGGAGCGTTTGCCTGCTTCCGTCGTGATGGATTCCCACACCTGCACGAGGTAATCCAGGTCCCACTGCAGCTCTTCGGAACTGCGGCCGATGCCGGCAGTACGAACGATCAGCCCCATTTTGTCAGGAACGGTTAGCTGACCCATCGCGTCTTTGAGCTGGCTGCGATCATCGCCTTCGATACGGCGTGAAATACCGCCTGCACGCGGGTTATTAGGCATCAATACCAAAAAGCGACCCGCAAGGCTGATGAAGGTGGTCAGCGCTGCGCCTTTGTTGCCGCGCTCTTCTTTATCGACCTGAACGATGACTTCCTGGCCCTCTTTGAGCACCTCTTTGATGCTAGGGCGACCAGACACGTCCTTGATGAAGTATTCGCGGGAAATTTCTTTCAAAGGAAGGAAGCCATGGCGTTCAGCGCCAAAGTCCACGAACGCAGCTTCGAGAGAGGGCTCTACGCGGGTGATCTTACCCCGATAAATATTGGCTTTTTTCTGTTCCCTAGCGCCGGACTCGATATCCAAATCGTACAGGCGCTGTCCATCTACCAGTGCGACCCGCAGCTCTTCAGGCTGGGTCGCGTTAATTAGCATCCGTTTCATGTTGTCTCACGTAGCATGGCGTGCCGACGTGCTTTGAAAGCGAGCGTCGGCGAATCGCTGGGTGCTGCGTGCTTGTGCTCGGCGCATGGTTATGCTGACGCATTAAGCCGGGAAGGCAGTCGTGCCAACCCGGCCGAAAGGGCGTTGAGTACGTGGCGGCGGCAGAACGTGTTTCGGTGGCTGTCACGTCCATCCGGCTCTGCTGACACCGCCCACACCTGGCATTCATCGATTCGCCAACGCCGGTATCGGCACAGCGTTGATCTTAGCGCCCCAGCGTCGCAGCGCCTTGTGACGAACAGGGGCTGTTGGCAGGGGCGTAACGTTTATTTAATGACGGGCCCGCCGTTGCTGGTAGGGCCTGACGTTCTCTGTCGTCGAACGATGGTTGAACGACAGAGTTACTACATTTCAATACGTTATCAGTAGGCAGTGCGTACACTAATCGCTACTTGGTTCGCTCTGACCTGCGTGTTTGTCGGGCAGGTGCGAAGGCAAAACGTGGGCCATCTTTCGCTATACATAAGTGATAAAAGCGGGCCACGTTCGGCCCGGCCACGTTGGCCGATGAGCGCTTTGGAATATAACAGTAAAGACAACCACCAGCAATTGACGCAATGCCGCTAGGTCTACGTTAGAATGCCGTTTTTAGCCTGACGTTAAAGAATGTCACCAGGAGTACGCGGCAATGTCCGAAGGGCGTGAAGTACAGTGGGTGGAAATCGCCCCGGAACAAGCAGGTCAGCGAATCGATAATTTTTTGATGACGCGATTGAAAGGCGCTCCCCGCGCACTGATTTATCGCATCGTTCGTAAAGGGGAAGTTCGCGTCAATAAAAAACGGGTCAAGGTCGATTATCGCCTTCAGTCTGGCGACTTGGTACGAGTGCCGCCGCTGCGCCTAGCGCCTAAGGAGGCGGTAAAAGAGGTCAGCGACAACCTGCGCGACCTACTGGTGGGGAGCGTGATCATGGAAGGCCCCGATTGGATGGTGCTGAACAAGCCGTCCGGGCTGGCCGTCCATGGAGGAAGCGGTGTCAAGATTGGCTTGATCGAGGCGTTGCGCCAAGTGCGTGACGATCTGACGTTCCTGGAGCTAGTGCATCGTCTCGATCGTGATACCTCTGGCTGTTTGCTACTCGCCAAGTCCCGCGATGCGCTGGTTACCCTCAACGATGCGTTGAAAAAGCACGGCATGGACAAGCGCTATTTGGCGCTGGTCGCCGGGCGCTGGCCTGCCCGCAAAACATACGAAAGCGCCCGGTTAGACCGTTTCGACGCGGGCAACGGTGAGCGACGCGTACGGGTAGACCCCAATGGCAAGGTGTCGCGTACTCACTTCTCGGTGGTGGAGACGTTCGAGAAAGTCACGCTGATCGAAGCGGAGCCCGTGACCGGGCGCACCCATCAGATTCGTGTGCACGCCGCGCATGCCGGGCACGCGCTGTTAGGCGACGATAAATACGCGACCCGTGACAGCGGTTTGTTGACCAAGCAGTTAGGGTTGGGTCGTCTATTCCTCCACGCACGTTCGCTGACGTTTCCAGAGCCCGGTAATGGCAGGCCGGTGACGGTAAAAGCGCCGCTTCCAGAAGCGCTCGAAGAGACGCTCAATCGCGCACGTCAATAAGGGGAAGGGTATGCGTTACGAGCTGATTATCTTCGATTGGGACGGCACGTTGATGAATTCCGTGCCCAAAATCGTTGCCTGCATGCAGGCCGCAGCGGCAGATGCCGAATGGGGCGAATTGGACGTGAAGGCCATCGAAGACATTATTGGGCTGGGGCTACCCGAAGCGATCGCTAAACTGTGTCCGGGCATTTCTCCGGAGCAGGCCGAGCGGCTGCGCCAGCGTTACTCTCACCACTTCGTGGAGGGGAACACGACGCCGATGCCCTTTTTCGACGGAGTGGAGGCGCACTTGGCTAAATTGCGAGAACGCCCTCAGCAACGGCTTGCGGTCGCGACGGGTAAAAGCCGTCGCGGGCTCGATCGCATCTTTCGCGAGACGGGGAGCGGCCAGTTTTTTCACGCGAGCCGCACTGCCGATGAAACTCGCTCGAAGCCGCACCCACAAATGCTGCATGAGATATTGGTCGAGCTGCAGGTGCCGGTAGAACGGGCGGTCATGGTGGGGGATACGGAGTACGATTTGGAGATGGCTCGCGCCTTGGGAATGGATCGAGTGGGCGTGACATACGGGGTGCACACGCCCGCCCGTTTAGCGGCCAGTCAGCCCATATGGGTGGCTGACGACATACCGTCGCTATTCCAGTGGCTTTACGGCGAGTCTCAGGATGGGCAGGTCAAGACTTCAAGAAACGCAACGTAGGAATCGACGATGAGTGATGATCAGCGGCGCGATGAGCGTCATGGGCAGGCGCCTGGAGACCGTGCGTCGCCGAGTGACCATGATCGCTGGACGCAAGGGCCCGAAGTACCTGCTCAAGAGGGGGCGTCAGCACCGGTAGGTGCGCAAGGGGACGACGCCGAGACGCTGCGAGAGCGACAGCGGCTGGCTCAGCTCGAGATGATGGATCGTTGGATCGGTGGTGTGCTGACCGAACAGCGTCGAAGTCGCCGCTGGAAACTGTTCTTCCGGCTCATGCTGCTCGCGCTGGTATTGATCTCGCTGACGACGACGCTCTATCGCGTGTTCTTGGCGGAGCCGACCGCCGCCGTGCCCGCCCAGCAGCATTTGGCGCTGGTGGAAGTCCATGGGGTCATCGCCAGCGATGCCCCAGCCAATGCGGAGCGCATCATTCAAGGTTTGAACCGAGCGTGGGAAAATCCCGGTGCCGCCGCCGTCGTGCTGCACATCGACAGCCCGGGGGGGAGCCCTGTTCAGTCGCAACGTATCTACACCGAAATCATGCGCCTGCGTGAGCAGGGTGATAAGCCGATCATTGCGGTGATCGAAGACATTGGTGCCAGCGGTGCGTATTACATCGCGGCAGCGGCTGATGAGATCGTGGCGTCTCCCGCCAGCTTGGTAGGGTCGATTGGAGTCATTTATGCCGGATTCGGTTTTCAAGAGGCCATTGCCGAGTTGGGGGTGGAGCGTCGTGTCATGACGGCGGGCGAGAACAAAGCGTTTCTGGACCCGTTTCAGCCGTTGGATGAGGACGTGGCGCGCTTCTGGCAAAGCGTGCTCACCCAAACCCATGAGCAGTTCATCGACGATGTGCAAGCAGGGCGAGGGGAGCGTTTGAGTGACAGCCCGGATATTTTTTCCGGGCTGATCTGGAGCGGCGAGCAGGCGTTGGGCTTAGGGTTGGTCGACGAGTTGGCGAGCCTGGAGCAGGTTGCTCGTGCCCAGGTGGGCGAGGCGTCCTGGGAGAACTACACGCCGCGCTTGGATCCCTTCGAGCGTCTAACGCGTCGCTTTACTCAGGCGGCGGCCGAGGTGCTGGGTGTTCACACCCGTCATGCGCCAATAAAGTTTCAAGTTCAGTAGCGTCAGGCATCGCCAAGGGGGTTCATGCCCACTTGGCGAAGCATGTCGCAGAGTGCAATGAGCGGTAGCCCGATCAGCGCGTTGGGGTCACGCCCCTCGAGGCGCTCGAAGAGCGCGATGCCTAGCCCTTCCATGCGAAAGCTGCCAGCGCTATCGAGGGGTTTTTCCAGTGTGACGTAACGCTCGATTTCCTGTTCGCTCAAGGTGCGGAACACGACCTCGAACGGTTCGATGTGCACGTGGTGGCGCTGATGGCGTGTGTCGACCAAAGCGAGGCCCGTCAAAAACGTTACCTTGTGTCCTGAAAAGCGCGCCAGGTTGGCGCGAGCGCGCTCTGCCGTGTGCGGTTTGCCGAGAATGTCACCCTCGAACAGCGCAATTTGGTCGGAGCCTATGATGCAGTGCTGTGGAAAACGTTCGGCCACCGCGTTGGCTTTGCTCAATGCGAGACGATGCACTAATGCCTGGGGAGACTCGCCATCGAGGGGCGTTTCATCGATGTCGGGTGAATGGCACTGGTAGGGCAAGTGCAGTCGGTCTAGTAGCGCTTGGCGAAAGCGGGAGCTAGAAGCGAGCACGAGGGGGGCGTTTTGCGTTTGCGGCACTGTCGTCTCCTTGTGGCCTGAAGGGTGCAATAAGCACCGGTAGTGAGTGTAGCGAAAGCGTAGTGACATGCCTAATGGTGCTATTGTCATCGATAAACCGAGAAGAATTATGCCATGAGCTTTGACACCAGGGGGGCGAGTGCCTATCATTGCGCGCCTATGTTGACCTCACAACTCCCCAGCCGGGTTGAGCCTTATAAGCTTGCAGCCCGCCGCGAACGACTCGAAGGCTCAGTGGCGCTGAATAAGCTGCCCCGCCTTGCTGAAGAAGCAGGTGACCAAACCGGCGACTGTCATGTCGTGCTCGAGTTTGGTGTGGATGCCCAAGGCCGTCGCGAAATTCGTGGCCATTTGCAAGCGACCCTGGCGCTGCCTTGTCGCCGCTGTATGGTGCCGCTTAGCCAAGACGTTGCTAGTGACTTCCTGCTTGGAATGATTACCGACGAAGCCTTGGCCGCCGAGCTGCCTGCCAGTCATGAGCCGGTGCTGGTGGAAAATGAACAGCTGGACTTGCTGACGGTGGTTGAGGATGAGCTCATTCTCAGCTTGCCTCAAGTGGTCTATCACGATGAGACCGAATGCCATGTCTCGGCGGAGCAGCTGGTCAGCAAGACCGAAGGCGCGGCGGACGAGTCCGCTTCAGCCAAGAACCCTTTCGCGGTGCTCAATGCTTTGAAAAGCAGTGGCGCTTTGAAAGGCAAAAAGTAAGCATCACTTACCCTACATACCTTGGAGTAAACACCCATGGCAGTTCAACAGAACCGTAAAACTCGTTCCAAGCGCGGTATGCGTCGTAGCCACGATGCGCTGAGCGCACCGACTCTGTCTCAGGACAAAGAAACCGGTACGACTCACCTGCGTCACCACGTCTCTCCGGACGGTTTCTACCGTGGTCGTAAGGTCGTTGAGGTTTAATCCTTAACATCCTAACGAGTGGCGGAACAGCGTGGGTGCAATGCGCCTAGCGATTGATGTTATGGGGGGTGACCAAGGCCCCCGTGCCATTATCGAAGGCTCTGCAAAGGCAGTGATCGAACGTCCTGACCTTGAGCTCGCTCTGTTCGGCCCCCGCCAGCGGATTACCGCTGAGCTTTTGCGCTTGCCGCAGCCTCTGGCTGCGGCAGCGTCACGTTTAGTCGCCTACGATGCGCCTAGCGTGGTATCGCAACACGCCTCGGCGGCCTGGGCGCTCCGCCATGGTCACGATACGAGCATGGCGCACATGCTGCGAGATGTCTCGGACGGCCGTGCCATGGCGGGGGTTAGCGCTGGTAATACAGCGGCGCTAGTCGCACTGGCTCGACGCGAGTTAGGCATGATTGCAGGGTTTTCACGGCCCGCTATCAGCACTGCGATTCCAACGCGAGGCGGTCGACGCTGTTATTTGTTGGACTTAGGGGCCAATGTGGATTCTCCTGCTTCTCGGCTCGTCGATTTTGCCGTGCTGGGAGCCGCTATGGCGCACTGTGTGGATGGTGTCGTGCATCCACGGGTGGCGCTGTTGAACGTTGGTGCCGAGGCGACCAAAGGCAGTGTCGTGGTGCGTGAAGCGAATCGCCTGCTTCAGGAGAGGGCATCATCACTGCCCTTTGCCTATCAAGGCTATGCGGAAGGCGGCGACATCTTTCAGGGCGAGATTGATGTCATGGTGTGCGATGGCTTTGTCGGTAACGTGACGTTGAAGGCGAGCGAAGGTTTGACCCGTATGTTGGTAGAGCGTGTGCAGATGGCGTTCGAGTCACGCCTATGCGGGCGCTTGGCAAGTGTACTGGCCAAACCTGTGCTGAAACGGCTCAAGCAAGAGCTTGATCCCGTTCGATATAACGGCGCAAGCCTACTTGGGCTAAAACGGATTGTGGTGAAGAGTCATGGTGGTACCCGGGCAGATGGGTTCTACTATGCTATTCAGCGAGCCTTGCAAGAGGTCGAGCACGACCTGCCGATGCAGCTTGCCAAGCGTTGGGCGTAAGCCCGCGGCAAGTGAGAAGGTGCCACATGACGTTGTATGACTTTTGCGGGTGATCGGCGGCAGTAGGAGATGCCTTGCGCTGCTCGTCAGCGTTGCCGATGACCACGCCTATCGCTCAACTGAGCAAATGCCTACAAGAGCAAAGGTGAACGACATGTCTCAACCCCTTGCCCTCATTTTTCCCGGGCAAGGCTCTCAGCAGCTTGGAATGCTGCGAGAGCTGGCCGAGCGCTACAGTGTGGTGGGAACGACATTTGAGGAAGCGTCCGACGCGCTGGGCTATGACCTGTGGAAGGTCGTCCAGGAAGGTCCCGAAGACGCGCTGAATGCCACGGCTTGCACCCAGCCTGCGCTACTCACGTCCAGTGTGGCTATCTGGCGTGTGTGGCAAGAGCTGGAAGGTCCCCGTCCCAGCGTGATGGCAGGTCATAGCCTTGGCGAGTACAGTGCGATGGTCTGTGCCGGCGTGATGGGGTTTGCCGAAGGTGTGCAGCTCGTTCGCCTGCGCGGCGAAGCGATGCAGGAAGCCGTGCCCGCCGGACAAGGCGGTATGGCCGCCATCCTCGGCTTGGACGATGCCGCCGTAGAGGCCGCCTGTGCCAGCGCTGCGCAAGGTGATGTCGTGTCCGCCGTGAACTATAACTCCCCAGGGCAGGTCGTGATTGCAGGCAGCAAGGCCGCCGTCGAGCGCGCGATAACGGCTTGCCAAGAGGCAGGCGCTAAGCGTGCTCTGGCCTTGCCGGTCTCGGTGCCTTCCCACTGCGCGTTAATGCGCCCGGCAGCCGAGCGTCTTGCCGAGGCGATGCAGTCGATCGAACTGCGTGCCCCCCGTTACACGGTGATTCAAAACGTCGACGCCCAAGCCCATGCGGATGTCGACACGCTTCGTACTCGTTTGATCGAGCAGCTCTACCAACCCGTGCGGTGGTCCTCCTGCGTTGAAGCCATGGCGGAGCAAGGTGCTAATGTCTTCATTGAGTGTGGTCCGGGCAAGGTGCTAACTGGCCTCAATAAGCGTATCGTTCGCGGTGCCAAGGGGTTAGCGGTCAACGACCCCGACAGTTTGGATGCAGCACTCGAGCTTGCGCGCGAAACATTAGCGGGTAATGCGTGATAAACGGCGAATATCAGCTACCCTTGCTTAGTTCAGTGGAAGGAAACGTGTTATGACGCAAGAAAAACGTGTCGCCCTAGTGACGGGAGCGAGCCGCGGTATTGGTCGCGCCATTGCTCATGAGCTTGGTCGCCAGGGACGCATCGTCATTGGAACGGCCACCAGCCCCGCTGGCGCCGAGAACATCGATGCCGATTTGAAAGCCAACGGCATCGAAGGCGCGGGCATGTGCCTGAACGTCACCGACCAGGCGAGCATCGATGAGGTGCTCAAGACGATTGGCGAGCGCTTTGGTGCGCCAACGATTTTGGTTAACAACGCGGGGATTACCCGTGATAACCTCCTAATGCGGATGAAAGAGGAAGAGTGGGATTCCGTCATGGATACCAACCTCAAATCCGTCTATCGTGTCAGCAAGGCCTGTTTACGGGGAATGACCAAGGCGCGTTTTGGGCGGATCGTGTCGATCAGCTCTGTCGTGGCGACCATGGGGAACCTGGGGCAGGCGAACTACGCGGCGGCCAAGGCCGGTATGGAAGGCTTTAGTCGCGCACTGGCGCGTGAAGTGGCGTCTCGTGCCATCACGGTCAACGCCGTTGCGCCCGGTTTTATCGCTACCGATATGACCGAGGCACTGCCTGAAGCGCAGCATGAAATGTTGCTCAAACAGATTCCTCTGGCACGCTTGGGTGGGCCAGAAGAAATCGCCGCCGCCGTGGGCTTTTTGACGAGTGATGCCGCAGGGTATATCACCGGTGAAACGCTGCATGTGAATGGCGGTATGAATATGCGTTGATGGCCTTGGGTTTGGCGGTTGCGTCAACCTAAGGGCGTCTATAAACTACCCCGCAGCTTTTGGCTTGCGGTTTCCAAATAGCTGGTTATCTATAACGGCTAATGTGAACGACTGGAGTACGTTGATGAGTACTATTGAAGAGCGCGTAAAGAAAGTAGTGGCAGAGCGCCTGAACGTTAAAGAAGAAGACATCCAGAACAGCTCTTCTTTCACTGAAGACCTGGGTGCCGACTCTCTGGACACCGTTGAATTGGTGATGGCGTTGGAAGAGGAATTCGACACCGAAATTCCTGATGAAGAAGCTGAGAAAATCACTACGGTTCAAGAAGCGATCGACTACGTCAACGCCCACCAGTAAGGGCGCGGTTATCGCAAAGAACCAAGGTGGGGTGTTGCCCGCCCGTATTAAAAAAGCCGTCCTGATAGGGGACGGCTTTTTTGCTTTACGCTCACAATGAATATAACGTTCAAACTCCGTTATACTAGTCACCAAATTTCTGCAGCAAATGACCCAGATGGGTCGTGTCACCATGGATGCCTGGAGGAAAGCTGATGGCGCGAAGAAGGGTAGTGGTAACTGGGTTAGGCCTGGTGACCCCAGTGGGTAATAGTGTCAATGAGTCGTGGGCGAACATCGTCGCAGGTAAAAGCGGCATTGCGCCGATTGAGCACTTCGATACCAGTGGCTTCAATACGCGGTTTGGCGGTTCGGTAAAGAATTTTGATATTAGTCCCTACCTGAATCCCAAAGATGCACGCAAGATGGATCTGTTCATTCAGTACGGCATGGCCGCTGGTGCGCAGGCCATTCAGGATTCAGGCATCGAGTGCACCGATGAGAACGCCGAGCGCATCGGTGTGGCTATCGGTTCAGGCATTGGTGGTTTGCCAATGATTGAACATAACCACAATGCGCTCAACAAAGGCGGTGCACGTCGCGTGTCGCCGTTCTTCGTACCGGGCTCCATTATCAACATGATCTCGGGCAACATGGCGATCCAGCACGGCTTCAAAGGGCCGAACATCGCCATTACGACTGCTTGTACCACCGGCACTCACAACATTGGTTATAGCGCTCGCACCATTGCGTACGGCGATGCGGACGTGATGATTTGTGGCGGCGCGGAGATGGCTACCACACCGCTTGGCCTGGGCGGTTTCTCGGCGGCGCGAGCGCTATCGACGCGTAATGACGATCCGCAGGCGGCCAGCCGTCCTTGGGATGCGGACCGAGATGGCTTTGTGCTCTCGGATGGTGCGGGGGTGCTAGTACTGGAAGAGTATGAGCATGCGAAAGCACGCGGTGCGCATATCTATGCAGAGCTGGCTGGCTTCGGTATGAGCGATGACGCCTATCACATGACGGCACCGCCGGAGGATGGTCGTGGCGCTGCCCTCTCTATGAGCAATGCCATCAAAGATGCCGCCATCGATCCGTCGGCCGTGCATTATATCAATGCTCACGGCACGTCGACGGCAGCGGGGGATTTGGCTGAGAGTCGTGCGATCGAGAAAGTGCTGGGCAGTGCGGCGCAGCACGTGGCCGTAAGCTCCACCAAGTCGATGATCGGTCACCTGCTGGGAGCGGCTGGCGCTGTCGAAGCCGTCTTTAGCATTCTTGCCATTCGCGATCAGGTGGCGCCGCCCACCATCAACCTGGACAACCCCCAAGAGGGCTGCAATCTCGACTACGTCCCCCATACTGCTCGTGACATGCGTATCGATGTAACGCTGTCGAACTCGTTTGGTTTTGGTGGCACGAACGGCTCGCTGTTGTTCAAGAAGGTATAAGCCTTGATGCCGATGCCCCAGGTGCCCTTCGATGACCGCGGGCTGGCGTATGGCGATGGTCTATTCGAAACCGTCTTGCTACGCGATGGGCAGCCCGTGCTGTGGGAGTACCATCACGCCCGATTGGCAAAGGGCTGCCAACGTTTGAATATTCCATTGCCGTCTGCTCGGCAGCTGTCTCAGGCGTGGCAATCGCCACCTGAGGCAGCGCTGGAAGTTCTCAAGCTGATCTTGACCCGTGGAAGCGGCGGTCGAGGGTATGCGTTACCTGATCAGGTAGCACCACGACTGTTGGCTCGACGTACGCCCTTTACGGCCAATCAATCGCGTTGGCAGCATGGTGTGTGCGTGCGTCTATGCCACCTTCGGTTGGGGCACCAGCCGCTACTCGCAGGCATCAAGCATCTCAATCGTCTGGAGAACGTGCTGGCGCGTCAGGAGTGGCACGAGCCCCATGTCGCCGAAGGGCTTCTCGTGGACCAAGCAGGTAACGTCGTGGAAGCCACCAGCATGAATCTCTTTTGGGCGTCACGGGGACGCCTGTATACCCCGCGCGTCGATCAGTGCGGTG
This sequence comes from Halomonas meridiana, assembly GCF_009846525.1. NCBI lineage: Bacteria > Pseudomonadati > Pseudomonadota > Gammaproteobacteria > Oceanospirillales > Halomonadaceae > Vreelandella > Vreelandella aquamarina. The sequence continues at coordinate 2,306,001 of NZ_CP024621.1, read as the reverse complement.
TTGCGGGGACCTTGCGCGCGGCTCTGCTTGACGCTGGCATCATCCATGAGGCGCCGCTGGCCGTCGACGACCTACCCAGCGTCGAGCGACTCTGGGTAGGCAATTCAGTGCAAGGGGTTTGGCCCGTGCGTGAATTGAGAGAGGCGCACGGTTGCGAGCTGGCAACTTGGCCGCGTTTTGCAGTGGACCCGTTACAAACCGAAGCGCATCGGCTGCTGGGCTATCCAAGCGTGTTTCCATAACATGATCGAGGTATCAACGTGAAACGGTTATTTGCCGTCTTAGGGGTATTGGTGGTGCTGGCCATGGCCGCCGTGCTGGGTGGCTATGCCTATTGGCAGCAGCGCCTTGCGGCACCCATTACCCTTGAGGAGCCCACCCTTTACCAAGTACCTGCAGGTGCTGGATTTCATCAGGTCGTACGTGATTTGGCTTCGCAAGGCGTGCTAGAGGATGCCTGGGCGTATCGGCTGCTGGCTCGCATCGACCCAGAGCAAGTGCCGCTGCTGCGCGTGGGTGAGTATCGTCTCATGCCTGGGATGAGCGGATTGGAGGTCATTGCTCTACTTGGCAGTAACAATGTCGTGACCTACTCGCTGACTGTGCCTGAGGGCTGGACGTTTCGCCAAATGCGCGCCCTGCTCGATACGGCTCCCAAGCTTGAGCACCGCACGGCCGACATGAGCGATGAAGAGATCATGTCGCTCTTGGGCCGTGATGGTACGTATCCAGAAGGCTGGTTCTTTCCCGACACCTATCGCTATCACTTGGGCATGAGCGATGTGGACATCTTGCGTCAGTCGCTGGAGCGGATGGAGCGTATTCTGGAGGAGGTGTGGGCAGAACGGGACGAGGATCTCACGATCGATTCCCCTTACGAAGCGCTCATCATGGCCTCGTTGATCGAGCGGGAAACCGGTGCGCCGGAAGAGCGTCGGGAAATTGCCGGCGTTTTCAAGCGGCGTATGGAGCGTGGCATGCGTCTACAGACGGACCCAACGGTCATTTATGGGATGGGGGAGCGGTATGATGGCCGAATCACCCGTGCAGACCTGCGGGAAGCGACGCCTTACAACACGTACGTGATCGACGGTATGCCGCCCACCCCGATTGCCATGCCGGGGCGTGCTGCGCTGGAGGCCGCGGTGAACCCTCTGCCTGGCGACACGCTCTATTTCGTCTCCCGAGGCGATGGCACGCACCACTTTTCGCGCACCTTGCGCGAGCATAATAATGCCGTCAATCGCTATATTCGTAATCGTTAAATCGCCGCCATCGACCATAGATGGTGTCTCAATTGAGTAAGGGGCAGCAATGAGCAAGCGTGGGCGCTTCATCACTCTGGAAGGCGGTGAGGGAGTCGGTAAGTCGACCAACGTAGCGTTTGTCGAAGCGTGGCTAAAGGAGCGGGGGATCGAGGTGGTGCGCACACGGGAGCCAGGTGGTACGGCACGTGCAGAGGCCATCCGCGAGCTGCTGCTCGACCCGTCGCCCAATGAGCCACTGAGCGTGGACGCTGAACTGCTACTCGTCTTTGCCGCCCGTGCGCAGCACCTATCGGAGAAAATTCTGCCCGCGCTGGCGCGGGGCGCGTGGGTGGTGTGTGATCGCTTCACCGACGCGACCTTTGCCTACCAGGGCGGTGGACGTGGTATCGATGCACAGCGTATCGCACAGTTGGAGCATTTCGTGCAGCGGGGGCTTGCCCCGGATGTGACGCTACTGCTCGATATGTCCCCAGAAGCTGCCAAGGAGCGCCTTGAGGGCCGTTTGCGCGATCTCAATACGCAGCGTGATCGGTTCGAGCAAGAACGTGTGGAGTTCTTCATGGCCGTGCGCCGCGCTTATCTAGAAAGAGCCGCGTCTGCGCCGGAGCGTTTTGCGCTCATTGACGCGGCCCAGCCGCTGCAAGACGTTCAAGTAGCGCTGAGTCGTGTGCTGGAAGAGCGGGTTGCGCAATGGCGGTAACCGGCGTTTTGCCCTGGCACCATTCGACCTGGCAGCAGTTGGTGCGTCTGGCCGATAGCGGACGACTCCCCCACGCGCTGCTGATCAGCGGTGCCCATGGCGTCGGCAAGCAGCAGTTGGCGGAGGCGCTGATCGCCAGAACGCTGTGTGCAGCGCCAGGCGATCAGGCCTGCGGACAGTGCCATAGCTGCGCCATGCTGGCCTCGGGCTATCACCCTGACTTGTTGCGGGTGTCGCCGGAGGAGGGGAAGCGTCAAATTCGTATCGACCCGATCCGCGATGTGAACCGGTTCGTGTCGCAAACGGCCCAGCAAGGCGGTTATCGCGTTATTGTCATTTCCCCGGCGGAAGCGATGAACGTTGCCGCTGCCAATGCGCTGTTGAAAAGCTTGGAAGAGCCTGGCGACAAAACGCTCTTTATCCTGCTATCGGACGTGCCGTCTCGCACGCTGCCGACCATTCGCTCACGCTGTCAGCAGTGGCCACTGGCCAGCGTACCGTTCGAGGCATGTAAAGGCTGGCTGACGCAGCACCTGGGAGGTGATGAGGCACACTTTTGGTGGCGCGTCTCCGGCGGGTTACCGCTATTGGCAGTGGAACTTGCTGCCCCCGATGAGCGTGCCCTACGGCATCAGATTCACGACTGTTTCGAGCAGTTGGTTCGCGGTGCAGAGCCGGTATCAGAAGCCGCGAGGCTGGATCGCCAAGCCATCGATGCCATCTTGTGGTACGGTATCGCATGGCTTGAGGACTTGATTCGTCTGGGGCTTTCCGGCGAGCAGAGCGTGTTGCACAATCCCGATTTGGTGCCGCTCTATCGACAGGCGGTCAAAAATGGCCGCGTTCAAGACTGGTTCCGGCTGCTGGATTACGCCCGAGAGCAGCGCCGCCTGTTCGCCGTAGGGGCCAACCCAAATCCCCAGCTCGTTTTGGAAGCGTGGCTAGTTCGCTGGTCTGCGCTGCTGCGCTCCTAACCACTTGTTGTAACGAGGTCGTGATGGCTGCCCAAAAAGCGCTCTCTTTGACGATACCGGATGTGCCGACGCTGCTTTCCGCCTATATGCCCTTTTTGGACCGTGGAGGTATTTTCGTACCGACGAAAACACTCTACGGCCTTGGGCAGTCGGTCATGCTGCTGCTGACCCTGCCAGGGGAGAGTGAGCGTCTTTCGGTGACAGGGCAGGTGATTTGGATATCTCCCGAAGGCGTGAGCGGTCGGCGTATGCCGGGCATTGGCGTGCACTTCAGCCAGCAGGATTACTCCGTTCGCGATCGTATCGAGACGCTGCTGGCGGGCCAGCTCGATAAAGCGCCTCCTTCATTTACGCTCTAATTCAGCACTTTTTTCTTTACACTCAAAGAGCCCTGCATGTTTGTCGACTCTCACTGTCATCTCGACCGTTTATCGGAACATACCCACGGTGGCGATGTGGCGGCCACCCTGGACGCTGCGCGTCACGCGAACGTTAGCCAGTTTCTCGCGATTTCGACGACGCTGGAGGAGCTGCCTGGGCTCGCCGCCATTGCCAGAGAGCACCATGACGTTGCGATCTCCGCCGGTCTGCATCCGCTGTATCAAGCGGCGCACGAACCCAGCGTCGACGAGATCGTCGACGCTGCCGAGCAGTATGGCGCGGTGGCCATTGGCGAAACCGGGCTGGATTATCACTACCAGGAGAGCGTACCGCTAAGCGTCCAGCATGAGCGCTTCAAACGGCACCTGATGGCCGCGAGCGAACTAGAGCTACCGGTGATCATTCATACCCGTGATGCGAAAGAAGATACGTTGGCGCTACTGCGGGAGCATAGCAATCCGCAGGTGGGAGGTGTGATCCACTGCTTCACCGAAGACCTGGAGATGGCCCGAGAAGCCGTGCGGCTGGGGTTTTACATTTCGCTCTCCGGTATTATCACCTTTCGCAATGCCGCGTCGTTACGCACGCTGGCACGCCAGCTTCCATTGGATCGGCTGCTCATCGAAACCGACAGCCCTTACTTGGCACCCGTTCCCCACCGCGGTAAGCCCAACGAACCCGCGTGGGTCGTCGAGGTGGCTGAGTGCATTGCCCGTGAACGAGGCATCAGCGTCGACGAAGTCGCCATGCAGACGACGGTGAACTTCTACCATCTTTTCCGTGCTGCCGCGCCCGATGCGCCTGCCCATGTAAAAGAGGCGCTGGCACAATCTGGACTGGTAGTGTAACGCGCGGTCTTTTGGGGAGTATGGCAATGAACATTGATCGGCTACTTCAGCAATCCGGCGGCTCGGCGACCATTCCCCCTGTCGACACTTGGCAGCCCGCGCTATCGGGCGATATAGACATTCGTATCCAGGCGGATGGCACTTGGCTGCATGAAGGCAGGCCCTTCCCGCGCCCGGCGATTGCTAAACTGCTTGCCAGCCTTTTACGGCGGGATGCGGACGGGTATTGCCTGGTGACTCCTGCGGAGCGCTGGCGAGTGACCGTTGACGATCGCCCTTTAATGATCGTCGAGGCCGATTTTCGCGACGATGCCTGGTGGCTGACGACCCAGTTCGAGGATGTGGTGCGTCTGGACGGTGATCACCCCCTATCGCTGTCGATGACACCCGACGGCGAGTTAGCACCCGAGTGTGCCATTCGCTTTGGCTTGGCGGCTCGGCTGCATCGTAACGTGTTCTATCGCTTGGTGGAGCAAGCCCGCGTCGACGAAACCGCCGAAGGGCACACGGCTTGCCTGCTCTACAGTGCAGGACACTGGCACCCGCTTGGCCAATGGAGCGATAGCATGCCAAGTGAGGCGCCGTGAAGCTAACGGCCGAACAGCAAGCGGTGGTTCACCATGGCGAAGGGCATGCTCGTGTTGCCGCCGTGGCAGGGGCGGGTAAGACCACGACCATGGCCGCGCGAGTACTGCATCTGTTGTCGAGCGGCGTTGCTCCCAAGCGGATGCTGGTGCTGATGTTCAACCGCTCCGCAAAAGAGGATTTTCAGCGACGCTTGGCCAGTATGGCGCCTGCGGGGCAGCCGCTGCCTGATGTGCGCACGTTTCACTCTTTAGGACATCGTCTCACTCAGAGCTTGTGTCGTTGGGGGGCGCTGGCGCCTCGACGGTTACTCTCCGCCGAGTGGCAGATGGAGCGCTTGCTGCGTCAGGCCAGTTTGAACGTGCTGGCCGACCAAGTGGAGCGCCGCGACGCTGCGCTAGAGGGCGACCGGTTGGAAGCGCTGGCGCATTTTTGCGGGTTGGTAAAGGCGGAAATGTTGCCCGCTGAGACGCTCTACGAGCGGCTTCAGTTCGAGCCAGACACGGACTACTTTCCTGCCGCCTTCGTCGAGGCCGAACGCCTTCTGGAGGCGGAGGGAGTGATGAGCTATGCGGATCTGCTCTACCGCCCCTTGCAGGCCCTGGAAGCCGATGCCTCACTTCGCCAGCGTGTCGAAGGGTTTTTGGATCATGTGATCGTCGATGAGTATCAAGACATCAATACGGTTCAGCAGCGGCTGCTTGCCGTGTTGGCTGGCCCCACGGCGAACGTCATGGCGGTTGGCGATGCCAATCAGTGCATTTATGAGTGGCGGGGGGCGCGTCCCGATACGATGCTGGAGAACTTTACCGCTACCTTCGGCGACGCCACCGACTATCCCCTGTCGATGACCTTTCGTCATGGTCACGCGCTGGCGCTCACGGCCAATCACGCCATCATGGCCAATCAGCGTCGGCCGGATCAGCTCTGTTTGGCGGACGCCCAAAATCCCAATACCCGTGTCTTTGTGGGCCAAGGCAGCCGCTTGCTGTTGGATGCACTCGTGGATTGGCAGGCCCAGGGGCGGGCATTGAGCGATGCCAGCCTGCTCGTGCGTAGTTGGGCACTGTCGGTACCGTTCCAGCTCGCACTGCTTCAGGCGGGCATTCCCTTTCGGCTATTGCGGGAAGACCGCTTCGTATTTCGCTTGCCTTTGGTGCAAGCGCTGGCTGGCTATTTGAAGCTCTCCAGGCGTTCTGAACTGCTACACGATCCCGAACAACTGCTGCTGCTATTAGCCCAGCCGACCCCGTTCGTTGCCAGAGAGCGTTTGCAGCGCTTGGCCCACCAGCTAGCGAGCACTCAGCAGTGGCCGGAGCGCCATGAACCCGTGCTGGCTTCATTGAAACCGCTCCAGCGGCGCACTCTCAAAAAACGCTGGGAATTGCTGTGTGAGTTGCCAACGCTGAGTGCTTGGCCACCGGCAAAACTGCTTAGCCACGTGGTCGAAGCTATCGATGCGGAAAAGACGTTGAAGCGCGCCGCGGCGAGACGCGATAAGGGGGAGGAGGACGTGCGCCTGCTGGACGTGCTGATCGAGCAGGCCCAGAGCGTGCAAGATCCCGATGCGTTTATCGAACTGCTCGAGCGTCCCGTAGAGAATCAGGCAGGTGGCGTGCTGATCAGCACGGTGCACGGTGCCAAAGGATTGGAGTGGCCCTTGGTCGCGGTGGCGGGCGTCAATGAAGAAGACTTTCCTCACTACAGCCGCGACAATCCCCTCAGCGATGAGCGGCTAGAAGAGGAGCGGCGGCTATTCTATGTCGCCATCACTCGTGCCAAGGAGCAACTGCTCGTGCTGCACGATGGCGGAGCTCATAAGCCGAGTCGCTTCATCGCGGAAAGCGCCTGGCAGGACGGTATGCGCATTGCCGAGTGCCTCGCGCACTCGCGGCCGCCTAGCGAGCCCATTGAGGTGAACTCTCCCAGTCTGGTGGGGCGCTATCTGACAAAAGTGGGGCGTGAGGACATTCCCTTGGCGGCACCCCAGGTGAAAGAACCCGCTGCCGGCTACCAAGCCAATAGCCACTTCTACCCTGGCCAGCGACTGCTGCATGCGGTCTTTGGCGAGGGCGAAGTCGCGGCCGTCGAAGGAAACCCCTCGGACCCGGTCATCGACGTACGTTTTGCCCAGGCGGGGCGGCGACGTTTGATCGCGCGCCGCGCGCCTATCGAAATCATGGAGCCTGCGAACAGCGCCGTGAGCTGACGTTGACGCTCCGCGCGCACATGGTGTTTGACTTCACCTAATCTGGCCGATTAAATGCTTTGCAGTTAACTATTTACCCAACAGGTAATCGGCATGCGAAGGCAGTTCGTCTGGTCTTGCGCCATCTCTCTCGCGGTATACAGCGGCGCTACCATGGCCGACACCTCACTGCCTAGCGTTACCCTGAATGGGTTTGGCACGCTGGGCGTGGTGCATTCCGATGTGACCAATGCCGATTTCGTCGCCGACCCACTGGCGTCCTCCGGCGCTGGCTACAGCGGGGAGTGGAGTGCTGAAGTCGATAGCCGGTTGGGACTTCAAACGACGCTAGCCGCCACCTCTTCACTCTCCGCGACCGTACAGGTCGTCAGCGAAAAGCGCTTCGATGGTTCTTTCTCCCCAGACATCGAGTGGGCGTATCTGCAGTATGACGCCACGCCGACGCTCAGCCTCCGTGCTGGGCGAATGGTGCAAGGCAGCTTTATGAACTCCGAATACCGCAAAGTGAGTTTTGCGACGCCTTGGGTCAGACCGCCTGCGGAAATTTACCGTCTGGTTCCCGTCGCCAACTTCGATGGCGTCGATCTACGCTATCGCTACTATCTGGGAGAGTCGATTAACGATCTGCGTCTTAGCTACGGTGGCGGTAGCCTTGAATATGAAACGGGGGATATCGAGTCTTCTGACTCGTGGGGAGTCTCTCAGCACACCCGCTGGGGCGATACGACGCTCTTTGCCAGCTATGGCGAGGTCAATGTCAGAGCGCAGGAGTTGACCCAGTTTTTTGATGTGTATCGACTGTTTGGACCGCCTGGAGAGGCGCTGGCCGACCGCTACGAAGTGGGTGGCAAACCGGTGCGTATTTTGAGCGTTGGCGTAAACTACGACCCGGGTTCATGGTTCGTAGAGGGGGAGTGGGCGCGGCTCTCATCGTCAACGTTGTTGGGTACTATCGAAAGCGCCCACATGACGGCGGGATACCGCATTGGGCAATGGACCCCCTATGCAGGGGTGGGCCGAGCCCGCGTGCTCAGCAATCGGTTCGAGCCGGGCCTGCCCTCGGCGCTTTATCCGCCTCCTTTGTCCGATGCGGCCGTATTGCTCAATGGCACGCTCAATGCGCTCTTGTCGTCCAGTCTGTCTCAGGACAGCAGCACTCTTGGTTTGCGATGGGATTTTCGACCCGGAATGGCGTTGACGGTACAGTATGACCATATCGATTTTCGTTCTGGATCGCCTGGTGGGCTGATCAATCAGCAGCCCAGCTTTCAGCCAGGTGGCGACATGAATTTGTTCAGCCTTGCGCTCGACTTTGTGTTTTAGGGAGAGTGACGATGGCTAAGCGATTACCCCGATGGTGCTGCTGTTTACTGTTCGCTCTACTTCCTTGTACAGGCGTTGCGGATCTGCTCGTGGTGGTATCCGCCGAGGCAGAATTGACCCGGATTCAGCGGCAAGAGCTCAAAGACCTCTACTTGGAGAGCCGAACGCTGCGCCAGGGGCGAGCGGTGGTCACGCCTATCGACCAATCCGAGCGGTCACGGGAGCGCGGCGAGTTTTATCGTCACTACATTGGAAAAACACCGGCCCAGTTGCGCGCTCACTGGGCAAGGCTGATTTTTACGGGACGCGGTCAACCGCCACAAACCTTTGCGGATAGTCAGGCGGTGGTAGAGCGGCTCGTTCGCGATCCCAACGCGCTCGGCTACATTGACGCTCGATTTTTGGACGAGCGGTTGAAGGTGGTCACCGTTGAATAACATCCGAGGTCCAGTACTGCGCCTGGACGCGCAACATGCCGCGCGCTCATGGCGACATCGGCTAGCTGAGCCGCTGACGCTCTTTGGCGCGGCCGGGGTGTTGATCGTGCTGGTCATTCTGAGTAGCACCCACTATCTGGTCAGCCGTGAGCAGGCCGCGATCAAGCGCCAAATCGAACTCTCGATTGGTGACATGGCGGACACCTACGAAGCCAGGGTGTTGAGATCGCTGCGGGAGATCGATGCGACGTTGAAGCTCGTCGACTTCGTCGCCAGTCAGCAGCGCTCAGACATTTTAGCAACGCTGGCGGAGCGTAACCTGTTGCCCCCTGAGGTGATTTTTTCGGTCAGCATCGTAGACGGACAGGGACGGGTCAAAGAGCGTACGGGCGCTTGGGAGCCGGCCACGCAGCGTGACAGTGTGCCTGCGCTGCCAGAGGCCCCCGGGCTGCTGGTCGAGGCGTTTTCGTCGGCGGGGCGACAGCAGCTGCTGTTTGCCAGAATGCTGAGCCATGGTCGTGATGCGACCGAGTGGGTGACGCTAACCGTCGGCGCTGACTACTTCGTTAGCGGTTATAACGAGAATGCCTTGGGAGAGCAGGGGCTACTTGCGCTAGTGGATGCGAGTAACGTCACCCGCATTGGTCGAAGCGGTACTCGGCTGTACTCCAGCATCGCCATGGCGCTACCGACGTATGATAAAATCATGAGTAGTGACGACACGCCCTTCATTACCCGTTGGCAGGATGTCGAGCGGCTAACGCTGGTACGCCCACTGTTCCATTTCCCTTTGTCCATCGTGGTCGGTATCTCCGTGGAGGAGCAGTTGGCGCGCGCTTACCCGATGGAACGTCGCTACTGGCTGCGCGCGCTCTTCGTGAGTCTTGCGGCACTGATGATCCTCGGGCTTCTGGCGCGGCTTAGCCACCAGCTTCACCGCGAGCGTCAGCGGGTGACGGATGAGCGGCTGCGTCACGCGCACTATATCGAACATCTTGCGTTTCACGATACGCTGACCCAGTTGCCGAACCGGGCATATCTTAGCTATTTGGTGGATCACGCGATTGGGCGGTACCGGGGGACGGAGGGAGGCTTTGCGCTTCTATTCTTGGACTTAGATCGCTTCAAGAGCGTCAATGATACGTTGGGCCATGAGGCGGGGGATAAGCTGCTCAAGCTGGTGGCTAAACGGCTGCTATCTTCCGTGCGTGAACACGACGTTGTCGCCCGGCTGGGAGGCGATGAATTCGTCATTCTGCTAAGACACATCACCCAGCGGGAGCCCGTGACGCGTGTCACCGAGCAGTTGGTGGCTGCGATTCAAGAGCCTTTCTCGTTGCAGGGACAGACGTGTTTGATTTCGGTCAGTATTGGAGTGGCGCTGTTTCCAGACGATGGAGCCGATGAGCAAACGCTGATGAAGCGTGCCGATTCCGCCATGTATCGCGCCAAGCAGGCGGGAAAGAACACCGCGTATTTTCATGAAGAGCCGTCGCGCTAAAGGCGCGAATGCAGAAGGGAGCACCGTTGGCTGCCCTCGTTTGGGCAGCCAACGGCGAGACGCAGTTACATGTTGGGGTAGTTGGGACCACCGCCCCCTTCAGGAGCTACCCAGGTAATGTTCTGGGCTGGATCTTTGATATCGCAGGTCTTGCAGTGCACGCAGTTCTGGAAGTTGATCTGAAAGCGCGGCTGGCCTTGATCATCTTCGACGACTTCATACACCCCGGCCGGGCAGTAGCGCTGTGCGGGCTCGGCGTATTTGGGCAAGTTCTCACGAATCGGTAGATCGGGGTCTGCAAGGCGCAGGTGGCAAGGCTGATCCTCTTCGTGGTTCGTATTCGATAAAAACACCGAGGTGGATTTATCGAACGATAGCTTGCCGTCCGGCTTCGGATAGTCGATTTTCTCGAATTCGGCGGCTGGCTTTAGTGCCCCATGGTCAGTGGTGGTGTCATGAACGTTGGGGAGTTTATTGCCCAGCAGTTGGTTCACGAAGTTGTAGGCGCCGCCGCCGACCGTGCCGTATTTATGTATGGCCGGGCCGAAGCTCGCACTCTCTTTGAGCTCCTGATAGGCCCAGCTGGCTTCCCATTTGCGGGTGAAGCTGGCGAGCTCTTGCCCACCTTCATCACCCCCTTGGATGGCCTCGAAGACGCTCTCGGCTGCGACCATGCCTGATTTCATGGCGGTATGTAGGCCTTTGATCTTGGCAAAGTTGAGCGTACCCGCATCACAGCCAATGAGCAGGCCGCCAGGGAACGTCATTTTCGGCAGGCAGTTGTACCCGCCTTTGGCAATGGCCCGCGCGCCATAGGCCACGCGTTTACCACCTTCCAGGTATTGGCTTAGCACCGGGTGGTGCTTCATGCGCTGAAATTCATCGAACGGTGATAGCCACGGGTTCTGGTAGCCAAGATCCATGATCAGCCCAACGACGACCTGCTGATTCTCTGCATGGTAAAGGAACCAGCCGCCGTGGGTATTGCTATCCAGCGGCCAACCAGAGCCGTGGACGACCAAGCCGGGCTCGTGCTTGTCGGCGGGCACATCCCATAGTTCTTTCAAGCCGATGCCGTAGTGCTGTGGGTCACGGCCTGCATTCAAAGAGAAGTCATTGATCAGCCGCTTGCCCAAGTGGCCGCGCGCACCCTCGGCAAAGAGCGTGTACTTGGCGCGCAGCTCCATACCGGGCATGTGGCCATCTTTAGGAGTGCCATCGGCACCGACGCCCATGTCGCCAATCAAGATACCGCGAACGACACCCTCTTCGACGATCACTTCCTGAGCGGCGAACCCTGGGAAAATCTCGACGCCCAACGATTCTGCCTGCTCCGCAAGCCAGCGGCACAGGTTGCCCGCACTGATCACGTAGCGCGTCAAATCGCCGCCGGTGTTGTGCATGCTTTTCGGCACGAGCGCATTGGGAATCTTCTGCGCTTTGTCGGCATCTTTGAGCAGGTATACATCGTCGCGAACGGCAGGGGTCGTGAGAGGCGCACCACGCTCTTCCCAGTCGGGAAACAGCTCCGCCAGTGCGCGAGGTTCAAAGACGGCCCCAGAGAGAATGTGGGCGCCGACCTCTGAGCCTTTTTCCACGACACAGACGGTGAGTTCTTGCTCGGCCTCGTTGGCTTGCTGCATCAAGCGGCAAGCGGCGGCAAGCCCTGATGGGCCTGCGCCGACGATGACAACGTCAAAGTCCATTACATCGCGTTCAACGTTTTCCACCCGGTTTCTCCTTATTCTCATAAGTGCCATCTGTATCGGGCTAGCGAATGGGCACTAGCTTATGAAAAGATGGCCTTAATTTAAAACGGTCGTTTGCTTCTGGTTATCTCCCATGATAGGCATAATACCCGTGTCAGGTCACCCCTACGATGGCAAAAGCACACTTTATAAGTGTCGGTACGAGCAGCGATACCAGCGGGCTACGACCAAGGCCGCACGAAGAGAAAGTTGTTGCTGGTGGGTAGGCTGTGGCAAATTGATAGGGTTTTTCATTTACTAGCCTATCAAACGCTTGCATGAATTTTGAGCGCGGCCACTAGGTGGCGGCGCCTAGTCAGGTTAACGGCTTCTATCACGAGCCAAGCGAGGAACCTATGAAAGTACTCGTCGCGGTGAAACGCGTCATCGACTACAACGTCAAAATCCGCGTCAAAGCGGATCATTCTGATGTGGACCTTACCAACGTCAAAATGGCCATGAACCCCTTCTGCGAAATTGCCGTGGAAGAGGCGGTGCGCCTGAAAGAGAAGGGCGTAGCCACCGAAGTCGTGGCCGTGACCGTGGGCCCCAAGGCCGCCCAAGAGCAGCTGCGCACCGCACTGGCGCTGGGGGCTGACCGCGCCATTCATATTGAAACCGACGAACGCGCCGAATCGCTGGCGGTGGCCAAACTTCTGGCCAAAGTGGTGGACGAAGAGCAGCCCGGCCTCGTCATCCTCGGCAAGCAGGCCATCGACACCGACAACAACCAGACCGGCCAGATGCTCGCCGCGCTGACTAACCTGCCGCAAGGCACTTTCGCCTCAGAAGTCGCGGTAGATGGTGACAAGGTCAACGTGACGCGTGAAATTGACGGCGGCCTGCAAACCGTCGCGCTGACACTCCCGGCCATCGTCACCACTGATCTGCGCCTCAACGAGCCGCGCTACGCCAAGCTGCCGGACATCATGAAGGCCAAGAAAAAGCCGCTGGATGTCAAAACCCCCGCTGACTACGGCGTGGAAGTGGCCTCCAAGGTCACGCTGCTCAAAGTGGAATCCCCCGCCGAGCGTAAAGGCGGTATCAAAGTCGCCTCGGTCGACGAGCTGATCGACAAACTGAAAAACGAAGCCAAAGTGATCTAAGGTCGGCGTGACGTTGATCGACATGCTTTGAAAGGAGTGAATTCTATGAGCATTCTGGTACTTGCCGACCTTCATGAAGGTCAGTTGGCCAGCGCCACCGCCCACGTCGTGGCAGCGGCCCAAGCCATTGGTGGCGATATCGATGTGCTGGTCGCCGGTGAAGGCGTCCAGGCCGCCGCTGACGCGGCCGCCAAACTCGACGGCGTGAGCAAAGTACGCGTGGCGGACAACGCCGTGTACGCCCACCAGCTGGCCGAGCCCATGGGCGCGCTGCTGGTGGAGCTGGCGGGTGATTACACCCACGTACTGGCCAGCGCCTCCACCACCGGTAAAAACGTCCTGCCACGCTTGGCGGCCCTGAAAGATGTCAGCCAGCTGTCGGATGTGATCGGCGTCGAGAACGCCGATACTTTCCTGCGCCCGATTTATGCCGGTAACGCTATCGCCACGGTCAAAAGTGACGACGCGCTGAAAGTCATTACCGTGCGCACCACCGCGTTCGATGCGGTGGGCCAGGGCGGCAGCGCAGCCGTGGAAGCGGTAGCGTTCGCCGCTGACAACAGCCAATCCAGCTTTGTCAAAGAAGAGCTGGCCCAGAGCGACCGCCCGGAACTCGGCGGTGCCAAGGTCGTCATCTCCGGTGGCCGTGGCATGGGTAACGGCGAGAACTTCAAGCTGCTGGACGGCATTGCCGACAAGCTGGGCGCGGCCATTGGCGCTTCCCGCGCGGCGGTAGACGCTGGCTTCGTACCCAACGATATGCAGGTGGGCCAGACTGGTAAGATCGTCGCGCCTGAGCTGTACATTGCGGTGGGTATTTCAGGTGCGATTCAGCACTTGGCGGGCATGAAAGACTCCAAGGTGATCGTCGCGATCAACAAAGACGACGAAGCGCCGATTTTCCAGGTGGCAGACTACGGCCTGGTCGGGGATCTGTTCGAGATCCTGCCGGAGCTGGAAAGCAAGCTGTAAGTCATTGAACTTGCTGCCTGTCAAAAGCCGACTTCGCCAGAAGTCGGCTTTTTTATTGCGGGCGGGTTCGATAAACTGACAATAGTTGACTAAGGTACTGGGACAAAGATTTGCCGCCGATGGTAAAAAATTGCCGGGGCGGTGGTTGAAAAGGGTGGAGTAAGACCACACCTAATGTAGTGAACGCAACAGAAGCCACTCAAGGAGAAGATAGCATGGCACATACCCTTCCTGAACTGCCGTACGCTTACGATGCTCTCGAGCCGAACATCGACGCGATGACGATGGAAATTCACCACTCTCGCCACCACAACACCTACGTCACCAACCTGAACGGTGCGCTGGAAGGCACCGGTCTAGAAGACGTTCCGGTGGAAGAGCTGGTGGCGAATCTGGATCGCGTACCCGAAGAGAAGCGCCAAGCCGTTATCAACAACGGTGGCGGCCACGCTAACCACTCCATGTTTTGGCAAATGATGTCACCCAACGGTGGCGGCCAGCCGCATGGCGACGTGGCTAAAGCCATCGACGCAGAGCTGGGCGGCCTTGATGCGTTCAAAGACGCCTTCAAAAAAGCCGCGCTGGGCCGTTTCGGCAGCGGCTGGGCATGGTTGTCCGTCACGCCTGAGAAAAAGCTGGTCGTCGAAAATACCCTCAATCAAGATAGCCCGTTGATGCACGGCAACACGCCCGTACTCGGTCTGGACGTTTGGGAGCACGCGTACTACCTGAAGTTCCAGAACAAGCGTCCAGACTACGTGGATGCTTTCTTCAACGTGGTGAATTGGGAAGATGTCGAGCGTCGTTACCAAGCCGCCATCGCCTAATACTCACGACCTGTGAGGGCGGTGTCAGTTACTGACACCGCTGGAAAGCCGCTCCCTACCAGGGGGGCGGTTTTTTTGTGTCTGGGTATAGCGCTGGGCATGAACTGTCAATAACCTGTGGATGAAAAAATACCATATATGCTTGAATTGATTTTCTCTTGGTCTATATATAGTATGCGTGGTGACTTTTAGAGGGGTAGAGCAAGCGCTGCGCACTACCTGAAAATTGCCGCTATGAAAAGGGAAAATAGCCATGGAAATCCAAATTTATAGCAAGCCTGCCTGTGTACAGTGTACGGCCACCTATCGCGCGCTGGATAAGCAAGGCCTTGATTACACCGTCATCGACATTACCGCCGAAACGGGTGCTCAAGCAGAAGTCGAAGCGCTGGGTTACCGCCAGCTGCCTGTCGTGGTCGTCGGTGAAGAGCACTGGTCGGGCTTCCGTCCGGACCGCATCCAAGCGTTGGCGTAATCGTCACCCATGCACGCTGCTGACGTGGAAGCCGAGCAGGCAGGTACGCTGGTCTATTTTTCCACCAAGTCAGGCAACACCCATCGTTTTATTGAAAAGCTTGGTTTAAGTGCACAGCGGCTGCCGTTACATCGTGAAGCCCCGACGCTACGCATTGAGCAGCCCTACATATTGGTTACCCCCACCTACGGAGGTGGCTCGGCCAATGGGGCTGTGCCAAAGCAGGTTATTCGGTTTTTAAATGACGAGCACAACCGACACCTCTTACGAGGTGTCATTGCTGCTGGTAATACTAATTTTGGTGACGCATACGGTTTGGCGGGGCGAATCATTGCCCAAAAGTGCCAAGTGCCGCTGCTTTATCGTTTTGAATTGTTTGGTACCGATGACGATGTCGCCAAGGTCCGCAAAGGAGTAGAAGAGTTTTGGAAACGTCAAGCTCAGTCTCTAAGAACGTAGCTGCAAAAAACTCGGCAGATCAACGCCCTGCTGCGGGAGCCACCGAGGCGCGCACGCTGGATTACCATGCGCTGAATGCGATGTTGAACCTGTACGGTGCCAACGGCGAACTGCAGTTGGATAAAGACCGCGAAGCGGCGCGCCAGTACTTCTTGCAGCACGTCAATCAGAACACCGTGTTCTTCCACTCCTTGGAAGAGAAGTTGGACTACCTAGTGGAAGAGCAGTACTACGAAGCCGACGTGCTGGCGCAGTACAGCTTTACGTTTGTCAAAGCGCTGTTCGAGCAGGCGTATGCGTACAAATTCCGCTTCCCGAGCTTCTTGGGTGCGTTCAAGTACTACACCAGCTACACGCTCAAAACCTTCGACGGCAAACGTTATCTCGAGCGGTATGAAGACCGGGTCTGCATGGTGGCGCTCACGCTAGCGCGTGGCGATGAAGCGCTGGCCAAGTCGCTGGTCGACGAGATCATCAGCGGCCGCTTCCAGCCTGCGACGCCCACCTTCCTGAACTGTGGTAAGCGCCAGCGGGGCGAGCTGGTCTCTTGCTTCTTGCTGCGTATCGAAGACAACATGGAGTCCATCGGGCGTTCCATCAACTCCGCGCTGCAGCTCTCCAAGCGTGGCGGCGGCGTGGCCTTCCTGCTCAGCAACATTCGCGAATCCGGCGCGCCGATCAAGCGTATCGAGAACCAGTCGTCGGGCATCATTCCGATCATGAAACTGCTGGAAGACGCGTTCTCCTACGCCAACCAGCTTGGTGCGCGTCAAGGTGCCGGAGCGGTCTATCTCAACGCCCACCACCCGGACATTCTGCGCTTTTTGGACACCAAGCGTGAAAACGCGGACGAGAAAATCCGCATCAAAACGCTGTCGCTGGGCGTGACCATTCCCGATATCACGTTCGAGCTGGCCAAGCGCAACGACGATATGTACCTCTTCTCGCCATACGATGTTGAGCGCGTCTACGGCGTGCCGTTTGGCGACATCAGCGTGACCGAGAAGTACCATGAAATGGTGGCCGACGCGCGCATTCGCAAGCACAAGATCAATGCTCGCGCCTTCTTCCAAACCCTGGCTGAGCTGCAGTTCGAGTCTGGCTACCCGTATATCATGTTCGAAGATACGGTCAACCGCGCCAACCCGATTGCGGGCCGTATCAACATGAGTAACCTGTGCTCCGAGATTCTGCAGGTTAACACGCCGACCGAGTACGACGACGACTTGGGCTACCGTCAGGTAGGGCAAGATATCTCTTGTAACCTCGGCTCGATGAACATCGCCAAGGTGATGGATTCCGGTGATATCGGCACCAGCGTCGAGATCGCCATTCGCGGCCTGACCGCCGTGTCTGAAATGAGTAATCTGCGCAGCGTTCCCTCCATCGCCGAGGGTAATGCCAAATCGCGCGCCATCGGTCTTGGCCAGATGAACCTGCACGGCTTCCTGGCTCGCGAGCATATTTATTACGGCTCAGAAGAAGGGTTGGACTTCACAAACCTGTACTTCTACTGCGTTGCGTTCCATGCCATTCGTGCGTCGAACCAGTTGGCCATCGAACACGGTGAGACCTTTGCCGGGTTCGCAGACTCTACCTATGCATCGGGTACGTTCTTCGATAAGTACACCGACCAGGCGTGGCTGCCGCGTACCGAGAAAGTCCGTCACCTTTTCGAGCGCAGCGGTATTGCACTGCCCACGCAAGACGATTGGCAAACGCTGAAAGCCTCGGTGATGGCGCATGGCCTGTACAACCGTAACCTGCAAGCGGTACCGCCAACGGGGTCTATCTCGTACATCAACCACTCCACGTCGAGCATTCACCCGGTGGCAGCGAAAATCGAAATTCGCAAAGAGGGCAAGCTGGGTCGCGTTTATTATCCGGCCCCGTTCTTGAACGAGGCGAACTTCGATTACTTCCAGGATGCCTACGAGATCGGCCCTGAAAAAATCATCGATACCTATGCAGAAGCGTCCAAGCACGTGGACCAAGGCCTCTCGTTGACGCTGTTCTTCCCGGATACGGCCACCACGCGGGATATCAACAAGGCGCAAATTTACGCTTGGCGTAAAGGTATCAAGACGCTTTATTACATCCGCCTACGCCAAAGTGCCCTGGAAGGCACCGAGGTGGAAGGCTGCGTCTCCTGCACGCTGTGATCGGGTAACGCTTTTAAGATGATGTTTGTGAGAGAACGCTGATGACCATAATGCAACGTTTGTCGCGAGTGAATGCGATCAACTGGAACCGCCTTCAGGACGATAAAGACCTCGAGGTGTGGAACCGTCTGACCAGCAACTTCTGGTTGCCAGAAAAAGTACCGCTCTCCAACGACATCCAGTCGTGGAACACGCTGACACAGCAGGAAAAACAGCTCACCATTCGCGTGTTTACCGGTTTGACGCTGTTGGACACCATTCAAAGCAGCGTGGGCGCCCCCGTGCTGATGGATGACGCTCGCACTCCCCATGAAGAAGCGGTATACACCAATATCGCTTTCATGGAATCGGTGCATGCGCGCTCTTACAGCTCGATTTTCTCGACGCTGTGTGCCACGCGGGATGTAGACGATGCCTTCCGCTGGAGCGAAGAGAATCCGACGCTGCAGATGAAGTCAGAGCTGATTTTGAATCGCTATCGCTCTGACGATCCGCTAATGCGTAAGGTAGCGAGCGTCTTCTTGGAGTCGTTCCTGTTCTACTCGGGCTTCTATCTGCCCATGTACTGGTCCAGTCACGCCAAACTGACCAACACCGCCGACCTGATTCGTCTGATCATTCGTGATGAAGCGGTACACGGCTACTATGTGGGCTACAAGTTCCAGCAGGCACTGGCAGAAGAGACGCCCGAGCGTCAGCAGGAAGTCAAAGATTACGCCTACGAGCTGCTGCTGGAGCTGTACGACAACGAAGTTCGCTACACCGAGTCGCTGTATGATGAAGTGGGGCTCTCGGAAGACGTGAAGAAATTCCTTCACTACAACGCCAACAAAGCCCTGATGAACCTGGGCTTTGAGCCGCTGTTCCCCAGCAGCGTGACGGACGTCGACCCAACGATCATGGCCGCGCTCTCTCCCAGCGCGGATGAGAACCACGACTTCTTCTCCGGGTCGGGCTCCTCCTATGTCATTGGTAAAGCCGTCGCCACCGAAGACGACGACTGGGCGTTTTGAGGGTCGTGCTGTGATGCCCGCTACGGGAGCCGAAGGCTCCCGTTTTTTATGCCTGCCGTTCGAGTTACTGTCAGTGAATGTTAATGATAAATATTGTCATTAATTCTATTAGTGGTACGCTATGCGCTGCACGCGTTAAACGCAAATCGTTCTTATACTTAATGAGTTTTAGCGCGCCGAGGTTGATGGCGCGCTGAGCAGTGACGGAGACATAACGTGCTGAACAGGCCTTTCTTTGCCTTGCGTGGATGTTGCCTAGCGGGCGTGCTAGTCAGCGGTACGCTCATGGCAAGTGATGAGACGATGGATCAAGCGGCCCAAAGTGTCGAGGCCCAGCAAGCCCAGTCTGAGTTGCAACAGCAAATCGATAGTGCGGATGAAGCCACACGGTCCGCTATTGAGGAGCTGCGTCGCCTGGAGCGGGAAACCCGTCAGATGGAAGCTGCTAACGCCACGCTCAGTAGCCGCTTGGCCAGTGAGGCCGAACGCCAGCAACGCTTGAATCAAGCGCTGGATACGTTGAGCGATACCCGCGCAGCGCTGCCCATGATCGAACAGGACATGACCGAACAGCTTACCCGTTGGATCGAGTCAGACCTGCCTTTTTTGACCGATGAGCGCCTCGCCCGAGTGGCGTCAGCGGGTAGTCCCGAAGCGGGTAGCGCCGAACGTATTGCAAGCCTAATCGAAGCCTGGCGGGCGGAGCTCGCCTATGGGCGCGAGGTCGATAGCTGGCGTGGCCGTTTGGAAATAGCGGGTGCTTCCCCCAGGGAAGTGGAGTACCTGAGGATTGGCCGTATTGGCTTTTACTACGTGACGCCCGATGGCCGCGAAGGAGGGGTCTGGGATAAAGAAGAGGGGACGTGGCTCGCGCTCGACGAGGCTGCTCGCCGCCAGGTGCGTAACGGACTGCGGATTGCGGCCGACCAGCGCACCCCAGAACTTCTACAGCTCCCACTCTCGATCACGGCTAACGACCAAGGAGCGCAGCCATGAGTCTGTTTTCTCGCCCCAAGGCCTGGTTCTGCCTCACGCTGCTGGTCAGCGCGTTGAGCAGCAACGTTGGTATGGCCCAAAGCGACGATGTCGGCTCGTTAAGAGAGGCTCGCGAGGCTGCCCAAGCGCGTGATCAAGCGCGTCTTCAATCTTTCTTGGACGATCAAGGCGCGTTAGAGGCCGCTTTGCAAGAGGCGCGTGATGCCCACTCGGCTGCCGAAGAGCAGCAGGCTGCGCTCGAAGCGCAGCAGGACGAGCAGAACGAGCAGGCGCAGGCACTTGCTCAGCGCCAAGAGGAGCAGGGCGAGGCATTGACGGCGCTATTGGCAGATCTAACGCGTCACAGTGAAGAACTTCGCAACGAGCTGGGAGGGGATAGCTGGCTAACGCTCGAAGCCGATGCGTTGCCACCGCGTTTAAACGATGTCGACGTGTTGGAGCGTCCGCACATCGAGGCTGTCGTCGATCGTTTGGCGGCTCTCACCATGGACACGGGCCGTGCCGAGCGCTTGGAATTGCCTGTCGCGGATGCCAGCGGCGACATAGCGCCGCGCAGCGTCGTTCGACTGGGTGATTTTGCCGCTTTCACCGAGTCTGCGCTGCTGCGGCAAGGGCAAGATGAGGAGGGCGCCCTCGCCGAAATGCCGCGTACCCCGTCAGCGGTCAGCGAGCTTCTGGCGGCGTATCATCAGGGAGAGAGCCGTGCGTTTGCCATCGACCCCACCCAAGGCAGCGTGCTGGAGGCACTGGCTCAACAGCCTTCGCTGTGGGAGCGTTTTCAGCAGGGTGGCTATGTCGGTTACGTGGTCGTCCTGCTAGGTGGCATCGGCCTGCTGGTCGCTTTGGCGCAGTACCTGTATCTGTTGTTGGTTAGCGCACGCGTACGTCGTCAGCGACAAGCCCTGGATCAGCCCAGTGCCGATAATCCTCTGGGGCGTGTTCTACAGCGCTTCAAGGAGATGGACAAACATCAAACCCCGGAGGCGCTGGAAGCGCGGTTGGATGAAGCGGTACTCGCCGAGCTGCCTAAAATCGAGCGTGGTCAGCCCATCGTCAAGCTGCTAGCCGCCATTGCACCGCTGCTGGGCCTATTGGGCACCGTGACGGGCATGATCGTAACGTTCCAAGCCATCACGGTATTTGGCACGGGCGACCCGCAGTTAATGGCGGGGGGATCAGTCAGGCGCTGGTCACGACGGTACTGGGTTTGGTGACGGCGGTACCGCTGCTGTTTGCCCAAACGGCGCTGTCTAGCCGTAGTCGTTTCATTACTCAGGTGATCGAAGGTGAGTCAAGCGCCACGCTGGCAGATCACTTGGAAGCGCAATCGACGGCCTATGCTCGCACGGTGACCTAGTATGCCTACGTTACCCCTTTGGCTGGCGCCCGTTGAGCGGCTGCTCGATGCAGGTGGTGCCGTACTCGTAGTGCTAGCGCTGGTGGCCGTGGTGGTGTTCGCCATGGCGATCGAGCGGTGGTGGTATTACCGCTTTAGCTGGCGGCGATCACGCCATGAGCTGGTGCGCCGCTGGGCGGCGCGCAGCGACCACCGCAGTTGGAGCGCGCGCACGCTACGCCATGTATGGAGTGCTGCGCTGGTGGCCAAGCTGCGCCAGCCGCTGCCGTGGATCAAGCTGCTCGTGGCGCTTTGCCCACTACTCGGGTTGTTGGGGACGGTCACGGGCATGATTGCCGTTTTCGATAGCCTTTCGATGAGCGATACCCATCAAGCTCGAGCCATGGCCGATGGCGTTGCCCGGGCAACGCTGCCTACGCTGACGGGCATGGCCATTGCGGTGGTGGGTATGCTGTTTATTAGCCGTTTAGAGCACGTTATTCGCCGCGAAGACCAGCGTCTGCATGACCGCTTAGCGCGTGCCTTGGAGGAGAGTGATGCGTAGACGCCGTTCCATAGAGGCTGCTGACGATAGCAACGAGGTGAACCTGACGCCGATGTTGGACGTGGTGTTCATCATGCTGATCTTCTTTATCGTCACGACCAGCTTTATCAAAGAGAGCGGAGTGGAGATCGATCGCCCTGAGGCGTCGGCCGCCACCCCGCGCCCCGATGCCCAAGTGTTGGTTGCCGTCACGCCGGAAGGGGCGGTTTGGGTGGATGGCCAGCCCGTGGACGTTCACCGCGTTGGGCAGAAGGTGGCTGGAATGCTGAGCGGTGAGGGCTCGGTGGTCATTCAGGCCGACCGAGAGTCCACGACCGGCGTGTTGATCGAGGTCATGGACCGTCTTCAGCAGGCGGGTGTCGAGCAGGTCGCCGTGGCAGCGAGTCGGAGTGGGCCATGATGCGGCATGTGTTATCGATGCTAGGCGGTATTGCCCTGGCCATCGGGCTCTTCTGGATGCTAGCGCTACTGGTAGCTCCTCCAGAGCAGCAGGTGGAAGAGCCCATCATGTCGATGTCCATGGCGGTAGTGGAAGCGCCGGAGGTGGCGCCCGAACAGGAGACACCCCCCCCGGCGCCTGCACAAGCCGCTCCCCCGCCACCGACCATGCCGACGCCAGCCCCTGCGCCGGTCGCCACTAGCGCGATTGCGCTGCCAGACGTGGAGCTACCCGACGCGCCGGTAGAGCCCGTCGAGTTGGAAAGCGAGCTGCCGGAGCTGACCGAGGTGCGCCCTGAGCCTACACCGCAGCCCCAGCCAGCACCTGAGCCTGCGCCGGAACCCGTCCCCGAACCTACGGAAACGGCGGCCCCGTCTCCTGAGCCTGCCACTGCGCAGCAGGAAGCGGCCCCGGCGGCAGAGCCTGCGCCCTCGAACGAGCCGGTGAGTGTGGGGCAAGTAGCTCCGACGAGTCGCGTCAATCCGTCTTATCCGCCTCGTGCACAGCGCCGCGGTATGGAGGGATTCGTGGAGGTGGAATTCGTCATCCAGCGTAATGGAAGTGTCGATGGAAGCTCCATTCGAGTGACCAATGCCCAGCCTCGCCGGGTGTTCGAAGACGCCGCACGAGAAGCGATTGCGCGCTGGCAGTTCGAGCCCAGTCAGCAGTTACGTCGCGCCACCCAGCGTATTGAGTTCCAGTTAAGGTAGCGGTGACATGTCGCTAAGAAAAAATCCGTCAACCAGCCCTATCGTTGTCGCTCACCGTCAACGTACGATGCCGCAATGGATGGGCGTCATACTACTGAGCGCGCTGAGTATCACCGCGACGGCCAATGAGCCGCTGCCGGGTGACATGATTCAAGACCTGAATCGGCTTCAGAGCCAGTTGGCCAGCCAGCCAAGCGGTTCTGCTGACCCTGATGTGCTAAGCCGTATCATCACCCATGCGCGAGCTCAGTCAGAGCGGCTTTCGGGCGGTAATCGCGCGGATCAATGGGCGAGCGCGCTTTATCATCAGCTAGCCGCCAGTGCGCTGGTGCGCCAGGGCGATCCTCTTGCTGCTGCCGATGAGCTGGCCAGCGCCCGCCAACGGCCTAGCGTTCCCGATAGCCAGCTGCGTCGCTGGCTGCGGGACGAAGCGTCGCTACGCCGCGCCGCAGGCGAACGAGATCGGGCCATTACCCTGTATGAACAGTGGCTATCCGAGTCGTCGGGCAGTGATCGCTACGCGGACACGGCTTGGCAGCTCGTGCGTCTGTTGGCAGAAGAGGAGCGCTGGGAGCAGGCCATGGAGTGGCTGGCGCCGCTGCTTGAACAAGGGGAATTGACCGCTGACCAGCAAACGCTCACCAATGTCGTACTCCGAAACACAGGAGATAACGCACAGGCGCTGAGCTGGCTGTTGGGCGGGTTGAATGCCGACAGCGACCCCGATGCATGGCGCCAAGCAGCCGGACTTGCCCAGCAGGCAGGCCAGATAGGTGTGGCCGCCGCCGTTTGGGAAGCAGCCTGGCAGTTGGGTAAGTTTTCTACGCCAGAGGAACGCCGCACCCTGATCGAGCTGCATATGGCCGGAGGGACGCCTGCACGCGCTGCCGAGCATTTAGAGGCGGCTCTAGAGGCGGGCACGCTTCCCCGCGATGAAGCCACGCTTCGCTTGCGCGCCACGGCTTGGCAACAGGCCAAGGATGTCGACAAGGCGCTCGAGGCGTGGCGAGAGTTGGCAACGTTGACTGATTCAGCAAGCGATTGGCGGCAGTACGGCCAGCTAGCCTATGGGTGGGGAGAGGATCGCCAAGCCGAAGCTGCGCTGACCCAAGCGGCCAATTTAGGGGATGCCCAAGCAGAGCAGTGGCTCGCGTACTTTGAATGATGTCTGCCTAAGCCGTCGCTCTAAGTGGCTCGACTGCCTTGCTCTCAAGACCTTGCTAGGTTTGAACAGCCATCGTCGTATCTTAAAGCGGGCGCCGGTGGTGAGCCTCCGGCGCTTGCAGCGTCATGAACGGAGTGTGACTGAAAAGTCGCTCCAGGTGGGGGCGTGGTCCGATGGGCGCTCCATGGCCCGCAGCGGATAGTCGATACCCGCATCGGTCACGCAGTCGGCCAAGGGCTTTGAAACTAGGATGTAGTCGATGCGAAGACCGCGCTTCGGCTCTCGGTCAAAGCCTTTTGAGCGATAGTCGAACCAGCTAAACCATTCGTCATTTTTCGGGTGGCACAGACGGTAGCTGTCGCTCAGCCCCCACGCTTTGATGCCTTCCAGCCATTCGCGCTCGATGGGCTGGAAGCTGGTTTTGCCCTCCCGCAGCCAGCGCTTCCGGTTGGTCTCGCCTATGCCGATATCCTGATCTTCAGGTGAGATATTGAAATCACCCATGACCGCCAGTCGCTCTTCGGGAGCGTGCTGAGTATTGAGCAGGTTGGCGAGCTGTTGATAAAAGCGCGCTTTGTGCGGAAACTTGGTGGGGTGATCGACGCTTTCGCCTTGAGGGAAGTAGCCGTTCCATACCGTGACCGGCTCGCCGTCTTCCGCGAGCAACTTGACGCCAATCATGCGCCGCTGGGCATCGTCGTCGTCATCGGGAAAGCCGTAAAACACCGCTTGCGGCTGTTGGCGGCACAGCAGTGCAACGCCGTAATGGCCTTTTTGGCCATAGTAAAAAACGTGATAGCCCATGGCTTCTACGTCGGCCACGGGGAATTCGCTGTCCTGTACTTTGGTTTCTTGAAGGCCGATGACATCGGGCTGTTGGGTATCGATCAGCGCTTGAAGCTGGTGCAGCCGTGCCCGAATCCCATTGATATTGAACGAAACCAAACGCATCAAGACGGCTCTCCTGGTGAGTGATCGCCCCCTTTGTCAGGATGGATGGCGATCGTTTGGCCGCTTTGCTGGCGCGCCAATTTGCGCACGGCCTGAAGCTTACGCTGCTGCTGCTTTTTGGCAACGAAGCGGCGCGACGAGGTCACTTGATCAGGATTCTCATGGCGCCACTTTTTATAATCTTTGCGGCGACCGGTGCGGATCGTCACTTTATCCGCCAATGAACGAGTCTTTTTCTTACGCGTCATGTCGCGCTCCTTGGGTTAATGTATGCCTCATTCTAACAGGCTAGCGTGCTCCTTCGACAGCAGGGCGCGCTCTTATCGCCAACCCCTGGTACAATGCGCACTTCGTGATGCCTAACATCCACAGCAATGGACAGATACACAGCCTATGAGCGAGTCGGAACAGACCACAGCATCGGCCCAGAACCGCAAGCCTAAACGTCGCCGTCGGAAACCGCGTCGTCGTCAGTCGAACTGGGATCTTCGTCAGTTTCAGGTGCCCGCCGTCGCCGGCAAGTGGCGCTTCCATGACTTTGATCTGCCGCTGCCTTTGATGCGCGCGATACATGCTCAGGGGTTCGAGTACTGCACGCCCATTCAAGCGGAAGCGCTGCGCCACACCCTGTTAGGTGGCGACATCGTCGGTAAAGCGCAGACGGGCACCGGTAAAACCGCCGCCTTTTTGATCTCTGTCATGGCTTACTTCCTCGAAGAGCCGACGCCGGATGGTCAAAAGCCGGGGGCTCCCCGTGCGCTGATCATTGCGCCGACCCGTGAGCTGGCGCTGCAAATCGAGAAAGACGCCAAGGCACTTGCGCGTTTCACTCAGCTCAACGTCGCCAGCGTCGTGGGCGGTATGGATTACCAAAAACAGCGCGAAAGCCTGGGTAAGAAGATCGATATCCTGGTCGCGACGCCAGGGCGTCTGCTGGACTTCCACCAGAAACGCGATATCGACCTCTCCGAAACCGAAGTGCTGGTGCTCGACGAAGCGGATCGAATGCTCTCCATGGGGTTCATTCCCGATGTGAAGCGCATCATTCGTTACACGCCAAAGAAAGAGGAGCGTCAAACGTTCCTATTCTCGGCCACCTTCACGGACGATATTCTCAATCTGGCGAGTCAGTGGACGCTCAATCCGGCGCATGTCGAGATCGAGGTGACCGTCGAGAATCAGGCAGATATCGATCAGCGTGTTTACCTCGTTTCCGACGACGACAAACAGCGGCTGCTGGTGAAGCTACTGGAGCAGGAGAGCTTCGAGCGTGTCATGGTGTTCGGTAACCGCCGGGATCTCGTGCGCAAACTCGACGACCTGCTGAAAAAAGCCGGGGTCAGTGCGGCCATGCTGTCTGGTGATGTACCGCAGAATCAGCGCATCAAGACGTTGGAAAGCTTCCGCGAAGGGGAGGTGCAGGTGCTGGTAGCCACCGACGTGGCCGGCCGTGGCATTCATATCGAAGATGTGAGTCACGTCATCAACTACACGCTGCCCGAAGATCCGGAAGATTATGTTCACCGCATCGGTCGTACCGGCCGTGCAGGGGCCAAAGGCGTGTCGATCAGCTTCGTGGGCGAAGAGGACGCGTTCTCCTTGCCAGAGATTGAGCGCTATATCAACGGTAAGCTGCCCTGCGAACACCCGCCGGAAGGTATGCTGTAATTCGAATGCTGAATGACGCGCTAAAAAACGATATTCAGCAGGCTTACCGTAACGTGGTGGAGAAGCTCGAGCTCACACCCCGTTACGGGCAGCGCTTGATGATCGCCGAAATCGCCCGAACGCTGGGGGACATCGAGTGCGACAGCGAAGGAAAGCGCGTTAGCGATAGTCATGTGTGCGTGCTGGAGGCCGGTACCGGCACGGGCAAAACACTGGCGTATCTCATTGCGGGGCTGCCCATCGCCAAGGCACAGGGCAAACGGCTCATCGTGTCGACGGCCACCGTGGCCCTTCAAGAGCAGGTGCTCAACCAAGATTTACCTTCACTGGCGAGCCATAGCGGCGTGGCCTTTCGCTACGCTCTAGCCAAAGGACGCGGACGTTACGTTTGCGTGGCTAGGCTGGATCAAGCTTTGGAGGGCAGTGAGCCCAACCCAACGCTGTCGCTGTTCGAGCAGTCGTTGCAAGCCGATAGCAGCGACTTCAACGTCCTGGCGACCGATATGGCCGACGCCTACGGGAAGGGCGATTGGGAAGGCGACCGCGATACCTGGCCGGTGTCGATCGAGGACGCGCACTGGCGACAGCTGACGGTCGACCACCGCCAGTGCACCGGTCGCCGCTGCGGCCACTTCGGTGCCTGCGCCTTTTTCCGCTCGCGTCGAGAGCTGGAGAATGCTGACGTTATCGTCGCCAATCACGATCTCGTGTTGGCGGACTTGGCGCTTGGTGGCGGTGCCATTTTGCCGGACCCCGCTGACTGCATCTTTATCTTCGACGAAGGCCACCACCTGCCGGACAAAGCGCTATCGCACTTTGCCCACCGCTTTGCCGTGCACGGCTGTCTGCGCTGGTTGAAAACTCTGAAAAGTAGTTTGACGGATTTGCACCAGGGGCTGGCGGTTCAACCCACCATTGCCCGACTGCTGGCCGGGTTGCCCGAACTGCTGCATGGATTGGAGCCCGCGCTGGGCGACGTGTTTAGCATGGGGCATCAGCTTGCTGGACGGGAAAACGGCCTTGCCGATGAAGAGGCTAGCCACCAGCAGCGTTTTGAGAAAGGCCAAGTGCCTGAGGCGTTGCGGGAACAGGCGCAACAGCTGCTTGTCATGTTTGCCACTCTCTCAAGAAGTTTGGAGAGTATCAGCGATATCTTGCGTGAAAGCCTCGACCCGGATAAGCAAACCGGTTTGGACCGTGATCAAGCCGAGGCCTGGCTGCCGCTGATGGCACTCCTTCACGGCCGCGCACTGGATGCCCACGCCTTATGGCAAGCGTTCAGCGAGCAGGATGCTCCCAATGCCCCACCGAGCGCGCGCTGGATAACCCTCAGCCGTGTGGCGGGGGAGCCAGAGATCGAGTTTTCGGCCAGCCCCGTGTCGGCCGCGCACACGCTTGCCAAGCATTTGTGGGGCCGCTGCCACGGGGCCGTGGTGACCTCCGCCACGTTAACGGCGCTGGGCCGCTTCGAGCGGTTGCAAGAGCGCGCCGGATTGGCAAACCGATACCGCTATCAGGCCCTGCCCAGCCCGTTTGACTATGCCAACGCCGTCTTACGAGTGCCCGCCGAGGCGACGGACCCTAGCGACCGGGAAGCGCATGAGCGTGCGATCGTGAGCTTTGTGTCACAGCTCGGCGAGGAGGAGGCGGCGCTGGTGCTGTTTTCCTCTCGTGCCCAGCTGCGCGCGGTCGAAAAAGCGCTGCCTGCCGCGGCAAAAGAGCGCATCTTGGCCCAAGACGCACTGCCCAAACGAGAGCTCATCGAGCGACACAGAGCAGCGGTGGATGGTGGCAAGGGGAGCGTGATTTTTGGCTTGGCAAGTTTCGCCGAGGGGATCGATTTGCCGGGGGATTACCTCACCCATGTCGTGATTACCCGGCTACCGTTTGCCGTGCCCGATGATCCCGTGGGGGCGACGCTGGCAGAATGGATCGAGAGTCAGGGCGGCAATCCCTTTATGCGTATCAGCGTGCCGGATGCGTCGATCAAGCTCGTGCAAGCATGTGGTCGTTTGATCCGAAAAGAGAGTGATCGCGGGGTAATTACCTTGCTGGATCGCCGTGTGATCACGCGGCGCTATGGTCAGGCATTGTTGGATGCGCTGCCGCCTTTCAAGCGGGATATACAGGCGTAGTCGATAGGTCGCGTTAGGGGATGGGAAACGAACACGTCCCGGCGAGCGGCAGCCCGGCGGGACGTTTCGATGGCAGGTGCGCGTTATTGAGCGGCGCGCTTGGCCAAAACGGACGCGAGCTTTTCGTTCATGCGAGTGAACGTCTCGACGGTAGTATCCCAATCGATGCAGGCGTCGGTGATCGATACGCCGTACTGCAGCTGGCTCAAATCGGCCGGTACTTTTTGATTGCCCCAACCAATGTTGGATTCCACCATCAAGCCGATGATGGAGGTATTGCCTTCCAAAATCTGGTTGGTGACGTTTTCCAGTACCAGCGGCTGCAGGGCGGCGTCTTTATTCGAGTTGGCGTGTGAGCAGTCGATCATGATGTTGGCCGAGAGGTTGGCTTTTTTCAGCTCTTTCTCTGCCAGTGCGACACTCACGCTGTCGTAGTTAGGCTTGCCGTTACCGCCGCGTAGTACCACATGACCGTAGGCATTGCCTCGGGTGCGGATGATGGCGACCTGACCGGCCTGGTTGATGCCCAAGAAGTTATGCGGGTTCGCCACGGACTGCAGCGCGTTGATCGCTACGTCCAGGCTACCGTCGGTGCCGTTTTTGAAACCAACGGGGCAGGAGAGGCCGGAGGCCATTTCGCGGTGCGTTTGGGACTCGGTAGTGCGAGCGCCAATGGCCGACCAGCTAATGCAGTCTTGCAGGTACTGGGGCGAGATTGGGTCAAGCGCCTCGGTGGCCAGCGGTAGCCCCATTTCCGCCAAGTCGACCAGCAGTTTACGGGCAATGTGCAGCCCTTCGTCAATTTCGAAAGAGTCGTTCAGGTGCGGGTCGTTGATCAACCCTTTCCAGCCCACGGTCGTCCGCGGCTTTTCGAAATAGACGCGCATCACGATATACAAACTGTCGCTGACCTGGTCCGCTAGCGTACGCAGGCGGCGCGCATAATCCAGCGCTGCTTCGACGTCGTGAATGGAGCAGGGGCCAACGACCACCAGCAAACGCGGATCTTTGCCATCCAGAATGTTTTGGATGGTTTGGCGACCCTCGATTACCGAGCGCTCGGCGCTTTCCGTTAGGGGGATAGCACTCTTCAGTGCGTCGGGCGTGGTAAGAACATCCTGGGC
The DNA here is from genome assembly GCF_009846525.1 of Halomonas meridiana. Classification (NCBI taxonomy): domain Bacteria; kingdom Pseudomonadati; phylum Pseudomonadota; class Gammaproteobacteria; order Oceanospirillales; family Halomonadaceae; genus Vreelandella; species Vreelandella aquamarina. Next base: position 2,275,924 of record NZ_CP024621.1, on the reverse strand, counting down.
CAGGACGTTAAGGTTACTAACCTGTTGATCTGACATCTTGCTACCTGTGCGTGCGCGATGGGCGAAAAGTGGTCACTACTATGGCGCGTCACGGTGGTAAAAATCAATTGTTACGGAACTTTGCATTAAGGAAAAATGTCAGCCTCAGGGTTTTTAAGAAAGGGGGTAAGCGCTTGATGCGCTGCTAAGAACGCGTAACACTAGATGACATTGGCGCAAGCTCATTTGCGCACCACCACCGAGGGGTAGGCCAAGGTCGCCTGCCGATGTCCTCCATGAAAATTAACAGATGCCCAAGGGACGCTATGCTGCTCGCTGTGAAGGCCCGAACACCAGGGCGACAAAGAAACAATGCTCGGCGCGATGCGTACGAGCAGAAGGAGCGTGTGAATGGGCACTCGTGAAACGGACCAACAGCTGGTTGAGCGTGCTCAGAAAGGTGACACACGTGCTTTTGATCTGCTGGTGAAGAAGTACCAGCACAAAATCATCGGTTTGATTGGGCGTTACGTGCACGACCATGCGGAAGTGCAGGACGTTGCGCAGGAAGCCTTCATTAAAGCCTATCGGGCACTGGGTAAGTTTCGAGCGGAGAGCGCGTTCTATACCTGGATGTACCGCATCGCTATCAATACGGCCAAGAACCACTTGGTGTCTCGCGGTCGTCGGCCGCCCGGCAGTGACTTGGATATCGTTGATGCGGAAATCGTCGATCAAAGCGGTCGCTTGGCGGATGCCGAGTCACCCGAAGCGTCCATTGCCCGCGACCAGCTGGAAGCGGCTGTCTTCGAAGCGATCGAAAAGCTACCTGACGATTTGCGGACGGCCATTACGCTACGCGAGTTGGACGGGTTGGCCTACGAAGATATTGCGCAAGTCATGCAGTGCCCGGTAGGGACCGTTCGCTCGCGCATTTTTCGCGCGCGGGAGGCCGTCGATGAGCATATTCGCCCGCTGGTCACCACGGCTCGCAACAGTCGAGACGAATGAGCCGCGTCCAATGAATCGGGCGCAGGCGTCACAAATATTTACGTTTTTGCGTTTTTAGTGAACTGTCTGGCAAGTGAAGCGTCATAGAGGCTGTCTAGCATGATCGCGTTAAACCATCGCATTGCCATGCGCTGGCGATGGTTGAGTAACAGGGTCTTGGCCTGCGAGGTTTTGCGGCTGAAACACGCATGAGCCGTGTGGTCGCTGAGCTTCTTCTAACACAGTGTGAGGGTGTGAAGTATGAGTCAAAACACACGGGAATCACTTTCAGCATTGATGGACAACGAAAGTGATGAGCTTGAATTGCGCCGAGTGTTGAAATCACTACCTGACGATGCCGATGCGGCAGAGACATGGCGTCGCTACCATTTGGCACGCAGCATGATGCAGCGCGAGCGCAGCGTCGATGTCAGTGTCGATCTATCGGCAGGCATCCTGGCGCGCCTCAACGAAGAGCCTGCCCCGGTGATGGAGAGTGAAACGGTCGCTGCCCCTGCCCGCGCCGGTGGCATCTCCTTTGCCCGTGGTGCTGGTGTCGCGGCTGCCGTTTCGCTGATGGTCATTACCGGCGTTCAGTTCTTTAGCGGTAACGGCTCGACCGGCACTGCTCAGCCAGGTAGTAACACGGTCGCCTCGCAGTCCAGCGTGGGGGCTCAAGTGCAGCCGGTCAATTTGGGCGCCTCGCAGCCTGCATCAATGATGCCGTCTGAAATGCCCATGTTCGAGCCGACGCCTTTTCGTATCAACGGCCAGTCGGGCAATGGCGGCTTGATGAATATCAGTGAATCGGGCTTCTCAACGCCGGTGGCACCGCAAGGCACGATGGCCCAGCAAGCCACAGCGATCGATGTGGATCAACTGCGCATGTTGCAATCGTACCTAGAGCAGCATGCTCAGGGAGCAGCCAACGGCAGTGGCGACAGCTGGATGCCACTGATGCGTTCATCGGTGACCGAGCCATTGGGTCAGCGGTAGTTCGCTAACGCGTTTTGAACCTCATCGTGACGTAAGAGGCTGTTTGATCGGTATGGCGACTGCTAGAAAAAGCTTTTGGGGAGTCCCGCTGGCGTTGGCGTGGGGGCTGGTCGTTGTAAGCCTGGCTCCCTCCTCGGTCAACGCGGATGCGCAGCCCGCCATTGACTGTTCGGCCGTTGCCGACGATTCGGTGCCCGACTCTGCCCAGGCATGGTTAGCGCGTAGCATGGTGGCAGGGCACTGCTATGATTTTCAGGCACGTGCGGTCACCATCGATGCGCTGGGTGTCAGAACGCTGGCGCTATCCCATCGCATTCGAGAGGGTGTGCGTCAGCAGGTCGTACAGCATTTGGATGGGCCTTCCGTCAGTATCGAGCGCCGCTCCATTGCAGGCTATATGGCGAGTTTTACTCCCGAAGAGGGTGGCGAGCTCAGCGCCTCGCAAGCCTGGGCGGAACACGTCGCCTCTCATTATGATATTTCCCTCCAAGACGATGCGCGTGTCGCTGGACGTGACGCGGTGGAGCTGCGTTTTTCCCCTCGCGATCAGCAGCGTTATCTGCACGCATGGTGGGTCGATAAATCGACAGGGCTGCTGCTCAAGCATGTCATGAGCGACCACCAAGAGCGTGTACTAGAAACCTTTCAAATTACCCAGCTTCAGTCGCCTTCGCTTTATGAGGGCAATGTCGCTGGCGATGTGAGTACCGAGCGTCCGTCTCACTCATGGCAAGTCGATTGGCTGCCCGAGGGCTTCATTGCCCAATCACAGGAGCCAGGGCAAGCGGTCACGAATCAACGGGTCTATAGCGATGGTTTGGCAGCGGTGAGCCTCTTCGTCAGCCCTGTCGAGCAACCCATGCTCGAAGAGGGCGTGCACCGATTGGGCGTCTCCACGGCAGCGATTTCGTTGGTGTCCGAGGGTGAGCAGTGCTGGCAGCTGGTCGGCGTTGGTGAGCTGCCGCCAGATATGCTGCAGCGTATCGTGCAATCCGTCCGTATAGCGCCCTAGCCATGGCACACTCTGACACTGGAGGCGAGCCGCTATTCAGAACGGGCAGTGTAGTAGGGCATACCGAGACCGGGGTGATCGTCGATGTCTCCCTTGCTAACACTTGTCAGCAGTGCGCCGAGGGACGTGGTTGCGGTATGGGATTACTAGCCCGCCGCCAACAGCAGCGCATCACCGTACTTCCTTCCCCCTCGCCCCTTTCACACCACGCAGCGTATCCCTTAGGTAGCACCGTCACGATTGCGCTGCCCAAGCATCAAGTCAGCCACCTAACGCTGTTGATATATGCCGTGCCGCTGTTCCTGGCAATGCTGGCGGCAGGGTTGGCCTCGCTGCTTGGAGGGCGTGAATGGCTAGGTGTGATGCTGTTCTTTGGTACCTTGATGTGCAGCGTATTGACCCTTAAATACCTAATGCGCGGGCGGATGGAACGCTTCCGGCCGCGCTTGGTCAGTTAGTTGTTCCGTAGCTCGCTAAGAGTTGCACTCCCTTCGTTTCGTATCTGCTTGACTAGGAGCTGTTGCATGAAGCGCTTGGTTCTCCCCTCGACACTATGGATATGCTTGGTCGCGATGTTCTTGATCGGCCAACATGCCCATGCGCAAACGCTGCCCGATTTCACTGAGCTGGTAGAAGACGCCGCCCCGGGTGTCGTCAATATTTCCACGAGTCGAACGGTCCAGCGAAGCCCGGCCCTACAGGGGTTTGGCAATCAGGAAATCCCCGAAATATTCCGTCACTTCTTTGGCGATAGCTTTCCCACGCCTCCCGGCAGTGGCGGCGGCGGTGGTCGAAGTCAAGAGCGCCAATCGCTCGGCTCGGGGTTCATCATCAGTGCCGATGGCTATGTGATGACCAATGCGCACGTGGTGCAGGATGCCGATGAAATTCTAGTGCGCCTCAACGACCGTCGTGAATTGCCCGCCGAACTGATTGGTAGCGATGCGCAAACCGATGTGGCGCTGCTGAAAATCGACGCCAATAACTTGCCGGTGCTGAATTTGGGCGATTCCGACGAGTTGAAAGTGGGGGCGTGGGTCGCGGCCATTGGCTCTCCGTTTGGGTTCGATCACTCGGTGACGGCAGGGATCGTGAGCGCGATCAACCGCACCTTGCCGCGTGATGCTTACGTGCCGTTCATTCAAACCGATGTCGCCATTAACCCCGGCAACTCCGGTGGCCCGCTGTTTAATCTGGAAGGCGAAGTCATCGGTATCAATTCGCAAATCTTTACCCGTAGTGGCGGCTTCATGGGGCTCTCGTTCGCCATTCCCATCAACGTCGCCATGGATGTGGCTGACCAACTTCGTGAAGATGGTCGCGTGAATCGCGGTTGGTTGGGCGTGATGATCCAACCCGTCTCGCAGGACTTGGCCGAGTCGTTCGGTATGAGTGAAGCGATTGGAGCACTGATTGCCGATTTAGACCCAGAAGGACCGGCGGCTCAAGGTGGTTTGCAAGCAGGTGACGTGATCCTCGAAGTCAACGGCGAAGAAGTGGATCGCTCCAGCACGCTGCCCCGTCTGATTGGTCGCGTGGCACCGGGAGACGATGTCGAACTCACGCTGATGCGTGATGGCGAGCAGGTATCGGAAACCGTCGAGCTGGGTAGCTGGCCAGATATGCAAGCGTCCGCTTCGGCATCGGGCAGCGACAATCAAGTGCGCTTGGGCGTGGCCGTTGCAGAAATCGACCAAGCCACCCGTGAGCGTTTGGGGATCAATGGCGGCGTTGAGGTGCGTCAGGTCGAGCCGGACAGCGTTGCGGCGCAGGCAGGGCTTCGCGCTGGCGATATCCTGGTGAGTATCGACCATCGCAGTGTCGCATCGGCGGACGAGCTAATGCGTATCGTCGAAGCGCTGCCTAACGATCGGGCGATTCCAGTGCGTTTGTATCGCGATGGTCGCTCTCTATTCGTCGCGCTTCGCCTCGAATAATCTGTACGCCACTCCCTCCAGTCCGGCGGTTCTCGCCGGACTGCTGTTCCTATCCCGCGCATATCGCTACAATAGCGCTTATCTTTTGATGAACTTTGGCAATGCAGTGGTGCGGTTTCCGTTTTTCGCCCTTCGGCCCAGCGCCGCAACACCTACGCTTGCGTACCAATAAGGCAGAACACACTCGATGTCTCATGACGTTTCCAGCGGAAAGCTCAAGCATATTCGCAATTTCTCCATCATTGCCCACATCGACCACGGTAAATCGACGCTCTCTGACCGTTTGATTCAGACCTGTGGCGGTTTGACAGAACGTGAGCTGAAGGAGCAAGTGCTCGACTCCATGGATATCGAGCGTGAGCGGGGCATTACCATCAAAGCGCAGTCGGTGACGCTGGACTACACCGCTGCCGATGGCCAGGTCTACCAGCTCAACTTCATCGACACGCCAGGGCACGTCGACTTCTCCTACGAAGTGTCGCGCTCACTCTACGCCTGTGAAGGGGCGCTGCTTGTCGTCGATGCGGCACAAGGGGTGGAAGCGCAGTCGGTGGCCAACTGTTACACCGCCATCGAACAGGGCCTAGAAGTGCTGCCCGTTCTGAACAAGATCGACCTGCCCCAGGCCGACCCGGACCGGGTTGCTCAGGAGGTAGAGGAGATCATCGGCCTGGATGCCACGGATGCCTGCCAAGTGTCGGCAAAAAGCGGTATCGGCATCAACGAGCTGCTCGAACGGCTGGTGCGTGACATTCCGCCGCCCAAGGGGGACCCCGAAGCACCGCTGCAAGCGCTGATCATCGACTCCTGGTTCGATAACTACCTGGGCGTCGTGTCGCTGGTGCGCCTGTTCGACGGCACGCTGCGCAAAGGCGACAAGATCCGTATCAAGTCGACGGGTCGCGACTGGAACGCCACCGAAGTCGGTATCTTCACACCGCTGCGCAAAGAGACCAATATTCTTCGCGCCGGTGAGGTTGGCTTTATCGTCGCCGGTATCAAAGAGATTCACGGCGCGCCGGTGGGGGATACCATTACCCATACCAAGACGCCAGACGTACCGCGTCTCCCCGGTTTCCAGAAAGTGAAGCCTCAGGTTTATGCCGGTATGTTCCCGGTCAGCGCAGACGATTACGAAGACTTCCGCGATGCCCTGGAAAAACTGGCTCTCAACGACGCGTCGCTGGAGTATGAGCCGGAAAACTCCGATGCGCTGGGCTTCGGCTTCCGCGTGGGTTTCCTCGGTACGCTGCACATGGAGATCATCCAGGAGCGTCTGGAGCGTGAGTACGATCTGGACCTGCTCACCACGGCGCCGACGGTTGTGTACGAGCTGGCCATGAAGAATGGCGACATTCAGTATGTCTCCAACCCCTCCAAACTGCCCGACATGGCCGATGTGGAGCAGATGCGTGAGCCCATCGTGCGGGCCAGCATTCTGGTGCCGCAGGAATTCGTCGGCAACGTCATCGCCGAGTGCGAGCAGCGCCGCGGTACCCAGCTCGACATGCAGTTCCTGGGCAATCAGATCCAGCTTACTTACGAGCTGCCCATGTCCGAAGTGGTCATGGACTTCTTTGACCGTTTAAAATCCATCTCTCGTGGCTACGCCTCGCTGGAGTACAACTTCGAACGTTTCGAAGCCGCGAAGCTGGTACGTCTGGATGTCTTGATCAACGGCGACAAAGTCGATGCGTTGGCGGTCATCATTCACCGTGACCATGCCCACTCGCGCGGTCGCTTGCTGGTGGAAAAGATGAAAGAGCTGATCCCACGGCAAATGTTCGACGTCGCGATCCAGGCGGCGATTGGTGGCCAAGTCGTGGCCCGCTCCACGGTGAAGGCGCTGCGTAAAAACGTCACGGCGAAGTGTTACGGCGGCGACGTTAGCCGTAAGAAAAAGCTGCTAGAGAAACAGAAGGCCGGTAAGAAACGGATGAAACAGGTGGGGCGTGTCGAAATTCCCCAGGATGCCTTCCTTGCTGTGCTCAAGGTTAACGACTAGGGATACGAACCCCACATGGATTTTTCACTACTACTGGTACTCGCCGTTGCGCTCTCCGGGGCCATTTACCTGTTGGATGTGCTGGTGCTTCGGCCAAAGCGCCGTGAGCGTGTGGCCAAGGCGGAAAAAGCCACCATGGAAGGCTTGGATGCGCCGACGCGGGAGAAGCTCTTAAAAGAGCCGTGGCCCGTTGACTACTCCCGTTCGTTCTTTCCTGTCTTGCTGGTCGTGCTGGTGGTACGCAGCTTCATCATCGAGCCGTTTCAGATTCCTTCCGGCTCCATGAAGCCCACGTTAGAAGTGGGCGATTTTATTCTCGTGAATAAATTCGCTTACGGACTGCGTCTGCCGGTCGTTCATCATCGCTTCTTGGAAGTGGACGATCCAGAGCGAGGCGATGTCATGGTGTTCCGCTTTCCCGAAGAGCCATCGGTGAATTTCATCAAACGCGTCGTGGGTCTGCCCGGCGACCGCATTCGCTACGAGGGCAAGCAGCTTTACGTCAATGGTGAGCCCATTGCCAAAGCGCTGATCGAAGAAGGGCCCGCGCTGTCGCCTCAGCAGCTGCTGCTTGAGGAGCAGTTGGGGGAAGTCAGCCATTTCATCTACAACAATCCCCGTGACCCAGGCCCGCAAATGCGCGAGGTGGTCGTGCCCGAAGGCCATTACTTCATGATGGGGGATAACCGCGACCACTCCAACGACAGTCGCTACTGGGGCTTCGTGCCCGAAGAGAACATCGTAGGGCGCGCCTTTGCGGTCTGGATGCACTGGGACGGTGGTCTTCCCAGTTTCACCAGCGTACGGCGTATCGAATGAACCAGCATAATGTACAAACCGTTAGTGTGGTTATCTTAGTTAACGTCAATGACGTAGGAGCACTGTGAGTAATTCCTTAACCGCTTTTTGCCGACGAATCGGCCATACCTTTGGCGACCCAACGCTTTTGGAACTGGCCATGACCCATCGCAGCTACGGTGGTCGCAACAATGAGCGCCTGGAATTTCTAGGTGACTCCATCGTCAATTTCGTCATCGCCGAAGCGCTGTTTCAGCGGTTTCCCCAGGCGCGGGAAGGGCAGCTGTCTCGCCTGCGCGCCCGGTTGGTCAAAGGCCAGACCCTGGCCGAACTGGCCCGCGAAATGGCCTTTGGCGAGTGCCTACGGCTTGGGTCCGGGGAAATGAAAAGCGGCGGACACCGCCGGGAGTCGATTCTGGCGGACGCCGTAGAAGCCGTGATCGGCGCGATTTATCTGGATGCCGGTATGGATGCCGTCCGCGAGCGTGTGCTGGCGTGGTACGCCGAGCGTCTGGAAAACATCTCGCTACAAGATACCCAGAAAGATCCCAAAACCCGCTTACAAGAATTTTTGCAGTCGCGCCAAGCGGCGCTTCCGCGCTATGAAGTGGTCTCTGTGAAGGGAGAGGCGCATGCCCAGACCTTTACCGTGGAGTGCTACATCGAGCTGCTAAGCGAGCATACCACTGGTAAAGGCCCCAGCCGCCGCCACGCTGAACAGCAGGCCGCGGAAGAAGCATTGTCCTACCTCGAACAACCCCCTGGAGACAAATCATGAGCCAAACCTGCGGATTCGTGGCCATCGTTGGCCGACCCAACGTAGGCAAATCAACCCTCATGAACCGGATTCTGGGGCAGAAAATCTCGATCACGTCACGGCGGCCGCAAACCACGCGCCACCAGGTGATGGGGATCAAAACCGTCGATGAAACGCAGTTCATCTACGTCGATACGCCGGGCATGCACATCATGTCCAAGGATCGCAACAAAGCCATCAACCGCTTCATGAACCAAGCGGCGACGCAAGCGCTTCGCGATGTCGACTGCGTCGTGTTCATCATCGACCGCACCCGCTGGACGGACGAAGATCAAGCCGTCCTGAAACGCTTGGAGCATGTGAAGGCGCCGGTCATCTTGGCCGTTAACAAGGTCGACCGCCTTCAGGATAAAGGCGACCTGCTGCCCTGGCTTGCAGATGTGGGGGCACGCCGCGAATTTGCCGCCGTGGTGCCCATCTCCGCCAAGCACGGTACCCAAGTCGAGACGCTGGAAGAAGAGGTCGCCAAGCACCTGCCGGAGAGCATTCACTTCTTCCCGGAAGACCAAATCACCGATAAGAGCCTGCGCTTCATGGCGGCTGAGCTGGTACGTGAAAAAGTCATGCGCCAGTTAGGCGACGAGCTGCCTTATCAGATGACGGTAGAGATCGAAGAGTTTCGCGAAACCGAGCGCGTCACCCATATCAGCGCGCTGATTTTGGTGGAGCGCCAGGGGCAGAAGGTGATCCTGATCGGTGAGAACGGCGATCGGATCAAGAGCATTGGCCGTGAAGCGCGTCTAGATATGGAACGTGCGCTGGGCACCAAAGTCATGCTCAACCTGTGGGTGAAGGTGAAGCGTGGCTGGTCGGATGACGAGCGAGCGCTGAAGAGCCTGGGTTACGATCTCGATTGAGTGCGACCATGACCGCCGAGCCTGCGTTTCTGCTGCACCGTCGGGCATACCGTGAAACCAGCGCGCTGGTCGATTTATTGACGCTCAATCATGGCCGCATCCGGGCGGTGGCCCACGGTGGCCAGCGCCCCGGCTCTAAATCTCGCCAGCGGCTGCAGCCGTTTACTCCGCTGTTCGTGTCCTGGCGGGGAGATCGAGAACTGAAGCGCCTCACGTTGATGGAGTCCCGTGGGCACACCGCGCTGCTGGCGGGCGAAGGTCTTCTGTGCGGCCTATATGCCAACGAAATTGCTACCCGTTTACTGCCCCTCGAACTGAACGCCACCGATGTCTTCGCCTTCTATAGCGCGCTGCTCGACGCACTACCGGTGCCTGCTGAGCGGGGGCTGGCGCTGAGGCGCTACGAATGGGCGCTTTTGGACGTGCTCGACGCTACGCCTCGGTTTTGCACCCCCGACGGCGGGGCGCTGGACCCACATCAGCGCTACCGTTTTGATGCGAATAGCCGCGCGTTCATGGCCGCAGAGCAAGGTATCGAAGGGCGCACCTTACGCTACATCGAGCAGGGTGATTGGCAGCCGACAGGCTTGGCGAGTGCGCTCAAGGCGGTCATGCGGGCCGCATTGGCCCCTCATTTGGGGCCTACCGCGCTACGTTCTCGTGAACTGATGCTGGATTTGGCCCGCCGTCGCCAGCGCCCGTAAGCTACCGTTACCACTGATCGCAATCGTCATCTACTGCCATTCACAGATTGGAGTTCTTCATGCACCCCCCACGGATTTTACTCGGCGTTAACATCGACCATATTGCCACGCTGCGCCAAGCCCGCGGCACGCGCTACCCCGACCCGGTCCAGGCAGCCCTGCTGGCTGAAGAGGCGGGCGCTGATGGCATTACCGTCCATCTGCGCGAAGACCGTCGCCATATTCAGCCCCGCGACGTTCGACTGCTGGCGGAAGTGCTCAACACGCGCATGAACCTGGAAATGGCCGTTACCGAGGAGATGCTGGCGCTGGCGGAAGAGGTGCGCCCAGCGCACGTGTGTTTAGTGCCCGAAAAGCGCGAAGAGTTGACCACCGAAGGCGGGTTGGATGTGGTCGGGGGCTTCGAACAGATCGCCAGTGCCTGCCAGCGTCTTACGGCTGCGGGCTGCGATGTGTCGCTGTTCATCGACCCGGACGAGGCGCAAATCGACGCCGCCAAACGTACCGGAGCACCCACCATTGAGTTGCATACCGGGGCTTATGCCGAAGCAAAACCTGGGAGCGCCGAGGCCAACGCTGAGTATGACCGCCTGAGTGCGGCGGCGGTGCATGCTGTGTCGTTAGGCCTGGTGGTCAATGCCGGACACGGTCTGCATTATCACAACGTGGAAGCCATTGCCGCGCTACCCGGCGTCAACGAGCTCAACATTGGCCACGCCATCATCGCTCGCGCGCTATTCGTCGGATTGAAGGACGCCGTTCAGGAGATGAAGCGTTTGATCATTGCGGGGCAGGAAGCGGGTTTGATGGCCGCCCTGGATGCTCACGAACACGACCATGACCACGGTCACGGTGACGGTCACTCTTGCTGCGGTCACTAACATGATCGTCGGGATTGGCTCGGACATCGCCCGGGTCGAGCGTTTTCGTCAGGCCGTGACCCGTCACGGCCCCCGCTTTGCACAGCGTATCTTAGGGCCAGACGAGCAGCGTGCTTGGCAGTCGAAAGGACAGGCGACGGCTTATCTGGCGAAACGCTTTGCGGCCAAAGAGGCTTTCGTGAAAGCGTTAGGTTTGGGGCTTCGTCAGGGCATGCAGTGGGGCGAGATACAGGTACTCAACGATGCGCTGGGTAAGCCTAGTCTCAAGCTCAGTGGCGAAGCTCAGCGTCTATTTGACGCCAGCGGTGCCACGGCGGCTCATATTACCCTCAGCGACGAAGCCGATTACGCCGTCGCCTTCGTAGTGCTGGAGCGCTAGCGTCGCATCACTCTGCCACCAACGTGGCGCGCTCCTCGCTGAGCCGCGCGATGGCGGTATATAACTCGTCTAGCAGTGTCTCCACATGACGCAGTCCACTGGTGCGCAGACGTGTTTCCAAAGTTTCCACCAGCAGCGCAAGCTCGGGGGCGCCACAGTAGCGGCTGGCACCGTTCAAGCCGTGCACCCAATCCAGTAACGTCGTCAAGTCGCCTTCTGCGAAAGCGCTGCGAATGTGCTGTTCGCTTTCGGGTAGGCTGTCGATAAGCCGCACCAGTTGCTGTTTGGCCAGCGATTCTTTGCCACCCGCCAGGCGAGCCCCCAACGTCAAATCGACGGCAGGTAGCGAGCTGGGAGGCTCGCTAGGGGCGTGCATGGGGCGAGCGGAGGCCGTTTCCTCTTTGGAAGAGGATGGAGGCACCACCCCTAAAAAGCGGTGGAGTAACTGCTGAAGCTGGACATCGTCGATGGGTTTGACCATGACGTCGTCCAGTCCCTCGGACAACCACTGCTGGCGTTCGTTGCTCAAGACGTGAGCCGTGACGGCAATGATGGGACAGCGTGCCCAGCTATTGTCGATACGCCGCAGTGCCTGAGTCGTTTGAATGCCATCCATACCGGGCATACGAATATCCATGAGCACCATGTCAGCGGTGGCGCGCTTGGCGAACTCCAGCGCTTCATGGCCGCTATCGGCCAGCACGATACGTATCGTTTCGCTCTCTAACATGGCTTTGAGCAGTTCGCGGTTGGGCGCGTTGTCGTCGACGATCAGAATCGTCAAGCGCGGCGCAGGCAACGCTTTCGCCACGGAGCTATGGGTAGGAGCGCTGAGCGTCTGGGGCTGCAGCAGGTGTCGCAGGGTCGTGGCAAGCTGTGCTCGGGTAAACGGCTTGCACAGCATTTCGCCGCCGTGAGGCAGTGGCCAGCTGGGCAGATCGAAACTGGTGGTATTGGCCAGAACCAGCACCGGGCAGGGCGTCTGTTCGATGACCGACTGCCAATATCCTCGTCGCTCTTCGCTAAAGTCCTCTGTTGCCAGGCATAAAATCAGCAGTGATTCATTGCCCGCGTCGATGAACGAGACCGGCCGCGCCCCCCAGCGCTCCAGCAGGTGTTCGAGCACGTTGCGGGTAGGCAGGTGCGGTTCGTGAAGACGGATGATCGGACCGTCGAGCGTCAGCTCGGGGGGGCGTTCATCGGCAAGGTGAGCTAACAGCGGCAGAGTGAAGGAGAACGTCGAGCCTTTGCCGAGTTCGCTGTCGACGGTGATCTCGCCACCCATACGTTGAATGAGCTGACGACAAATGGTGAGTCCCAGGCCACTGCCACCAAACTGCCGCGAATGGCTGGGCTCTGCCTGGGAAAAAGCGCTAAAGAGCTGTTGCTGATGCTCTTCGCTTAGCCCGATGCCCGTATCGCTGACGCTGATGTGCAGGACGACGTGCTGCCCCTCCTGGTTTTCCAGCATAACACGCACGATCACGTCACCTTCGGTGGTGAACTTGATCGCATTGCCCAACAAATTGTTCAGCACCTGATGAATGCGCAGCGGATCGCCACATAACGGCGTGGGCACGTCGTCGTATACCATGGCCACCAAATGGAGCTGCTTGCGCTGCGCTTCGGGGGCATGTAAGCCAATGATCTCATCCACCAAGGCGACGATATCGACGTCCACTTCTTCCAGCGTAAGCCGGTCGGCTTCCAGCTTGGAGAAATCCAAGACATCGTTGACCAGCATCAGCAGGTTGTCGCAGGCGCGCCGCACGTGCTCTAACCACTCTTTTTGGCGGCTATCCAGCGAGGAGCGCCCTAACAGGCGGCAAAAGCCGACGATGCCATTGAGCGGCGTGCGTATTTCATGGCTCATGTTGGCCAAGAACTCGGATTTGACGGCGTTGGCGCGAAGCGCGCTGCGGTGGGCCAGATCCAGCTTGATGTTTTGCTCTTCGATGGTCTCCATCGACTCCTGCAGCTCGCTGGTGGCCTGCTCGATTTGGCTCTGCATATCCCGCTGGGCTTGCTGGAAATGCTCGGCCAGCCGGTTGATATGATTGGCTAACTGCTTGAACTCGGTAGGCTTGGCGTTGGACATGACCAAGCTGTAATCGCCCCGAGACAAGCGGTAGAGGGCCTGATTGGCCTCTTCGATAGGGCGGCTGGCGTAGCGGCTGATCGCAAAGGCCACCAGGAACAGCACCAACCCGAGAAGCATGCCACCGAGGCTCAAGCTGGCGATCAATCGGTAGCGCTCCAGGGTCAGCGCGCGGATGTCCATCTCTGCTTCCAGCCAGCCGTTGGTGACGCGGCTAGTGCCGCCCACTGTTTCACTGGTGAGCGGCACCTGAAGACGCCAGACATCCTCCTCTTTGGCGAGAGTGGTCGCCTCGGGGGCGTGCAGGCGCGGCGGAGGCGGCATCGAACGGCCCAGTACCAGCAGCCGGTTGCCCTGTTCGTCGAACAGCGTCACCGCCCGCAGGCCACGATGTTCCAAAAGCTGGCGGGCCAGTGTCTCCAAACGCGGCAAGTCGCCATCGGTCATGGCGCTCCCCAGACTGGGGGCCAGCAGTTCGCCAGCGCTGGTCAGTCGGTCTTCGAGCACGTTGCGGCCAGTGTGCTCACTCTGAAGCACCAACAGCACCGCCATGACGGCATACACGAGTAAGGGAAAACCAAGCAGAGCGAACAGCAGGCGCGTGTTTAATGACATGAAAGAAGCTCGTCGAATCTGGAAGGTTGCCTGTCCACTCACAGGCAGCACCGATATAATGCAGCATAACGGTTACGATAAGGAATGTTCGATGAATTATCCCACGCTTGAAGATGTGGTCGGCAATACGCCGTTGGTTCGCTTGAAGCGAATTAGCGCTGGTAAGAACAATACCCTGCTTGCCAAATTAGAGGGCAATAATCCGGCGGGGTCGGTCAAAGACCGTCCGGCGCTCTCGATGCTGAGGGAAGCAGAAGCCCGGGGAGAGATTACCCCAGGGGATACGCTGATTGAGGCCACCTCGGGTAACACGGGTATTGCGCTTGCCATGGCGGCGGCGATCAAAGGGTACAAAATGACCCTGATCATGCCGGAAAACGCTTCCACTGAACGTAAGCAGGCGATGGCCGCCTACGGCGCAACGCTGATCAGTGCCAGTAAAGAAGGCGGCATGGAAGAGGCCCGTGACATCGCAGATGCCATGATTGCACGGGGTGAAGGCAAACCGCTAAACCAGTTTGCCAACCCGGATAACCCGCTGGCCCACTACCGCACCACCGGGCCGGAAGTATGGCGGCAAACCGGCGGTGAAGTGACCCACTTTGTCAGCTCCATGGGCACCACGGGCACCATCATGGGCGTATCGCGCTACCTGAAAGAGCAAAATAGCGCGATTCAAATCGTCGGCTTACAGCCTGCTGATGGCGCTAGCATCCCCGGTATTCGCCGCTGGCCGCAGGAGTATTTGCCGGCCATTTTTGAAGCACCGCGTGTGGATACGACGCTTGATATTCGTCAGCAGGAAGCGGAAGAGCATATGCGTCGCCTAGCGCGTGAAGAGGGCATTTTTGCGGGTGTCTCCTCGGGCGGCAGCCTGGCAGGCGCGCTGCGTATTGCTGAACAAACCGAGAATGCGGTCATCGTGTTTATTGTCTGTGACCGTGGGGATCGCTATCTCTCTACGGGCTTATTCGCTCCGGAGGTATAGATGGCTATGTTGGGTAAGCGGCGGCCGCCTAGGCCCGCCTCCGGCCACTCTGGGCTGGCGCGAACGCCAAGCAGCCAACCTGCGCCCGCTAAGCAGGCAGCCCCGCAGGATGCTTCAGCGCCGCTGGTCATTGAGCGGCTGGCCCACGATGGGCGAGGCGTTAGCCACAACCCTGCGGGTAAAACCGTGTTTGTGGATCAAGCGCTGCCTGGCGAACAGGTGGAAGTGGCGGTGCACGTCACTCGCAAGCGCTTTGATGAAGCTCATATCAAAACGATGATGACCTCCTCGTCGCAGCGAGTAACGCCCCCTGCGGGCATTTTGGCCACTGTGGCGGATGTGATTTACAGCACTTGGCGGTAGACGCGCAGCGTGCTCACAAGCGTGAGGTGGTGACAGAGTTAATGGCGCGCCAGGGCATAAAGCTCAGCGATATCTCAGCGATCAATGGTCATCAAGAGCACTATCGGCGCCGGGCGCGGCTAGGCGTCAAGGTCGATAGCCAGAACAACGTGCGGCTTGGTTTTCGCGCAGCCAATAGCCACCGACTGGTAGATATTGATCACTGCCATGTGCTGGTGCCTGCGCTACAAACGCTGATAACGCCGCTAAAGCAGCTGCTCACTCAGTTAGAGGCTCCCCGTGCGGTGGGCCATATTGAGCTGCTGTCTACGCCGCAAACCACGGTAGTACTTATTAGGCAGCTAAAGCAGCAGCCCCAGGATTGGCAGCGTTGGCAAACGTTTGCTGCCGAGCAGCAGGTCAATTTAGGCATGTGGTTAGGGCGAGAGTCCCCCGCGCTGCACTGGCATGGTGCAGAGCCAGCACTGGAAGAGCGCTTTGCTATGAGTGCGCTAGGCATTGTGCCCGCGCCTGGCACCACTGCAGAAGAACTGGTATTGCAGTTTGCCCCCGGTGATTTTTTACAGGTAAATGCCGAGGTCAATCAAAAGATGGTCTCCCAAGTGGTAGCATGGCTAAAGCCAGCGCCTGGGATGGCGTTGCTAGATCTGTTTGCGGGGATGGGGAACTTCAGTCTGCCTCTGGCCGCAGCGGGTGCGAGCGTGCACGCGGTAGAGGGGAACGCCGCAATGGTGCAGCGCTTAGGCGCTAACGCAACGCTCAACCAGCTTAACGTGAGCGCCCAGCAGGCGGATCTTAACGATGTGGCGGCGGTGAAAGCACTGCTACGCGAGCATCCGGTGGATGCCTTGGTGTTAGACCCTCCGCGCAACGGTGCAGAAGCCATATGCCAAGCAGTGGGTCGCCATAAAGTGGCCAAGGTTGCTTATATTTCTTGTGACCCGGCCACGCTTGCGCGTGATGCGGCACACCTTGTGCATGCGGGATATCGCATCAAGCACGTCGCAGTGGCGGACATGTTTCTGCACACTGCCCACATGGAAACGCTGATGCTGTTTGAATACGCGGGCTAGTTTGCCCTTTGCAGCAAGCTTTGGTGGCAGCGGTGTGGAGGCTGCCACCCTGAAAGGATGAGTCATAGTCATGGTGAAAGTGCGTGAAGACCAGCCGCTAACAGAAAGCGGAAAGGTGGACATACAACAATGGTTAACGCGCCTTCAAGACGATGTGCGCCTACGTGAACCCGAGCGCTTGATGCAAGCCTGCGAGCTTGCCGAGCAGCTAGAGCGAGAAGCCCCTCGTACCCATCGCGTGTGGCTGTCGCCGGGTTCTAGCTTCCGCATGGGTCTTGAGATGGCGGATATTCTCGCCGACCTCAAGCTCGACCAGGCAACGCTGGAAGCCGCCGTGCTCTACCGCGCTGTGCGCGAAGGGCTGCTAAGCCTGGAGGCCGTGGGCAAACGCTTTGGTGATGAAGTCGCTAAGCTTATCGACGGCGTGCTGCAAATGGCCGCCATCAGCTACCCATTGGCACCTAACCATGGCATGAGCCAGCACAACCAGCAGGAGAACCTGCGCAAAATGCTGGTGAATATGGTCGGCGACGTGCGCGTCGCTCTGATCAAAATTGCCGAGCGCACCTGTGCACTGCGCCAAGTCAAAGACGCCCCCCGTGAGAAATGCCTACAGGTTGCGCGAGAAGTGGCCGATATCTACGCGCCGCTGGCGCACCGCCTCGGCATTGGCCAGATCAAATGGGAGCTGGAAGACCTCTCTTTCCGTTACCTGCATGAAGAAGATTACAAAGCCATCGCCAAGCTGTTAGCGGAAAAGCGCCTTGATCGCGACCGCTATATCCACGACGTGGTGGAAACCCTTAAAGGCTTGATGGAAGCTCAGCATATTCACCGCTATGACGTGAGTGGTCGGGCTAAGCACATTTACTCCATCTGGCGCAAAATGAAGCGCAAGCGGATTGATTTTTCCCAGGTGCACGACGTGCGCGCCGTGCGCATTCTGGTGCCGGAAGTCACCGACTGCTACACCGTGTTAGGCATCGTTCACTCCCGTTGGCACCATGTGCCCAACGAGTTTGACGACTACATCGCCAACCCTAAGAAAAACGGCTATCAGTCGCTGCATACTGCCGTCATGGGGCCTGAAAACAAGGTGCTGGAAATTCAGATTCGCACCTTTGGCATGCACGATGAAGCGGAGCTGGGCGTCTGCGCCCACTGGCGCTACAAAGGCCACGATACCAACGCCAAAAGCCGCAGCTACGAAGAGAAAATCGCCTGGCTGCGCCAAGTGTTGGAGTGGCAGGACGAAGTGGGCGGCTTTGGCGATCTACGCGAAGGCCTCTCCAGCGATGTTGCCCCCGATCGCATCTATGTCTTCACGCCCGATGGTCACGTGATTGACCTGCCACGCATCGCCACGCCTATCGATTTTGCCTACCGCGTGCATACCGAAATAGGTCATCTTTGCCGAGGGGCCAAGATTAATGGGCGCATTGTTCCACTGACCTACAAGCTAAAAACCGGCCAGCAAATCGAGATTCTCACCGCCACCAAAGGCGGCCCCAGTCGCGACTGGCTCAACCCCAGTTTGGGCTACGTGCGCACCTCCCGGGCGCGGGCCAAAATTCAAGCGTGGTTTAAGCACCAGGCCCGCGACCAGAACCTGGACGAAGGGCGCGCGCTGTTCGAGCGCGAAATGCGCCGCTTGGACGTAGAAGGGCTGGACCTGCCCAAGCTCGCCAAAGCCGTCAACTACCAAAACGCCGACGATATGTACGCGGCGCTGGGGGCGGGCGACCTGCGCATCGGCCAAGTGCTGCACCAGGCCCAGCAGCTGTTTGGTGAAACCGACGACCAAGAGCAGCTGGACCGCCTGCTGGCCAAGCCCCGCCGCCAGCCCAGTAAGGCCACCCAAAGCGACATTACTGTGCTTGGGGTGGGCAACCTGAAAACCAGCATGGCGAACTGCTGCCGCCCGGTGCCCGGTGAGCCGATTGTGGGCTTTATTACCCAGGGTCGCGGTGTGACCGTGCATCGCCAGGATTGCACCAATATTCTCCAATTGCGCATGGAAGAGCCCCAGCGCATTATCGAAGTCGAGTGGGGCGAGCGGGCACACACCCGCTACCCGGTGACCATCGAGATTCAAGCCTGGGACCGCTCTGGGCTACTTCGTGATGTGACGGGCCTACTAGGCAACGAGAAGGTCAATGTATTGGCGGTCAACACCCTCACCGATACCGATGAAGGCATTGCCCGGCTGCGGATTACGCTGGAAGTCGACGGCCTGGAGTCCCTCGGCAGGCTGTTCTCGCGTATCCAGCAGCTGCCTAACGTGACCGAAGTGCGCCGCCTGCGTAATGCCGACCCTGAAAAAAGTGCCCGTAAAGGAGGGGCCTGATGCGCCATACCCTGGACGATTTGCTCACTCTGATGACCGTATTGCGCGACCGGGAGCAGGGCTGCCCGTGGGATATTAAACAGGATTGGGACAGCATCGTGCCCCATACCCTGGAAGAGGTGTATGAAGTGGCTGACGCTATCGAGCGTCGCGCTTTTGATGAGCTGCCCGGCGAGCTGGGCGACCTGTTGTTTCAAGTGGTGTATTACGCCCAGTTTGGCGCAGAAGAGCAGCGCTTCGACTTTCACGATATCGTCGATACGCTGACCGCCAAAATGCTGCGCCGTCATCCCCATGTGTTCCCAGACGGCACGCTGGCTTCCCGCCGCCCGCCCGGCGTGAGTGCCGACGAGGTCAAAACCCAGCAGGTGAACAGCCGCTGGGAAGCCCTTAAAGCCGACGAGCGCGCCGAACGAGCCACCCAAGCCCCGTCGGTGTTGGACGATGTGCCCCGCACGCTGCCCGCCCTTAGCCGCGCCGCCAAGCTCTCCAAACGCGCCGCCCGGGTTGGCTTTGATTGGCCTGATGCCGAAGGCGTATTGGCCAAAATTCGCGAGGAGCTGGAGGAGGTCGAAGAGGCGCTGGCAGCGGGGGATCGTCAGCACGCCCAGGAAGAGGTAGGCGACCTGCTGTTTGCTGTCACCAATTTAGCCCGCACGCTAGGCGCCGACCCCGAACAGTGCCTGCGTAGCACCAATGCAAAATTCGAGCGCCGCTTTCGCTATGTTGAATGCGCGCTTGCCGATGCCGAGCGCCCCTTAAACGAGGCCTCGCTGGATGAGATGGAAAGCCACTGGCAAGACGCGAAAGCCCAAGAACAACGCTAATTTCAAAACCATCAACGCGACCCCGCAAGGAGGCCACGCCAATGAGTCATGATCTACACGAATCACTGCGCGATAACGTGCGTATTCTGGGCGACAGTCTAGGGCGAACCATCGCCGATGATTTAGGCCAGTCGTTTGTCGATAAGATTGAAACCATTCGTGCCCACGCCAAGCGCGGTCGTCAGGGGGATACCCTTCAGCAGCGCCAGCTCATCGAGTACCTGCGTCAGCTGCCGGAACGCGATCTGTTGCCCGTTACCCGAGCTTTTAACCAGTTCTTAAACTTGGCCAACATCGCCGAGCAGCACTACCGGGCGCGGTTTCGTCGGGTAGAGGACTACAAGCCTGGCTCCCAGCCTGCACTTGGAGAGCTACTAGGACGTGCCCAGCAGGCGGGTAATTCACCGCGCAAACTGGTGGAAACCCTTGCCAATATGCGCGTGGAGCTGGTGCTGACCGCGCATCCCACCGAAGTTATTCGCCGCACGCTGATCCAGAAATACGACGCCATTGATGAGTGCTTAACCGCGATTGAGAGCTCGGAAGATTACCCCGAGCGCGGTGCACGTGCCCAAGGCCGCTTGGAAGAGTTGATCAGCCAAGCGTGGCACACCGATGAAATTCGCCACGAACGCCCCACGCCAGTAGACGAAGCCAAGTGGGGCTTTGCGGTGATCGAGAATTCGCTGTGGCAGGCGGTGCCGGATTTCCACCGCGACTTGGATAACCTGCTGCTGGACACCGCAGGCGAGCGACTGCCGCTGGACGCCGCACCGATTCGTTACGCCTCCTGGATGGGTGGCGACCGCGACGGCAACCCGAATGTCACCGCCAAAGTGACCCAGGAAGTGCTGCTGCTAGGCCGCTGGATGGCAGCGGATCTCTATCTGCGCGATTTAGAACAGCTCAAAACCGAGCTCTCCATGTGGAAAGCCAACAGCGCCTTAAAAGCCGAAGTGGGCGATGTGGCGGAACCCTACCGGGAGCTGCTTAAGCGGCTGCTGACCAAAATGGAAGCCACCCGGGACTGGGCGAAAGCGCAGTTGGATGGCCGCAACTACGACGGCGGGCCGATTATTGAAACCCGCGACCAAATCTACGCGCCGCTGCTGGCCTGCTACCGATCGCTGTGCGACGTGGGGCTGGATACCATTGCCAACGGTGCGCTGCTGGATACCCTGCGCCGCGTGGCCGTGTTCGGCGTCACGCTGACCAAACTCGACCTTCGCCAGGAAGCCAGCCGCCACGCCCAAGTAATGGAAGAGCTCACTAGCTCGCTGGGGCTTGGCCATTACCAGGAGTGGAGCGAAACCCAGCGTCAGGAATTTTTGCTCGCGGAGCTTGAGTCCCGTCGCCCGCTGATTCCCCGCCGCTGGGAGTGTTCGGCGGAGTCCAGGGAAGTCATCGACACCTTCAAGGTGATCGCCCAGGAGCATGCCGAAGCGCTGGGTACTTACATTATCTCCATGGCCGCCGAGCCTTCTGATGTGCTCACCGTGGCGCTGCTGATGAAAGAAGTGGGTGGGCAGGTAACGTTACCCATCGCGCCGCTGTTCGAAACCCTCAACGACCTGGATCACGCGGGGGATGTGATCGATCAGCTGCTGGCGCTGCCGGGCTACCGCGCCCTGGCGAAAGACCGCCAAGAGGTGATGATCGGCTACTCCGACTCCGCCAAAGATGCCGGTCAGCTCGCCGCTGCTTGGGCTCAGTACCGCGCCCAGGAGGCGCTGGTGAACGTGTGCGAAAAGCACGGCGTTGACCTAACGCTGTTCCACGGCCGCGGCGGCACCGTGGGCCGTGGGGGCGGCCCGGCCCACGCGGCGATTCTTTCTCAGCCGCCGGGCTCCGTGAACGGCAGCCTGCGAGTGACTGAACAAGGCGAGATGATCCGCTTCAAGTTCGGCCAGCCGGATATCGCGCTGCGCTCCATGGAGATCTACGCCTGTGCGGTGTTGGAGGCCACGCTGCTGCCACCGCCCGCGCCGGAACCCCACTGGCGTGAGGAGATGGACCAGTTGGCTAAGGTGGCCCACTGCGCTTATGTGGGCGTGGTGCGGGAAGACCCTGACTTCGTGCCTTACTTCCGTGCTGTGACGCCGGAAGGGGCGCTGGGTCGATTGCCGCTAGGCTCGCGGCCCACCAAGCGCCGTCAGGATGGTGGCGTGGAAACCCTGCGGGCGATCCCCTGGATTTTTGCCTGGACACAGATCCGCCTGATGCTGCCCGCTTGGCTTGGCAGTGGCGAAGCCTTCTCCCGCCGCCTGGAGCAGTCCGGCGGTCGTGAAGTGCTTCAAGAAATGCGCACCCAGTGGCCGTTCTTTGGCACCTACCTGGATATGTTAGAGATGCTGCTGGCCAAAGCAGACGTGGCGATTGCCGCCTACTACGAGCATCGCTTGGTGGACGAGCCGTCGCTGAAAGCGCTGGGTAAGAAGCTCCGTGAACGCTTCGAGCGGCTGGAAGACGTGGTGTTAGATATTCTTCAGCAGGAGAAACTGCTGGAGAACACGCCATTGATTCGTCAGGCGATTGACGTGCGCAACCCCTACATCGACCCGCTGCACGGTCTGCAAGCCGAGCTTTTGCAGCGTAATCGGGATGCTGATGGGGCGATTAGCCCAGATCTCTCCCGCGCATTAATGGTCACCATGGCAGGGATTGCGGCTGGCCTGCGTAACACGGGCTAAGCTAGTAGTTGCCTATCTGCGCCGCTACCGATGGGTGGCGGCGCTTTTCTTTATGTGGCGTGGGAGGCAGGAACATGACGACAGATGCCCAGGCCGTGTTGGCCTTCTGGTTTCAGGAGCTGACGCCCGCACAGTGGTTCAAAAAAGACGCTGAGATGGATCGGCAGATTGCCGAGCGATTCAGTGATGTGCTGATGAGTGCCGCAGCGTGCGAGTGTTTCGAGTGGCGTCGTTCGGCTCGCGGGCGGCTGGCGGAAGTGATCGTGCTGGATCAGTTCTCTCGTAATATCTACCGCGACGATGCCCGTGCGTTTGCCAACGACACGCTGGCGTTAGCGCTGGCCCAGGAAGCGGTGGCCAGCGGAGCCGACCAGTCGCTGTCGGCGGTGGAGCGCAGCTTTCTCTATATGCCCTATATGCACAGCGAGTCGGCGGCTATTCATACCGTTGCGATGCGGCTCTTCGATCAGCCGGGTCTGGAGAGCAATCTTGAATTCGAGAAACGCCACAAGGCGATTATTGACCGCTTCGGGCGCTACCCGCACCGCAATGCGGTGTTGGGAAGACCCTCGACTCCGGAAGAGGTCGAATTCCTCAAGCAGCCCGGCTCCTCTTTTTAACGTTTATTTAGGCTACATGGCGTTTTATGTCGTTACGAAAATCTACCCGTATCAATAAATACATAAGCGAAAGCGGCCTCTGCTCCCGCCGGGAGGCGGACCGCTTCGTCGAGCAGGGCAATGTGTGGATCAACGGCCGCCGGGCAACCACCGGCGATCAGGTGGTCGCGGGGGATCGAGTAAAGGTCAACGGCCAGGAGATCGAGCCGCAGGAAGAGGAGGATCTTGTTCTCATCGCGCTGAATAAGCCGGTAGGCATTGTGAGCACCACGGAGTCGGCGGAAAAAGACAACATCGTTGAGTTTGTGAAGCACGGAACGCGCATCTTCCCCATTGGGCGGCTAGATAAAGATTCCCAAGGGCTGATCTTTCTCACCAACAATGGCGACCTGGTCAACAAGATCCTACGTGCCAACAATAACCACGAAAAAGAGTACGTGGTGACGGTCGATAAACCGATTACCGACGAGTTTATTGCCGGTATGCAGGGTGGCGTGCCAATCCTTGGCCAGATGACCAAAAAGTGTCATGTCGCTAAAGAGTCCACGTTTGTGTTCACCATTACTCTGGTGCAGGGGCTCAACCGTCAAATTCGCCGTATGTGCGAATACTTTGGCTATGAAGTCACCCAGCTAGTGCGTACGCGCATCATGAACGTGTCGCTGAAAGGGCTGGCGCTGGGGGATTGGCGTGACCTGACTCCCAAAGAGATCGAGACTATTGTTGCCCTCACCGAAACCTCAGATGTAGCGCCAGAGAAGAAAGCATCTGAGAAGAAAGCATCTGAGAAGAAAAACATCGCCCGACCCAACTACAGCGGCGGTAGAAGTAGCGCGCAGGATAAAAAGCCGACAGCAAAAAGGGCCTCTTCAGGTGCCCGTGCGGGTAACAAAGCCCGCAAGGATCCTAAGGCAAAAGGAGCCGCTGCTGGTAAGCCAGGCGGCAAAGGAGCAGCGTCAGCGGGAAGACCGGCCACTAAAGGAAAGGGGAGGCCCGGGAGTCACTCTAACGGCAAACCGGGCGCGAGTAAGGGCGCGATAAAGGGCGGCCGCCCCAGCGGGGGGAAAGCCGCCTCCGGTAAGCCGTCTTCCCGGCGCAAGTAGTTCTCCATGACAGAGATACCTACTTATATAAGTTACCTACTGGCGTGGTATGTGGCGGTCAGCGTGATTACCTACGCCACGTATGCGTGGGATAAAAGGGCCGCGATCAAAAAGCGCCAGCGCGTGAGCGAAAA